>JBGPBQ010000031.1:0-21066 GCA_041481345.1 Anaerolineae bacterium
CGACTATCCAGGCCAATTGTAGGACTTGGCCCTTTTTGGGGTTCGTGTTTGAACCCGAACTTGGTGGCGATCACCACTTGTCCAGGGAAAGGGGCGAGGGCTTCGCCTACGAGTTCTTCGTTGGTGAATGGACCATAGACTTCAGCCGTATCGAAGAAGTTGATGCCACGGTCAACCGCCGCGTGAAGAAAAGAGATCATCTCCTGCTTGTCGGGAATCGGGCTTTCATCATGGCTCATTCTCATGCAGCCGAGCCCGAGAGCCGAAACTTCCAAGTTGCTGTTTCCAAGTTGACGCTTTTGCATTTTCTGAACTCCTATCTTTTCGTTTATCGGAGTAATCCTGGTAATTGACATTTTTCAAAACTCTATGATCTTAGATAAATTCATGCTCACTACAGCGAGGGCAGATATTCGGATATTTCTTGAGTAATCCTTCTATTTATTCTCATAAGACAAAGTACCATCTGCTGCCGCTTCACTTTCTTCCAGATATTTCTTCTAGAGCTCTATTGGAATTAATTCTTTCTCTTTTTTCAAAACAGCGTTTTCATACACGCTTATTTTGTAGTCCAATAGATCTAATGTTTTTTGCATTTCTTTCATTCTGGCCACAAGCAGCTGCCGCTGCTCCTTCAAGATGTCTTTTCTGGCCTCAATGGTCGTGTCGCCTTGTTGAACCAATCCGACATATTCAATCAGCACTTCTATTGGAAGCCCTGCGCTTCGCATACACTTGATAAATTCAACCCGCTTCACATCAGTTCCGTTATAATCTCTGATTCCGCTTTCATTTCGATTTACGGGTGGAATTAAGCCAATACGTTCATAATAGCGTAGCGTATCCGACGAAATAGCATATTGTTCACTAACTTCTGCGATCCTCATATAGTCACCTCTAATTTATAGTTTATCACTTGGAGTTGACTCCAAGTCAAGTGATTTTTATGAATAAATAAGGCAGAAATCCTTAGACAGAGTTCGAGCCGCTCTACGCGCCCTAAAAGTGCTGAGAGAGAATAAATATACTCTTCAATAAGATTGCTTTCCCACTATGGACAGGGCTGCCAACCACAGACTCTTGCTACATGCAGCGGTGTAATTCCGTTAACAATGCTTGGAAAAGATGGACATGTTGTACAACGTACCCTCACATATAGGATAGAATAGAAATCATAGCCCCACATGTATGGTATACAACATCCATTCTGTTCATCTTAAACAGACGGTTAGCTTAAATCATCCCCCGTTTCGGCCATCCTTCTTACCCGTCTTAAGAACGCAGGTGTATTCAGACCACGCTCGAGTAGATAGGTCAGATAATTCCCCATCAGGTTTTCCAGCTCGTTGTCGACACTTGCGGATAACCTGGCACGCTGTGCCTCGGCGTAGTTTGACCTCTGGAAATGACGCAATATATGTAAAGCTGGCATGGTCACCAGGCGTACACCCGCTTCTTTGGCGCCGCATTTTGGGCAGATCACCCCGCCCTTCTCAAACGAGAAGTATTGGTCTTCGGCTCGAATTTCTTCCCCACAGTTCACACAATGGAACAGCTGGGGTCGAAAACCAACCAGGTCGAGCAGCCTGACCTCGTAGTATCGCACTCCAAAAGCCGGGTCAGGTTCCTGGTCGATTCGTCCCAGGGTCTCGCTCAATAGGCGGTATAAACCGATGTTTTCCCCCTCTTCGTAGGTGAAGCGGTCCAATAATTCGATCACGTAAGAAGCATACCCTATGCGGATCAAGTCCTCGCGCAGCGCCAGGTAGGCTTCCTTCGCCTCCGCCTGGGTCACGATAAGGAAATCCCGTCCCTGCGCCAGCAAAAGCTCCACGCGTGTGAACGGCTCCAGGTGCCCGGCCTTGCGCGAGCGTGGTTTGCGCACACCTTTTGCCACCACCTTCACCTTCCCCATCTCGCGCGTGAATAGCCACAACAGTCGGTCCGCCTCACCCCAGTCTGTGTGGCGCAGCACGATCGCTTCTACTCGGTGGGAGCGTACGCGTGAAGGCATCAGTTTATTATAATCGTTGACGCGCATCCATATTCCTGGTAAAATCCCACCTTGCCTGCGGCGTTGTACCCTTCGCCCAGGCAAAATTTTGCAGATACCGAAAGGGCTTGAGAAAATGAAAGTACTCCTCCTGAAAGACGTCTATAAATTGGGTCGTGCTGGTGATGTGAAGCGGGTTGCCGATGGTTATGGTCGCAATTACCTGCTTCCTCAAAGTATGGCGATTTTGGCGACTGCCGAGTCGCTTAAAATGGCTGAACGCATCAAGGAAAAAGCCAACGTCCAGCGTGCCATTGTAAATCAAGAGATGGATACCGTCGCCAAGCAGCTGGCAGGGCTCACCCTGGTCTTTCCCGCCAAGGCTTCCGAGACGGGTAAGTTGTATGGGTCTGTGACCACTCAAATGATTGTCGATGCGATCAAGGCAAAATCTGGGGTTGAAGTTGCCCGCCGCCAGATCGATTCTCAACCGTTGCGCATGTTGGGTGAGTACAAGGTGCATATCCGCCTCACCGTGGATCTCATCCCCACCATCGATGTGGTCGTATACCGCGAAGGCGAAGCCTACACCGCACCAGTGCCCACCAAGGCTGTTGCTCCCGTGACTGTGGAAGCCGTGGCGGAGCCAGAACCTGCCGCCGAAGCTGAAACCGAAGCCGAAACCGAAACCGAAACCGAAACCGAAGCCGAAACCGAAACCGAAACTGAATGACCATTCCGTTTGGTTGATCATCAACGGGTGCTGGACCGGTGAAACCTGCCCACACAGCACCCGTGTCATCGTTTAAGCCTGCTGTATAATACAGTCGATGTCCATCGGTAGTCAGTTCCGCCAGGCGCGTGAAGCGCAGTCATTGAGTCTCGACCAGGCCGCACAAGCGACGCATATCCGCTTGCACTACCTGGTAGCCCTGGAATCAGATAAATTCGAATCACTTCCCTCCACGGCGCAGCTGCGCGGTTTTATACGCTCTTATGCCGATTACTTGAGGCTGGATTCGAACGAGCTTATCAGTCTCCTGGATAAAGACGCCGCTGCCAGCCCGGCGGTCATCGCAACTCCTGCACCCGCTAGTGAAATCAGAGCTTCATCCACCAGCTCAGAGGCTATCTTTAAAGAGCTTGGAAGCACGTTGAAATCGCAGCGCGAGCTGATGGGCTTATCGCTTGGGGATGTCGAGCGCCACACCCACATCCGCATGCATTATATCCACGCGCTCGAAAGTGGAGATATAGCCCACCTGCCCTCCCCGGTCCAGGGCAGAGGCATGCTGAGTAATTACGCCACATTTCTTGGCCTCAATACAGAATCCGTCCTGCTGCGCTTTGCGGATGGCTTACAGGCCGATCTCTATGATCGCCAGGCTGCCAGGAAGCCCTCCCCAACTGGCTCGCCTCAAGAAGAAGATGGTAAGGCACCCGCCAGGCCGTCCCAGCTGAAGCGCCTGTTCTCGATGGATCTATTCGCAGGTGGTTTCATTATTGTATTCCTGCTGGGGTTTACCCTGTGGGGTGCGCTGCGCATATCGAAGCTGAATTCTGCCAAAGTACCTTCGCCAACTGCACCCCCTATATCCGCAATCCTACTATCTACGCCAGGGATGGGCTTGACAGGTACCCCCATCCTTAATCCCAGCGCAGTAACTTCGATTGTCCCCACGGTGATCATCGATTCATCCTCGATCACTTCGACCCTCCCTTTGGAGCCAACCGCTACGCCAATTTTAGTCGCTTCCACGCCCGGTCTCGAGAATGCCCCCGTCCAGGTGAATATCGTTGCCAGCCAGCGTGCCTGGATGCGCGTGATCGTGGACGGAGAAACCGTGTTTGAGGGCCGGGTGACGCCCGGCAGCGCCTATACCTTTGCCGGGAATGATCGTATCGAGCTGCTCACCGGGGACGGTTCCAGCCTGCGGGTATATTTTAACCAGCAAGACCTGGGCCAACTGGGCTCATTTGGTGAGGTGGTCGAGCGCATCTTCACCATTTCCGGTGTTGAGACGGCTACCCCTTCGGTTCCTTCCACCAGCACGCCCGCCCCGACTGGTACGGTTACTCCCACTCCTACGGTCACACCAAAAGGTCCAACCGCCACGCCCTCTCCGACGTTAAGACCGTAATTTAAATTCAGACGAAGAGTAAATGAAGAATAAATCGTTCCACATGATTTCACTTGGTTGTGCCAAGAATACCGTTGATTCAGCCTCGATGGCTCAAATTTTAGCCGCTGCCGGTTATCAATCCACTGACGAGCCGCCCAAGGCGCGGGTGTTGATCGTGAATACCTGTGGTTTTATCGGTCCAGCCAGGGATGAGTCATTTGGGGTCCTCCAGGAGCTGGCAGACGGGAAACAGCCCGGGCAGATTTTAATCGCCGCCGGCTGCCTCACCCAACGCTACGGGGCAGAAGTGGCTCAGCGTGTGCATGGGGTCGATGGCATCCTCGGTACACGCCGCTGGATGGATATCCTCGACGTGGTGGATGCTCTACGCCATGGTGATCACCCCAAGCCGCTCTATCACCTGCCGGATGTAGCCACGGTAGGCACGGATGAGCGCGGCGTGCTGCGTGCCGGGGTTCAAGGTCACAGCGCCTTTGTCAAGATTGCTGATGGCTGCCGCCGCCCGTGTGCGTTTTGCGCCATCCCGCTGATCAAGGGCACCGCGGTCAGCCGTCCGATGGATGTGATTGTGGCAGAGGTGCAGCAATTAAGCGCCATTGGGATGCATGAGATCAACCTGATTGCGCAGGATACGACCGATTATGGCTATGATCTCGGGATGAAGGATGGTCTCGCCCGCCTGCTGGTTAAAATCACCAAAGCTGTGCCGGAGCTGGATTGGGTCCGCATCATGTATGCCTACCCAGGTTATGTTACCGACCGCCTGATTGAGGTTATGGCGACTCATCCACAGCTGGTGCACTATCTGGATATGCCGCTCCAGCATGCCCATCCCGATACTTTGCGTCGCATGAAGCGACCCGCCAATATGGATTGGGTCTACCGCACCCTGGAGAAAATGCGCCTCGCCATGCCCGACCTGGCATTGCGGACGACTTTTATCGTTGGCTATCCGGGTGAGACCGAGGCTGAGTTCCAGACCCTCTTGGATTTCGTCAAGGAGATCTGCTTCGACCGCGTGGGTACATTTCAATTCTCTTTTGAGCCCGGCACTCCCAGTGAGCCGCTGGGAGACTCGGTACCACCTGAGGTAAAGGAAGAGCGCTATGACCGCTTGATGGCGCTGCAGCAGGATATATCCCTTGAGCGCAACCAGAGCTTCGTGGGCAAGACTCTGGATGTGCTGTTCGAAGGACAGGGCGATGGGTTATCCCTGGGGCGCAGCTACCGTGATGCACCCGAGATCGATGGTCTGGTGATTGTTGAGGGCGATGCCCCCGTGGGCGAGCTTTTACCCGTGCGCATCACCGGGGCGATGACCTATGATTTAAGCGGGGTGATCGTTACAAACCGCTGATCGGAGCAATCTAATCAGCTTAAAATGATGAATGCCTGGGTGAGGGGGGCACCCAGACATTCATCGCAGATAATAATACACGATAGTTTGAATTTTGACAAGGGTTAATTACATTAATTGTCATACAAATGTTAGCGCCCCCGGCGGGAGTCGAACCCACAACCTCGGCCTTAGGAGAGCCTCGCTCTATCCTTTGAGCTACGGGGGCTTTCGCCCGAGATTATAGCATGGAAACTTCAGCAAATAAAAGCTTCCCGGGAGGTTCGAGCGCCCGGGAAGCTTGATTTCGGTTTAATCGTGATTAGCGCAATCGCCCGGTGACAATAGCCGCTTTGATCTCCCCAATCGCCTGGGTGATCTCAATCTCGCGTGGGCAACACTCCGTGCAGTTATAGATCGTGTGGCAGCGATAGACCCCGAATTGGTCATTTAATATCTTCAGGCGTTCACCTGCTGCCTTGTCGCGGCTGTCGAAGATAAAGCGGTGCGCCGCCACGATCGCTTGCGGTCCCAAATACTGGTCACTTGCCCAAAACGATGGGCAGGAGGTTGTGCAGCAGGCGCATAGGATGCACTTAGTGGTATCGTCGAAGCGTTCACGCTCCTCGATGCTCTGTAGGCGTTCCTGGGGTGGTACTGGCTCGTCATTGATAAAATAAGGCATCACCGACTTGTAATGGGCAAAAAATTGGTCCATGTCAACGATCAGATCTTTGATCACCTTTAATCCCAGCATGGGCTCGACGGTGATGTGGTTTGAATGCAGATCCTTGAGCAATGCCTTGCAGGCCAGGTGGTTCCGCCCATTGATGCGCATCCCATCTGAGCCGCAGATACCGTGGGCGCACGAACGCCGGAATGAGAGCGTGCCATCAAAGTAGCCCTTGATATATTCGAGCATATCCAGGACGCGATCCGTGGGCTGAGCTTCCAATTTATAGGTTTCGTAATGCGGTCGTTTATCTATCTCGGGATTAAAGCGGAAGACTTTGACTTTAACTTGCATGGCTGCCACCTCTTCTAATAGACTCGCTCTTTAGGCTGGTATTTTGTGATCACGACTGGTTTATAGCGCAGCTCAATCGAACCGTCCGGTTTGATCCAGGATAAAGTGTGCTTCAGCCAGTTGACGTCATCGCGCTTGGGGTAATCATCACGCGCGTGCGCTCCCCGGCTTTCCGTGCGTGCCAGGGCACACACCGTCGTCAGCTCCGCAATTTCCAACAAATTGCCCAGCTCCCATAAGTTGATCATCTCGGTGTTGAAGATTTTCCCCTGGTCGTGCAGCGGGATGTGTTTGTAGCGCTCGCGCAGCTCACGCATGGTTTCCAATGCCGATTGCATCCCCTCACCCGTGCGGAACATGCCCACGCAGTCCATCATGACCGTCTTCATCTTGCTCGAAATCTCCAGGATTTTCTCATTGCCCTGAGCGTTGCGGATGAGGTCGAATTGTGACCGGGTGAACTCGGTCGGGTCGGCTGGCAGGGGTTGAAAATCCGCGCTCCGGGCAAACTCGGCTGCCCGTAGCCCCGAATGTTTGCCAAATACGATCAGGTCAAGCAGCGAGTTCGTCCCCAGGCGGTTGGCTCCATGCACTGACACACACGCCACTTCTCCCGCCGCATACAGCCCGGGCATGACGGTGTTGTTCTCATCGATCACCGCTTCACCAAATTTGTTGGTTGGGATGCCCCCCATGGTGTAATGCGCCGTCGGTTGCACCGGCATGGGCTGCACCACCGGGTCCACACCCAGGTAAGTGCGCGCAAAGTCCACGATATCCGGCAGCTTGGCGATGATTTCCTCCCCGGTCATTAAATAAGGGGTGCCGTCCGGGCGTTTACGCCCATCCAGGGCGGCGTACTTGTTCACTGTCTCAGGGCGCACATCTAGATACAGGTAATTTTGACCGTTGATCCCGTTGCCGGCTTTGATCTCAAGGTACATGGCGCGGCTGATCACATCCCGCGATGCCAGGTCTTTCACCCTGGGAGCGTACCTCTCCATAAAGCGCTCACCTTTGCCGTTGATCAGCACCCCTCCCTCACCGCGCACTCCTTCGGTGATCAGGATGCCTAGCTTATATATACCCGTTGGGTGGAATTGGAAGAACTCCATGTCTTCCATCGGGATTCCGTGCCGCATGGTGATGGCAATTCCATCCCCGGTGTATGCGTAAGCGTTGGAGGTGATGTCCCACACCCGCCCGTGCCCACCGGTTGCCAGGATCACCGATTTTGCATGGAAGACGTGCAGCTCGGAGGTCCCGAGCTCGATCGCCACCACTCCGGCAGCCGCCCCATTAACCACCAGCAGATCCACCACCTGGAACTCATCGAAGAAATTGACGTTATTCTTCAGGCATTGCTGGTACAGCGTCTGCAGAATCATGTGCCCGGTGCGATCAGCTGCATAACATGCCCGGCGGACGGGATTCCCCGTCACGTTATTAGTATGCCCACCGAACGGGCGTTGGGCTATCTTGCCCTCCACAGTGCGAGAGAATGGAAGTCCATAGTGCTCGAGCTCATACACAGCCTGCACGGCTTCATAGCACATGAACTCGATCGCATCCTGGTCGCCCAAATAGTCGCTGCCTTTAACTGAATCAAAGGTATGCCATTCCCAGTGGTCCTCTTCTTCATTACCCAGGGCCGCCCCCACCCCTCCTTGGGCGGTACCAGTGTGCGAGCGGGTTGGGTAGAGCTTGCTGATCACAGCGGTATTGGCAGTCTTGGAAGCATACAGCGCTGCCATCAAGCCTGCGCCGCCAGCTCCGACTACGATGACCTCAAATTGGTGTTTTTTCATATTGTTATGGCTCCTCACATCCTGGGTCTGCTCTAATAAGCGGAACCGATGACGACATAGACAGCGATAATGATCATTGCCATCCAGAGCAGTGCGAAGAACGCCCTTACGAATGGCTGCCATAACGTGTGACCGACATAATCCTCGGCGATCATGCGCAGCCCATTGGCTGCGTGGGTGAAGGCAAGGAAGATGATCAGAAACTGCATGATCTGCCAGAAAGCGTTAGCCCATCCCATGGTTACATCGGGGATGTTGCTGTTGATCACATGGCTTGGGTTGGGTAAGAAAGTCCAACGCAAGACTGTCGGCAGGTCCATCTGCAGGCGAGCCCCCATGTACATCGCCGAACCCAGTCCAATTAATGCTAGGACTACTATTCCCACCCCGGAGATACGGGTGAACAGCCACATCAGGTAATCCAGGTTAATGCCGCGTTGTGGGACGTAACGAGGTCGCATATCCTTCTCTCCTCTGCTATACCGTGCCGGTGAAGGCTTTCATGACGATGATATAAACCGTCAGGGCATAAATGGGGATGAAGATCGCCCACTCCAGGTAGACTACATCCCTTTCATACCTAAGCAGTTTGGGCCATATATCCAGGATGACCACCCTGATCCCGTTAATGGTGTGGAACAGCACGCAGAAGACGACCACAATTTGGAACCACCATGATTCATAAATGATGTTGATCGTCGTCCCCCACGTCCCCAGTAATTGCTGCATCGAGAATGATGAAAGTACGTGTAGCCCTACGAATAAGCAAATCCCCATCGCGGTGAGGCGGTGCAGCGAGAAGGAATGATACGGACCGCCTGCATTGTAAAACAATCCCCTGAAACCTGAGTACTTACCATAAGCCATGTTCTCCTCCTTAGACCTGCAAAAATAGCGGATAACGGATTGCTCAATTATCCCATTTGTCTAACATTAGGGAAAAGTGATAAAACTCATGGATTATTCATATTACTTATCCTTATCATCATATCATGATATGTTCTACAATTATATGTGCGGGATAGACGATCTTCCTGTATCATTGATGTACAATATGCTATCTAAACTGCTCATGGCGCCCATCAGGAAGATCGTCTTCCCCACTTTAACGGTTGGAATAATTCCACTGCTCACCAGGAGGTACACATGCCCAGTTCCCCCCATATGAGCCGCCGCGAGTTCGTCGCCATTGTGACTGCTGCCGCAGGCACAGTTATGGGAGCATTGATCGGTATCCCGGCCATCGGTTACCTGATCACCCCAGCGCTCCAAAAGGTGGCTGCTGATGTCTGGATACCCGTAGGTCCGACCGCCAATTATCCAGTCGGTACTCCGACTTTATTCAATTTCAACCGCACCAAAGTCAATGGCTGGGAAAAAACCGTCAACAGTTATGGCGTATTTGTCATTCAACACGAAGATGGTTCATTCCTGGCGCTCTCCAATAAGTGCACCCATTTGAGCTGCCGTGTAAACTGGAAAACGGATTCATCCGCCTATATCTGCCCCTGCCATGATGCCTATTTTGATATCAATGGGCAGATCATTAAAGGCCCTCAACCTCGTCCTCTCGACGCCTATGAGACCAAAATCGAGGCAGATATCCTTTACATTCACTTCGTGGGGAGTTAAGTATGTTCCAAAAGACCTTTGACTGGTTAGATGAACGGCTGGGACTGAAGACGATCTATGCCACAGTCCTCGACCGGAAAGTGCCAAAAGTCAATTGGTGGTTCACCCTGGGGAGCGCCAGCCTGTTCCTCTTCCTTCTCCAGGGCATCACCGGTATCATGCTCACTATTTATTACGTCCCCTCACCCGACCACGCTTATGACAGCATCCAATACATCATGACCAGTGTCAGCTATGGCTGGCTGATCCGTGGCATCCATCATTGGGGCGCCAGTCTCATGGTGTTGATCGTCTTCTTTCACATGTTGCGCACGTTTTACTTTGGCGCTTATAAATATCCGCGAGAGTTCACCTGGGTCACCGGTGTGTTCCTACTCCTGCTCACTCTGGGAATGGGCTTCACGGGTTACCTGCTTCCATGGAACCAGCGGGCATACTGGGCAACCACGGTGGCAACTTCCATCGCTGGCACTGTCCCCTTCATCGGTAATTTTATTAACCAGGTCCTGCGTGGTGGTGTTGACCTCTCTGCGGTAACTCTGGCTCGTTTCTTCTCGGTTCATATATGGTGGTTCCCTGCCATGATCGCCGGGCTAATCGGCGTCCACCTCTACATGGTCATCCGCCTGGGAATCTCTTCAGTCCCCAAAGAAGAAGACTAGGAAAAGGAGACTGCCGTGAAAGAAGAGCAAAAGAAACAATACAAAGAAAAATATGCCGCGGAAAAGCAGAACGGGGTCAAGTTCTGGCCAGATATCATCTATAAAGACGTAGTCATCACCCTCGGCCTCTTTATCATCCTGGTCATCCTTGCCACTTGGATCGGCGTCTCTCAGGAACCCAAGGCAGATCCTTCCGATTCAGCCTATATTCCCCGACCTGAATGGTACTTCCTGTTCCTCTTCCAGATGCTCAAATATTTCCCTGGGAAATTGGAATGGCTCGGTACCACCATCATTCCGATCATTGGCATCCTGGCATTAATCCTGCTACCCTTCTTTGACCGTAACTCACGCCGCTATTGGAAGGCCCGCCCATGGGCTATCGGCATCATGACGGCGATGGTGGTTGGGATTGTAGTCCTGACCGTCCTGGCAGTTGTGACCACACCACCCCAGGAGGTGGCCGGCACCATCGCCGGCACCGTCACTGAACAAATCCTCGCCGGGCAGGATCTTTACTCGGTTAACTGTACCGAGTGTCATGGTCCGAACGGTGAGGGCGGAGAAATCAAAGGGGTTGAAGGGCTTGAAGGTTTCATCATGAAGCCCATCGCAAGTAAAGATGAGATGTACACTCGCGATGACCAGACTCTCACTAACATTATCTCCTATGGTCAGCAGGACCTGGGGATGCAGCCCTTCGCCCGCGCCTTTGGTGGCGCTTTGGGTCCATCCGATATCGAAGCCATGGTCACATTCATGCGTTACACCTGGGATGACCGGGTTGAGCTGCCCAAGGAAGTCTCCGCCGCCAATGCCATCCCGACGCTTGCCCCAGGCCAGGTGCCTTCCTACGAAGTGCATATCTCCGCCATTCAAAAGCGCTATTGTGTCTCCTGCCACCGGGCAGGTAAGAAGAACAACAACTACATCATGGATAACTACGACAACACAATCAAGACCGGCGACCATGCTCCCAACCTGATCGCGGGTGACCTGATGTGCAACACCATGCAGATGCTGAACCGCGTCGAGGGGCTCGATGCTGGCCACCCGATGCCTCCCACCCGCGCCCTGCCACCCGAATTAGTCGCCATCTACCAGACCTGGATCATGGCCGGCATGCCCAACACCGCCGCCGATGCCGCCGCCCTGTCAGCACCTACCGCTACGCCAGGCGCGGCCGCCACACCCGTTGCAACAGAAAATATCACCCCGCTTCCGGTCACGCCCGAGGTCACACCTGCGGTAACACCCACTCCATAAGCACACAGCTATCTGACGGCACGGCGATTCAATCACCGTGCCGTTTTGATTCCTGTTGTGCTACAATACCGTGCATGTCAGGTCGCCCCGGCCGGTTTTTACCTATTATCACCACCCTTTTGATCAGCTTCCTTATCTGCGTGGGTAGCTCCTCGGCCCAATCTGGTTTCACCGCTCGAATCACGCCTCCCGATACCGGAGATTTTCCTCATTTATCCGCCTTCCTGGATGTGCATGACCCGTCGGGTGAGTTTATCCATGCCCTCACCCCGCAGGATGTCAGCATACAGGAGGATGGAGTTTCGCTGCCGGTCACCCAGCTAGTGGAGCAAACCCCTGGCGTCCAGTTTGTGATAGCCATAACTCCTGGGGCATCATTCACCATCCGTGATTCCATGGGGGTATCTCGTTTTGAGTACCTGCTCCAGGGTCTCTTCGCCGGCACCTGGGCCAATCAGCCTCCCGGCGTGGATGACTTCAGCTTGCTTACCATGGGCGGCCCCCAGCTGACGCATTCATCCGACCCGGCTGCGCTTCGTTCTGCCCTCGAAGCCTATAAACCGGAAATACAGGACGCCGTTCCCAGCCTTGAAGTCCTCGCCGCTGCTCTACAGGTTGCCTCCGATCCCACTGCCAGGGCTGGGATGGAACGCGCCATCCTGTTCATCACTCCTCCGCAGGAAACCGACGTGTCGATGGGGCTTCAATCCATCATTTCAAGTGCCAGCCAGCAAAGTGTCCACATCTACGTCTGGCTGCTCGCCGCTCCGGAGGCTTTTGAATCGCCTGGGATTAATCAGCTGCGCAATCTAGCCGGTCAGACGCACGCTGCTTTTTTTGCCTTTTCGCACGACGAATCCGTCCCCGATCTGGAAACTCTGCTCGAGCCTCTGCGTTATATCTACCAGCTCAGCTATGACTCGCAAGTTACCTCCCCCGGTTCCCATCAGGTGGCTGCTCAGGTGACCACTGCCTCAGAGCTGGTCACCACTCCACAGCAGTCCTTTACGCTTGATCTCCAGCCGCCCGTCCCATCCTTGCTCGACCTACCAGGCGAAATTGTGCGCACTTTTATGGGTCAGCCCACTCCCGGGGTCGCTGCTGTAGCTGCTGACCTCCTGCCAGCGGAGCGGGTCTTGAAAATCAAGGTCACTTTCCCTGACGGTTACGACCGTTCTCTCACTCTCATGCGCCTGTATGTGGATGGCGCCATCGCTGCAGAGAACACTCAGCCTCCCTTCGACCAATTGGTATGGGATTTGCGCCCTTATACCCAGGATGGTGTCCATGTCGTGGTAGTTGAGGCCACCGACAACCTGGGTTTGGTCGGAAAGACCGGTGAAACCTCCGTCAGAATCAGCCTCCCCTCCACCGTTCAAGGTATGTTTATCGCCGTTTCACAAAAAAAGCCCCTGTTATTAGGCGCGACCGCTATTGTAGCAGCTTCGATCCTGGTATTGGTGCTCATTTTGGGTGGGCGCATTCGCCCAAGACTGCATCCCGGGCAGGTCAGGAATGGGGTGAGTGCCACTGAAAAAACACGCCCTGCCGGATACCGCTCTCTCTCAAGTCTGCCAAAAGACCAGGTCACCCCACCAGATAAAACCGCTTCAGCTGTCCCAATGCGGGAACCTCCGAATTCGAAAGGCTGGTTTGAGCGTCTACCCTGGGTCAGGCATGAGGAAGTGCTTACTCCCGCTCGGGCTTACCTGATCCCCCTGGTGGGGTTTGATGAGCCAACCATCCCAGCTCCCTTGCAGATCACCACGGACGATATTTCCCTCGGCAGTGATCCAAACCGTGCCAACCTCGTCATCGACGACCCATCGATCGAAGGGGTGCATGCCAGGATCCATCTCGAAGGCAAGTCCTTCCTGATTACCGACGCGGGCACGGTCGCCGGCACCTGGGTGAACTATGAACAGGTGGCTTCATCAGGAACGCAATTGCGCCATATGGATATCATTCACCTGGGAAGGATCGGCTTCCGCTTTCAGCTTTCTGAGCCGGGTCAGCTGAGTAGAATAATCGTCACGCCCCTGGAGCCTCATCCGTGATCCCTGCTGCCCACCCTCACCTGCACATCGCTGCCGCTTCAAACCCGGGGATGAAAGGCAAGCTGAATGAAGATCGCTATTCCGTCTCTGCTTACCACCTCACCTCTGATGACCACACCCCCTCTGTCCTGGCGTTGCTTGCTGATGGCATCGGTGGGCATCACGCTGGCGAAATCGCGGCGCAATTAGCCGTCGATTCGATCAACCGGTATGTCGCCGGAAGACGGTCTGATCAACCTGCCCAGGTATTGAAGCAGGCGCTTACCTACACGAACCAGATCATCCTCGATCGGGCCAAAGCCGATCCGAAGTTCAGCGGGATGGGCACCACCTGTGTCTGCGGTTGGGTCATCGGCAGCCGTCTCTACGCTGCCTCCGTCGGAGATTCACGCCTGTACCTGCTGCGCGGATCAAGGATCCTCCGCCTGACCACCGATCACTCCTGGGTTCAGGAAGCGCTCACCCAGGGCACACTGATGCCCGATCAGGTCAAAGGGCATCCCAAAGCCCACATCATCCGCCGGTTTCTTGGCACCACCAGCCCGTTCAACCCTGATCTGCGCTTACGCCTGAGCGGCAAGGAAAGTGATACACAGGCTGAAGCTAACCAGGGACTGCGCCTGTTCCCTGGAGACCGCCTGCTGCTGTGCAGCGACGGTTTGACCGACCTGGTCCAGGATACCGAGATTTTTGATGTCCTCCAATCCATACCGCTCGAGGGAAGCCCTGCCCGTTTGATTGATCTCGCCAACCAGCGCGGGGGTCACGATAACATCACCGTGGTGATTCTGGAAGTTCCCCAGCCTGCTCATATCACCCAGCCTATCCGCGTCTCACCTGCGCCGGTGGTCGTCACTGCCAAAAAGCCTTCCCGCACCGCCGTTTCTTGGGCGATGATCTTCTTACTCATTGTGGCTATTCTCGTAATGGCTCTCCTGTTGGCTTATTTGCGTATTCCTTTATAACATTAGAGCTTCGTTCGCTGGTCTACCCGCTGCTTTCAGTCGTAGTATTGTTCTCCTCTGGATGTTTTCCTTCCCTTCCCAGTCGCTCTCATGGTCAATCTTGGGTGTTATACTCTACCGGTATGCATATTATTGGAGAATGTGTGAGGGCTGACCTTCCGAAGCCGGCGGGATTGAAGGTGCGCCGCATCTTGCTCATAACACTGCTGTGCCTGGTTTTATTGGTTGGCTGCGTGTACCCCACTCCGGCCAATTCAAAACCTACCCAATCGAGCACCCTCTTAGCCACTCCAACCAGCCCTCCATATTTGACCAGCACCCCCGCCACAACCGTTACGCCCCCTCCCACCCAGCTTCAGCCTGCTCAGTCCGCTTCACCCCAGGTTACCCCCACGGATGCTGCCCCCACCCTTGGTGTGGTCCCTGCCCAATATAATTTGGATGCCGTCCTGGATTATTACGGGCACTCGCTCACCATTTCTGAAACGATTAGTTATCTAAACGCCACCACTGACACCATTCCAGACTTGATCTTGGTGGTCGAATCGAACCGCTGGCCCGGGAGCTTCAACCTGGTCTCCCTCGCCTGGGTGGATGGCTCGACCATCGACGGTTATGATTTACAGGAGGCTCAGCTGCACATTCCACTGCCGCAGGCGTTAAGAGCCGGTGAAAGGCTGGGATTGAAGCTCGCCTACCACCTGGAGCTGCCTGAGATTCCACCCCCCACCGGCGTCACCCGCCCGGTCCCTTATGGCTATACGGAAAGGCAGACCAATATTGTGGATTGGTACCCATATATTCCTCCTTTTCTGCCCGCTACGGGTTGGCTGGTCCATCCCAAGTGGGGCTTCGGCGAACACCAGGTCTTCGATGTGGCCGATTTTGACGTCAGGCTCTCCCTGGCGGAGCCGGTTCAGGATCTCGTCATAGCGTCTCCTGCCCCGGCTGAGCAGGTTGGGGAGAGTTATTCTTACCATTTGGAATCTGCCCGCGCCTTTGCCTTATCCGCCAGTACTTACTATATGTTGCAGACCACGACCGTGGGGGATGTGACCGTCAATAGCTACTTTTTTCCCTACGACCAAAAAGCCGGTCAGCAGGTGCTGCACGATACCGCGACTGCTCTCGAGTTATACAGTAATTTGATTACGCCTTACCCACACACCTCCCTGAGCGTCGTCGAAGCGGATTTCCTGGACGGTATGGAGTATGACGGGTTGTATTTCCTCAGCCGTGGGTTCTATAACTTGTATGACGGCACTCCCCAGGGGTATCTGACCTTTATCGCTGCCCATGAGACCGCCCATCAGTGGTGGTATGGTCTGGTGGGCAATGATCAGGCACTCGAGCCCTGGCTGGACGAAGCCATGTGCACCTATATGGAACACGTCTTTTACGAGAATGTCTATGCGGATTATAAAACCAGCTCGGGTGAATCGATCGTGGACTGGTGGTGGTATTACCGCGTGAATTTCTACGACCCCAGCGGTTGGGTGGATGGTTCGATTTACGACTTCAATCTTTTTCTCCCCTACCGGAATGCCATCTACTTGAACGGGGCCAAATTTCTCCAGGACCTGCGCACCGTGACCGGTGACGAAGCCTTCTTCGCCTTCCTGAGAGATTATGCCGGCCGAAATGCTTATCACATCGCCACCGCCAATGAATTTTTTGCAATCCTGAGAGATCACACCACCAAGGACCTGAGCGGTTTGATAAGCGAGTATTTCCAAAAAAGCAATTGATTGGCATCGATTCCTTCCAAGTGCTAGGCCCATCGCTTTGCTCAAGCATGTTTTAGGAAGATGATGTCTTGAGTGTTATCCCCGATAAAGAATGGTCCATGTTTGTATTGCTAAACCTTCCGCTTGCAGCTAGAATCCGTAATAAATGAATACACCCCTGTTGTTCGACGTATTTACCCTCTTTCCAGATGTCTTCACCCCCTACCTGGATACCAGCATCTTGCAGCGCGCCCGTGAAAGCCACCTGGTTGAAGTCCGGCTGCACAACATCCGCGATTGGACCACCGATCGCCACCACGTCTGCGATGACCTCCCCTACGGTGGCGGCGGGGGCATGGTAATGAAGCCGGAGCCCATCTTCACTGCCGTTGAGAGTGTCCTCGGCGCCTCGCCTTCCTGCCCGCTGATCCTGCTCGATCCTCAGGGCAGGGTCTTCACCCAGGCTGTGGCTCAAGAGCTCTCACAGCATCCCCATTTGGCGTTATTATGCGGTCGCTACGAGGGGATTGACGAACGCGTCCGCCAGCATCTCGTGACCGATGAAATCTCCATCGGGGATTATGTGCTCAGTGGGGGCGAGCTCCCGGCGTTGGTCCTGATCGATGCCATCACCCGGCTGATTCCCGGCGCGTTGGGAGACCCGGGTGGCGCTTTGGATGATTCTCACGCCACCGGGCTGTTGGAATATCCGCATTACACCCGACCGCCGGTTTTCCGCGGTTGGGGTGTGCCAGAGATCCTTCTCTCCGGCGATCATGGTCGGATTGCCAAATGGCGCCGCCAGCAAGCCCTGCTCCGCACCCGGCAGCGCCGCCCCGATTTGTTGGCAAAAGCGGACCTTTCTGAAAGCGACCGCGACTTTTTGAATAGTTCGGAGATGGATGACGAGTAAGCCCCTTTCTTGGGATGCATTCAGGCTAATATGCAAATCGAAGTTTTATATCAAGACGATGCCCTGCTGGTGGTCAATAAGCCTGCCGGGCTTTCCACTCTACCGGATGGTTATAAACCCACCCTGCCGCATATCAAGAGCGTGCTCGAACAGCAATACGGTCCGCTGTGGGTCGTCCATCGCCTGGATAAAGACACATCCGGGGTCCTGGTGTTGGCCCGATCAGCCTCCGCTCACCGTTCGCTGAATACCCAATTTGAACAGCGTATGGTATCCAAGGTTTACCATGCCCTGGTATTCGGGAGTCCTGACTGGCAGGATAAAACGGTCAGCCTATCGCTGCGTCCTAATGGCGACCGGCAGCACCGCACGGTGGTTGACCTGCAGAGTGGCAAACCGGCTGTCACTCACTTTACCGTTCTCGAGCGTTTCGGAGGGTACTGCTTGCTGCAGGCCGTCCCTGAAACGGGCCGCACCCATCAAATCCGTGCTCATCTTTCTGCTCTGGGTCTATCTATTGTCGGCGATAAACTTTACACCAGGAAGGCTGACCTTCAAGATAGGGGCACAGAGCATAAGTCAGATATATCGGTAAGGTCGGATGTAAACATGGCGCTGCACGCCGCGTCCCTTGAGCTCACCCACCCCCTCACCGGGCAGAAGCTGAAATTCACTGCGCCTTATCGACCGGAGTTAGCGGCTTTAATAGAACGGCTGCGCTCATCATCGATTGTCGTGTGACGATTGCATTATCGACCTCATTCCCAGGATTTTTCAAGACTAGTTGGGATTAATTCTGACCTGCCGACAAAACATCGGACAAGAATGCTAAGTGTGTCATGGCGAAATTCCCTTTTTTTTAGGGGGGAATCCCCGTTTATTTGGGGAAGCCGCAAGCGCTCTTCGGGAGCGCCTGCCGCGAGTGAAATGAGGGGTGGCAATCTCCAACCTATCTAATTTTCAATTATGGATCTTTTACAAATACCACTTATAATGCAACGTCTGAACTCTCGTTTGAAACTAGGTTAATTTCCTTCTCAAATGCCGTGTGGCGTGTTATAATCCTGCACCTCGCCGCCCCTGGCGGCTTTGTGTTGAATAAAAGCAATTGTCTGTAAATTATTGAGAGGTGGTCCGCCATGAACGATCTATTAAAATCTGTTGAGCAGCCTGAAAACCCTAATATTCCCCAATTACGACCGGGCGACCTGGTGAATGTCCATATTCGCATTAAAGAAGGCAACACCGAGCGCATTCAGGAATTCCGAGGTACCATTATCAGTCGCAGGGGGCATGGTAATGATGCCAGTTTTACCGTCCGCCGGATTGCCAGCAACGGCATCGGTGTGGAACGCACATTCCTCACCCGCTCGCCCAGGCTGGAGAAAGTGGTCATCCAGCGCCATTCCCAGGTTCGCCGCGCTAAGCTTTATCACTTGCGGGAACGCACCGGGAAGAACGCCCGCCTAAAACAAAAATTTACAGCTTGATTTTTACTTATCGCTCATTTCTAAGGGTGCAGCCAGGATTGCTGCACCCTTCCTTTTTAACGTATAATTTAGTGCGAAACCATTAGCCCCACTCAACAAATCTTTGTTGCACCCTCGGAGGGACCATGCTTCGTGCGCTCTACTATGACGAGAATACAGAACTGCTGACCGAGATCAGTCCGCCAGGTTATGCTGAAGCACTCCAGAACAGTTCAGGCATTCTGTGGGTTGATTTTGCCGGCGAGGAGCCCGCACCAGCGGAAGAAATCTTACTGCATACTTTTAGGTTTCACCCTTTGGCTGTGGATGATGCCCTACATGAAACGCATATACCCAAAGTGGACGACTGGGAGCGATATTTATATATCGCCATGCACGCCATCAGCTTCACAAGTGGTGAGCAAGATATTGAAGCCATTGAATTGGATATCTTCCTGGGAAAAAATTTCATTGTCACCCACCATGATTTACCTATTCAAGCTCTCAACCGGGTTTGGGATGCCTGCACCAAGGATACGCGTTACTTTAAACGTGGTGCTGATCATGTCATGTACAAGTTGACCGATGAGCTGATTGTCGACTATATGAACGTGGTAGAGTCGCTGGATGAAGAGATAGAGCTGGTAGAAAATGAGGTACTTGGGAAACCAACCGCAGATATCGTACAGCGCATCTTCATTCTCAAACGGGCTACTCTCCACTTACGACGTGTGCTTTCACCGCTGCGTGAAGTATTGAATAAATTGGCACGCGATGATTATGATGTCATTGATGCTAAAGACCGGATATACTTCCGTGACGTTTATGATCATCTGGTGCGCTTGCACGATATTTCAGAGAGCCTGCGTGACCTGGTGGGGGGTGTTCTGGATACCTATCTGTCCGTGATCAACAACCGTATGAATGAGATCATGAAGACGCTGACCCTGATCACCACTCTATTCATGCCCATTGCATTCGTAACCGGCTTTTTTGGGATGAATTTCTTCCAGCCCGTCTCCAATCAATTGTTACCCTGGACGTCTAATTTCTCATACGTATTGGTCTTTCTTATTATTTTGGGCACTCCTCTTGGGATGTTCCTGTGGATGCGGAGGCGTAAGTGGATGTAGAAGGAGATTATTTTGTACAAGATTGGATTGGAAAATAATACCGAAGGTCGTTCTCAAGCCTGGGTGTTGGGTCATCCGGGTTGTTTTGCCTATGGCGCAAACGGCTCCCAGGCTTTGCAAGCGATCCCCCAGGGGATCCGCGCTTACCACGAATGGATCGCCGCCCATACCTCTGCCAGTTGGCTGACGAGCGCGGACGTTGAATACCGTCTGGAGGAGACCTGGGAATGCTACACCATCAACGATGATTATGAATTGGCTCAAGAAGGCTATGAAGTGAACGCCTGGTTCCGCCATGATTGGCTCCCATTGAGTGCCGAGGATATAGAACGCGGTCTCTTGCTTCTCTCCTGGGGGAGAGATGATTTGCTGAATACGGTTAGCGCTTTAAGCCCTGAAATCCTCGCTCGCACCTACCCTGCTGAACGCTGGAGTATCGCTGGCATCCTTAACCACATCGGTGGCGCTGAGTGGTGGTACCAGGACCTGCTAGGGTTGGTCTTCCCCCGCTCGGAGGTGCCTGATGACCCGTTCCAACGCCTTGAAAAGGTGCGCTCGAACCTGGTTAAAGTCTTGCCTGCTTTAGCCGGCTCCACTCACGTTGTGGGTGTCTCCGGTGAGTTCTGGAGCCCGCGCAAGCTGCTGCGCCGGGCAGTCTGGCACGAGTATGACCATATCGCCCACATTCGCAAGCTCTTATGAAGAGTTACGATTACGCCCACCGCGTTGGGGTACGCCATATCTCCTGGGATGACTTTGCTTCCCTGGCCTGTAGATTAACCGAGTTGTTGGAGCCATACCAACCTCAGGTCATCCTGGGGATCGCCCGCGCTGGCTTGTTCCCCGCCACGCTGGTGGCGTGCAGCTTGCGCTGCGAATTCTTCCCCATCCGTCTCACCCGCCGGGTGAATGATCAGGTCATTCATGAACAACC
>JBGPBQ010000032.1:0-20882 GCA_041481345.1 Anaerolineae bacterium
CTGATCGAGCAGAACCTGCGTGAGCTTATCCTGCATGACCAGCTCCATAAAGGGGAGGCTGTTCCCTCCGAGTGGGAGCTGGCTGAATTATATGGCGTCTCTCGCCTGACGGTGCGCAACGCCCTGGATAACCTGACCCGCCAGGGCTGGCTGATCCGCCGTCACGGCGTGGGCACATTTGTCACTCATCCCAAGATCACTGAGATCACCCCCAGCAAACTCAGCTTCACCGAGCAGATGCGCGCCATCGGTAGGAAGCCTAGCAGCCATCTAATTTCCCTGCGTGTTGAACCAGCAGATGCTGAGGTGGCTAGCCAGCTAAAGCTGGAGCAGGGCGAACCCGTGGTGGAGATCATCCGTCTGCGACTGGCGGATGGTGAGCCTATCCTGCTGGAAACGAGCTGCCTCTCCCAAAAACGCTTCCCGCTGCTTGAGCACGCCACCGAGCTTACCTCCAGCTCGCTTTATGATTGGCTGGTCACCCATTATCAGACCAGCGTGGCGGCGATGGACCAAACCCTCGAGCCGGTATTATTGAATGAAGCTCAAGCGCGCCAGCTTGAGACTCAACCGGGCACGCCCGCTATGCTGAGCAAGGTGCTGGCTTATACCAATGACGCAGAGCCGATCGAATATTCGTGGTCGGTCACGCGCGGAGACCAATGCCGTTTCTATTTCAGCTTCCGCAAGGGAGAGGAATGCAGCTGACTCCGCCATGAGCCTGCCTACATCGCATTCTGTTCACTATGACTATATGGAGAAGCTGTCCTCTTTAATGGAGCAGCTGCGTGGAGGATTGATCGTCTCCTGCCAGGCGGAGGTAGGCGAACCGCTGTACGGTTCTTCGCACATGGCGGTCATAGCAGCCGCTGCCGCTATCGGTGGGGCAGTCGGCATCCGCGCCAACTATCCTGCGGACATCGCTGCCATTCGTCAGGCGGTCACAATCCCCATTATCGGCATATATAAGCTCGACATCCCTGGGTATGCGGTGCGAGTCACCCCTACGCTTGAGTCAGCTATTGAAGTGGCGCTTGCCGGGGCGGATATCATTGCCATCGACTGCACCTCCCGACCCCACCCGGATGGTCTCCACCGGGATGAACATATCCGCTTGATCCACGAGCAAACCAACCTGCCAGTTATGGCGGATATCTCTAATTATGAAGAAGGGTTGGCTGCCCAGGCTGCAGGAGCCGATCTGTTGGCAACCACCCTGTCTGGTTATACCTGGGATAGTCCGACCCAGGAAGCACCAGATTTTGAGCTGTTGCATAGGCTGGCCTCCAGTCTCAGCCTGCCCGTAATCGCCGAAGGGCGCATTGCCACCCCCGCACAAGCTGCCGAAGCGATCCGTCTGGGCGCATTTGCGGTGGTGGTGGGCAGCGCCATCACGCGGCCGGCGTTGATCACCGCCAGATTCGTTAGAGGGATGGCACACGGATGAGACCAGTGATGGCGCTCCTGCCGTTGGACGATCGTCCGGTGAATTACGACTACCCAGGTTATTTAGCCCGCCTGGCGGGTTATGAGCTGCACCTCCCACTGCGCAATTGGATGGGCAACCCGTGGAGAGAGTCTCAGCATTTACAGCTGGTCGACTGGCTGGTAAAAGAGGCGGAATCTGCGGATGTGCTGGTTATTGCGCTGGATACCCTGGCTTATGGCGGGTTGATCCCCTCGCGGACATCCTATGAGCCACTTGAAAGTGTTCTCGAGCGATTGTCGGTGCTAAAAAAGATCAAAACCGGACGTTCCAGCTTGCCCATCCTGGCATCCAGTGTAATCCTGCGCATCTCCCGGGCGAATTCAAGCGAGGAGGAAAAAGAGTATTGGGCGATCTACGGCAGCGCTATGTTCCGCCTGTCCTACCTGGAGCACAAAACCAGCCTTGACGCAGCCTCTCCACAGGAGCAGGCGGAGATGGCTGAGCTGTCGAGGCGCATCCCACCTGAGATATACGAAGATTACCTGGCAGGCAGACAGCGCAATCACCGGGTCAATTTACGCATGATTGACTGGCTGGAGGAGGGGGTCTTCGATTTCCTGCTGCTGCCTCAGGATGACACTGCCGAATATGGCTGGAATATCGCTGAGGCACGCATCATTCAGGCTACCCTGCGCAAGAAAAACCTAACCGACCGGGCAATTACTTATCCCGGGGCGGACGAGATTGGCAGCCTGCTGCTCGCCAGCGCTGTTTGCAAGCAGGCTGGGTTCAAGCCGTGCATCTACCCGCGTTATTCCAGCATCAGCTCAGCTGGGGTTGTCACCGCCTACGAAGACCGACCCATCCATGAGCTGCTGAAAGCGCACCTCACCCCGCTGGGAGGCACGCTTGCAGCCAGCCCCGCCGGGGCTGACCTGACTTTGTTCGTGAACGCACCCGCCCACGCCCAGGGTGAAGCCAGCCTGCAGTGGCTCAGCTGGAAAGGGTTGGAGACTTTGAAGTCTGAATTGCCTGCCAGCCTGAGCACGTACCTGGAAGGGGTCGAGGCCGACCCCACTTACCTGGTCACACGACATGAAATGGAAACCTCCGACCGCAGCCCCGAGGAGCTGGTGAGGGCAATATTGGCTGAGGTCGATCACGAGCGCCCGGCAGCCCTGGTAGATGTGGCTTTCGTTAACGGTTCCGACCTGGTGCTGGGCAGGCAGCTCTTGCAGCACCGCGAATGCACCCGCCTGAGTGCCTATGGAGGTTGGAACACAGCCGGCAACACGCTGGGCACCGTTCTGGCGCATGCCATCTTGCGTATCCTGGCTCAGCGCCACGGTGGTGACCCAGACCAGACGCGCGCCCATTACGAATTCCTTTTTCTACGCTTCCTGGATGATTATTACTACCAGGCCATGGAGCGCACCATTTGTATGCTGGAAGACCTGCCGCGATTTAATCTCCAGCCTACAATGGAGCGTCTGCCATTATCCAGCGTCGAAAATGTCGAAAGATGCGTTCGGGAGCGCTTGTTGCTCGCCGCATGCGAGCTTGAAAAGCTGTTTGTCGATGCCGGGGTGGTGAAGTCTGTAAAAGTGGAGCATATCCATTTGCCCTGGCAGAGGCTGTTCGAGGTAGGTTTTGATGTCCACGTTACATTATTTTAGCAGGAGCATAATAGCTTGCATCCGCTATTGTGATCGTGCCCTTACTTTAATGATATTTATGCTGAGAGAGAATATAAAATGAGACTCACCCGCGCAAATCTGAAAGGCACATATTTTACCAATCGACACGGTCGCTTCGTCCCGGTTGGAGCTCACTGGGTGCCGGCTGAAGCTGCCTTGGAATGGACCCAGCTGTGGGATGAAGCCAGCATCGAAGCGGATTTTTCTAAGATGCAGGACCTGGGATTCAATACCGTGCGTTTCGACTTGTTCTGGGCCTGGTTTGAGCCCCGCCCCGGAGATTACAACCCGGCTGCCTTCGCCCAACTTGATTTCCTGGTGAAGATGGCGCATCGCTACCAGATCTACCTGCACCCGGCGCTATTCATCGGTGGGGAAGTGGGGGAAGCCTATTGGGACGTGCCCTGGCGGCATGGTCGTCACCCGCACGCTGACCCCGAGATGCTTCGCCTGCAGACCGATCATGCCGCTGAGCTCACCCGGCGCTACCAGGGCGAGCCTGCCATCCTCGCCTGGGACCTGACCGATGAGCCGCCATATTGGATTGTGTCGGGCGAGACCTCGGATGCCATGGCGATCAACTGGACCCGCCTGGTCGCGGGAGCAATCCGAAAAAACGACCCTGGCAGACCTTTGGTAGTGGGCATTTCCATGGATGACGTGTCTCACGGACCATTCCGCCCGGATTTGATCGCTGAGGAAGTGGATTTCTTCTCTGCCCATCCCTATTCCATTTATGAGCCAGGGCTTTTCCCCGATCCGATGTTGTCCACCCGTGGCACTTACTGTGCCGCATTCCAAACTCTGCTCGGGTATGGGGCAGGTCACCCGGTGATGATCCACGAGCTGGGTGCGTCTTCTGCCCAATATACCCCCGAGCGCATCGCCGCCTTTGACCGGAGCAGCATGTATTCCTCCCTGGCTGCCGGAGCCAATGGCTTTCTGCTGTGGTGCTTCACCGATGCTGCGCCTGATACCTATGAGCGAGCGCCCTATTTACGTGCCCCCCACGAGACCCAGTTCGGGCTAACCACCTGGGACCGCCAGGACCGTCCGCAGGGCGTTGAGCTGCGCCAGTTCGGCCAGGTGCTGTCACATATGGATCTAACCGACCTAGAGCCTGAGTCCCCCACAGCTGCGATCATCGTCCCGCATGAATGGGCCAAGCCACACGGAGATTTTTCTCACCTGGGTATCAAGGTCAACAGCGTCATCCCGTACGTCTCCACCCAGGATGGCGGGGCCGTGGCAGGCGGCAACGAACATGAACGGGGTGATCTCAACCGCTGGCTGGTGGGTGCCTGGCTCAGTAGCCTCATTTTAGCCAGGCAGGCCGGGTTGAAAGTCGGATTCCCACGCGAATACACTGACTGGCAGGCTACCCCGATGATGTTGTTGCCATCCCCATTAACCAGCACATCCGATAACCTGGTCCATGTGCACACCGGTTTCTGGGAAAGTGCAACGGACTACGTCCATGGAGGTGGTGCGCTATACGCCTCCCTATGTGCCGATGCGGCCATCCCTGAGATGGATGACTTATTTGGAGCACGCCTGGCAGACCATACGCCTGTCGATAGAGTCAGCTTAAAAGTGGTGGCTGAGCTGGGTGACCTGAAACCAGGCGACACTTTCACCTACCAGGCTTATGGCTCCAATCCGAGGCATTGGGCTGCTACGCTGGAAATAAAGGGTGGACAGGTGATTGCGATTGACCAGGACGGCACACCAGCACTGGTTGCTCACCGATATGGAAAAGGCAAGACCCTTTTATGTGCCTACCCCTTGGAGAGTTACCTGGCCCTCAAGCCAGCTGCGTTTGAGGGGCAGGAGAATACCTATAGGATATACAATGCCTTCAGCCAGTGGGCTGGCGTGAAAGGCCTGTTCTCGACCGACCAGCCTATGGTGGAAGTGGGGGCGCTGGTAGGAAATCAGCGCGGCTATGCAATTTTCGCCAACCACTGCCCGGAGAAATTGGAAGTTATTACAACCAGCTTAAATTCCCTCAAGCAAGTACGCCTGATCACCCCGTCTGGCTTTACGAAGATTAATTCTGATCGCCAAAGCTGGAAGATGGACGTGGAAGGTTTCAGTGGGGCGGTTGTGGAATGGTTTATTTAATCTGAAAGGAGGAATCATAGTATATACTTAATCAACCCAGCAGTTCATCACCAAAAAACCAATATTGACCAATTTGAGGAAAGGAGAAGTCATGTATAACAAGAAAGTGTTATTCAGTCTGGTGATCATCGTGGGGTTGCTGCTCAGCTCATGTGCTAGCGCAACCACCCAACCAGCTGCGCCTGTAGTACCTGCAGCAACTGAAGCTCCATCAGCCGCCGCGCCATCCGCTCCGACCACAGCTCCAGCGGAAAATGTAACCATCACGGTATGGGATTATTATGGTGAGGCGACACCCATCAAACCCCTGATTGAGCCATTCCAGGCTGCCCATCCCAACATAAAGATAAACTATGAAGCCTATGATTGGGACACCACCCAGCAGAAGCTCGATGTCGTGCTGACTGGCGGGACACCCCCTGATGTGACCACGGTGGATATGACCTGGATCCCGAAATATGCCTCTCTAGGGGCTTTCGCCGACCTGAATGCGCTTTCGGGGGGTAGCCTCAATGGAGTGGCCTGGAAAGATGCTTATACGGCTGGGGCTTTGAAGGCCATCACGTTTAATGATCAGATCATCGCCGCGTTGTACGATTTTGACACCTATGGGCTGTACTATCGGAGTGATCTGTTCGAGCAGAAAGGCATCAAGGTGCCCACGACGTGGGATGAGCTGATGGCAGCTGCCAAGGCTTTGCATGAAGGTGACAAGTATTATTACGAATTTGACGCCGACACCTTCCACGGCTCACAGTGGATTTACGAGAATGGAGGCACGCTGCTTTCCCCGGACAATAAGACCGTGGTGTTTAATAGCCCGGAAGCCGTGGGTGCGATCACATTTAATGACAGCCTACTCAAAGAGGGCGTTGCCATCAACTGGACCACAGACCAGGGTGAACGCATCCAGGGTGTCAAGGATGGACGTATCGCCATGTTCTCGGATGGACCCTATTATATGGGCATCATGAAGAGCGCCGCCCCTGAAATGGCAGGGCAGTGGAAGGTGGCGATGCACCCTACTAGCAAGCAGAACGGCTCCTACCTGGGTGGCACCGGGTTGGTTATTCCGGTTGGCTCAACTCAAAAGGAAGCCGCTTGGGAGTTCATCCAATATGCCATGCAAGTGGAAAACCAGATCGGTGTATACACCAATGCTGGGGCAGCTCCTGCATTGAAGGCCGCCCTCTCCAGCCCGGAAGTGAATGTGGCCGATCCATACTTTGGTGGTGAGCAGGCCTTCTCAATCTTCCTAAAGACGATGGAGACAGCCACTCCCTTCCCCTATGTTCGCACATGGACAGATATCGATAACGCCTTCACCAATGCCATGCAACAGATTGCCTTAGGTGATCTGACCGTTCAGGAAGCATTAGACCAGGCGGCTCAGACTGCCCAGGAAGCTCTCAACCAGTAATTCACCAACATTCAGACCCTAAGGGTTTTTCATCGCCCTTAGGGTCTGACCACTTTTATTGGTAATCGGCCAAAGGGTCAGAAAGGACACCCATGACAGCCATTCCTCTCCCTCTACCGCGCCGGGTCACCCGTTCGGTGAAGAAGTATGCCATACCTTACCTGTTCATCGCCGTGCCGGTGATTTCATTAATAGTATTTCTGCTCATCCCCATGGTTGCCTCGTTATGGTGGAGTCTGAACGATTACAGCGGGCTGCAGCCACCAAAATTCGTGGGTCTGAACAATTATATCCAGCTGTTCACCAATGACAAAATATTTGGCAAAGGTCTGGTGAATACTACGGTGTTCGTGCTGCTTGGGATGAGCATTGGCCCCACCCTCGGTTTGCTGACTGCCCTGATGCTCAACCAAAAGGTTCGATTTCGCTCATTCTACCGCACAGCTTATTACCTGCCGGTAATGACCTCGTTGGTGGTCGTGTCGACGATCTGGTTGATGTTATACAACCGGAACGGGTTAATTAATACCGTCCTGCAAACTTTCGGAGTGGCCAAGGTGGGCTGGCTATCCAGCCCTCACGTCGCCCTGATCTCGATTGTGATTGCCAGCGTCTGGCAGGGCTTTGGCTTCGAGACGGTGGTTTTCCTGGCAGCGCTGCAGTCCATCCCGCGTGAGCTGTATGAAGCTGCCATGATCGATGGCGCCGGTGGTGGAGCACAGTTCCGCTATATTACCCTGCCGTCCTTGAGACCGGTGATTGTGTTTGTTTATATCATTGGCATCATTGGCAGCTACCAGGTATTTGACCAAATCTACGTGATGAGCTCAGGAGGTCCGGTATACAGTACCACCACCATTGTCTATTATTTATTCACCAAGTTCATGGACCTGCGCCTGGGATATGCTTCCGCCATTGCGTACGTCCTGTTCGCCATCCTGGTGGTCTTCTCGTATATCCAAATGCGTATTTCACGTGAACGGGCTTAGGAGGTAGTCAATGAGCGTCCAACCTAAGACTTTCCGCAATTCCTCCAAGCGCATCATTCTATATGTTGTATTAGTGGGCTCATCGATCTTGATGATGATCCCATTCTACTGGTCGGTGGTCACCTCGCTCAAGCTGGAGAAGTTCGTTTTCACCAGCCCGCCTCAATGGATCCCCAACCCGCTTGTGTGGGTGAACTACATCCATGTGCTGACCAAGATGCCTTTCGCACGATACTTCGCTAACAGCGTTTTCGTGGCACTCGCTGTCACACTTGCGCATGTGTTCTTCGACACCCTGGCGGCTTACGCCTTTGCTAAACTTAAGTTTCCGGGGCGTGACCAGATCTTCTTTGTCATGCTTTTGGCGCTGATGGTACCCTTCCAGGTGAACCTAATCCCTCTTTACAAGATTATGGCGGCTTTTCACTGGACCAATACTTACCTGGCGCTGATCATCCCTAACCTCACCAGCATCTTTGGAATTTTCCTGATGCGCCAGTTCCTGATGACCATCCCCAACGAGCTGTTAGACGCAGCGCGCATTGACGGCTGTAGCGAGTTTGGTGTGTTCCGAAAAGTGGTGCTGCCTCTGGCTCTTCCGGGAATTGCCACCTTGATCATCTTTACCTTCATGGGCACCTGGAATGACTTCCTGTGGCCGCGCATCGTGATCAACTCTGAAAAGTTATTCACCCTTCCAGTGGGGCTGGCACTCTTACAAATGAAGAACACCTCCAACGAGGCCCAGATCATGGCGGGTACCGTACTCACCGCCCTCCCGATGATCATCGTCTTCCTGTTCATGCAGCGCCAATTCATCGAAGGTATGACCGCCGGGGCGTTGAAGGGATGATTGGTGCCATCGATATCGGCGGTACCAAGATTGCTGCTGGCATGGTGGATGAGAACGGCCAGCTGATCACGCATCTCGAGTATCCAACCGGGGTAACCCAGGGGATCAATGATGCCGTCGAATGCATGGCTGTGATGTTGGAAGAGCTGGCTTTTAAAGCCGGGTCATTACTTCGCGGGGTGGGGGTGGGTTGTACCGGTCCGGTTTACCCTGAGCTGGGTACCATCGGCAACGTCGAATTCATGCCCGGATGGGAAGGTGCCAACCTGGTGAAGATGCTCTCCGCGCGTGTGGGGATGAGCGTGGCGATTGAGAATGATGCGGATGCGGCTGCCCTGGGCGAATGGGCCTGGGGTGCAGGCAGGGGCACCCACAACTTCCTGCTGGTTATGGTCGGGACAGGCATCGGTGCGGGGCTGGTGATCAATGGTCAGTTGTATCGCGGGGTGGGCTCTGCCCACCCAGAAATCGGCCACCACGTGATCGACCCCTCGGGACCGTTTTGTTTCTGCGGGGCACATGGCTGCTGGGAAAGCCTATCGAGCGGACCTGCCATGGAACGCTGGATGCAAACCCAGCACCCACACGAAAAACCCCTCACTGCGCGCGAAATCTGTGCCATGGCTGAGCAGGGAAATCAGAATGCCCTGGCTGCGGTCCAACGCACAGCGCGCTATTTTGCCATCGGTCTGGCTAACCTGGTTACGTTATACATCCCCGAGTGTATCGCCCTGGGTGGAGGCCTGATGCAGGCCTATCCCTTGTTCAAAGACGAAATCCGGGCGGCCATCCAGAACAATTGTGGGTTGGTCCCACATGAGAAAGTGCACCTGGTCCAGGCTGCCTTGGGTGCGCAAAGTGGATTGGTCGGGGCTGCTTACGTTTGGCTCCAGCGTTATGGCAGCAATTGATCATGAGCTTCCGATACTTTCAAGACTACTAATATTCTGTCTCCGGACACCCTTATGCCTGCCTCCTACCTGAATGATCTGCTCGACCAACCCAGGGCGCTGCAAGCCACCCTCGATAGCTTAATGGATGCTCCATCCCTTACCCCTATGACCGATGCTCTCAACTCTGGCAGGTACCGCAGGGTGATCCTGACTGGCATGGGCTCATCCTATCATGGGCTGTATCCTCTCCAGCTGCGTCTATTCAATCTGCCGGTGGGGGTCATCCGGCTGGAGACGGCTGAGCTGATCCATTATGCACGTCAGCTGGTCGATCCGGCAAACCTGATTGTAGCGGTTTCGCAGTCAGGTGAGAGCGCTGAGGTGGTGCAGCTGGTTGAGCTCACTCATGGGCGGGTCGACCTGATCGGGGTGACCAACGCTCCCGGGAGTACATTGGCTGAAAAAGCCACCTTTGCGGTCATCACCTGCGCCGGGGAGGAAGCCTCCGTCTCGTGCAAGACGTTCATCTCCGCCCTGGCCGCCCTCACCTGGCTGGGTGATCAGCTCACCGGTGAGCATACCCAATTCACCACCCTGGTAGATGCCCCGCAGAAAGTGGCTGATTACTGGTCCGGCTGGCCGGGTTCAGTGGAAGTACTCCGCCAGAGAATAAGTGGAATCGAGCACCTGTATCTGCTTGGCAGGGGCAGCTCAATGACAGCCGCCTGCGCCGGAGCTTTGATCATCAAGGAAGCAGCTCGTTTTGGCGCGGAGGGCATGAACAGTGCCGCCTTCCGCCACGGCCCGCTCGAGCTCATCTCACCTTGCACATTGGTGATGGTTTACCAGGGAGCAGATGCCACTGCCGCGCTTAATCGCAAATTAGCACAGGATATCGAAGTCAACGGGGGGTTGGTGGATCAGGTTATGATGGGTGAGGGTTCACCGCCTTTCAATCTGCCAGTGTGCCCGTTACCGGCCTTGCCCATCTTTGAGATTCAGTTTGCTCAGATGATCAGCCTGGCGCTGGCTGAGTTCCAGGGCTTCGAAGCGGGGAAATTTGTTCACGCTAGCAAGGTGACCAAAACAGAATAGGTTGGGCTCTTTAGAGGACTCGTCAAGCTCCCAGTCATTGATTTTCCACCATAACTACTAGTCACAGATCGATATCCGCAGCCTTCAGCCGTGAGCTAAGTAAATATTACCGCTAAATCCACTGAGAATACAGGGAAACAATCAACTTTAATAATTTAGACATAAAAATCTGTACCACTTGCATTTAATTTGAAATTTTTTTCTAAACTGATCTGTCCCCTTATCTGGTATATATATATAAATTATTTTCTTATCTGCGTTTACCTGTGTTCATCTGTGGCTAATTAAAATATTGATCCACAGCTATCTGCGTGCATCTGCGGTTGATCGTTTTTCTCATTCAGTGCTCTCTGTATTCTCTGCGCTGCTAATGGTTTGATCTTCGAAGAATGCTTCCATCACCCTGATATATTCCGAAGTCTCCAATAACGCCGTCGATTGGATGCTGCCTTTGAGCAGGTGCAGGCTGGCGCCCGGATACAGTGCCAGCATCACATTACGCAGCTCCTCCGTGGTGGTGGGGTCATCCTCCGCCAGGATGAGCAGCGTCTTGCCCTGCCAGCTTTCCAGATCAGTGTAGGTGAAGTTCTGCTTGTCGAAATCCACCATCCTGAAGTAGGTGCTCATGGCGGCCTGGCGGGTCAGCTGTGAGTCCAGCGTCTCTCGTATCTGCGCCGCGATCAGCAGCAGCTCGGCAGGCGGGTTGGGTGGCAGTCGTCCGGTCATCTGCGTGCGAAGCATATTCTTGACCATGAACAGGGGCACCCATTTGAACAGGCGCAACGTCGGGTCAACACTTTTCACCCGGCTGGGTTGGGGTGGATAGGCATGCGTCAAGACCAGCCTGGTAATCATTTCTGCGTGGCGGTGGATGAAAACCTGCGCCAGCATGGACCCATAAGCTCCACCGACCAGGTAAGTGGTCTGGATGCCTTCCAGCGAGAGGATCTTGGCGATCCCATCCCCCAGGGCGGTCATGGTGCTGATTTCAGCGGGGTAGCTCGGGCAGACAATGGTGTATCGGCGGTGATCGAGCCCGGAGATCATGCGCCAGGCTGATTCAGCTGTGCCGAGTCCACCCGGCAGGAGCAGCAGCGGCTGCCCGGACGGGTCACCCGAGTGTATATATTCCCAGGTTATCCCATCGATCTCGCGCTGCGTGAGCGGATGTTCCTGCCTGAAGTGCATGAACTTTTCGCCCATCTCGGGTGGCACTTTCCTATAATACTTATCCATTTGTTGTCTCCAGCATTTGACGCAAAGTTTTGCCGCCGATCGGTCTGTAGGAAAGCAGCTTGCCATCATAGACCACCCCGAACACTCCATACGCTGAGGGTGAGAGCGAGCGTGCTTCCCAGCTGGTTTTCAATTCCACTGTCTGGAAGGGGATTCCCATCTGACTGGCAGCATTCCCCAGCGAGCTGACGAACATGGCATGGTATGGGCACTGCCCCGAATGATATACCACCAGCCCGTGTGGGATGCGCTGCAACCTGCTCTCCCAATCCTGCGGAAAACTGGGCATGGACCCCTGGCCAAAGCGCATCGCTAACAGCTCAAAGGACGGTGGCGCCTGGTCCACCACCTCAAAACCATGGTGGACGAAAAACCCCTTCTTCGCCAGAAAGGTGCTGGCGCTGGTCACAACAGCCAGGCCATACATCCCCTTATTTTGTGCCTCGCTGACCACCTGTTCCAAAAGGCGCGTGCCATACCCCTTGTCCCTACCGCTGCCCACCACCCACATGCAGTGGATTACCAGGTAGCCGGTCGCCTGGACTACCCGCCAGGTGGCCTCGACTGGTGCATATTCGGTGAAACCCGCTGAGCGCGTGCCTTCGTAAATGATCTTTAGCCGCACACCTTCCGCCAGGCAGGATTCCAGCCACTCGCGTTTTTGACGGTAGCCGGTCGATTTGGGTTTGCTCTTATAGCAGAAGAAACCATAGCGGTCAACGTTGGAAGCATCAATGGTGTGGATCACGTTTTCCATAATAGCTCAGTTTTTCGATACCCTAAAAACCTACATATCAGCGCGAATATTGATAATGAATGAAGCCTGTCTCTTTAGTATCATTCATTCTTACCCACATGTCCAGTGTACCTATCAATCATGTTCCTTACCTGTTTTCCTCCCAGACAAATTTTTCAACCTATTTCCTGAAATTTATATTATTAATTATTCTTTGTGTCGGAGGGTGTTTTTTTACGCACCTTTGAGACGGAGGGCGTTGTTTTAGCGCATCTTTGTGGAAAATTTATAATTGTCATAATCCAACATTTCCACTAATCCCCGCGGCAGCATATCCCGCGTGCCGGTCAGGCGCACGATTTCGCTGAAATTCTGCCAGACGAGTTTTTGCACCTCCCGCACGTCCACCCGCAGCAGCGCCGAGAGCAGGTATTCGACCCACATTACCCGGTGTGGGATAGCTCCCGGAGGGTCTGCCCAGCCGTGGTCGCTCTCTACCAGCAGGCGCTCGAGCGGTACCTGGGTGCGGAATATGCTCCGCCTGGCGACCGCAGAATGGACCGAGAAATAGCATCCTAAATCCACTGCCTGGCGGGTTTCGGCCGCGCTGCCGGTCCACCAATGCAGGATAGGCGCCGCGACCGGTGTCCGGCGCAGCTCCTCCAACACCAGGCTGGTCGTTCGGAAGCTGTGGATGCTGATGATGCGCGGGTTCCGGACGGCATAGCTCAGCGCACTACGGAAAGTGTTCATCTGTAACTTGAGCGGCACCGCGTAAGCCGTGTCCAGGCCGACCTCCCCAATGATGGCGGTCTGCTCTGCCAATGCAGCAAACCGATCGGGGTCGAAAGCTTGCTGGGCAGCCAGTTTACGTGGGTGGCAGCCCACCCCCCAGGCGATCAGGGTTTCTGTTCGGTGTACCACTTTATCCGCTTCATCCAGCGAGAGGCTCATGGCAAGCACCGCACCCGCTTCCGTCAGCTCCGCAGGAGTGCGGCGAGGGTCGATATGGGCATGTGCGTCTAGGGTGAGTGGAGGTGGCATAATGCTAATTATAGCCGAGAGGAAGCAGCTCCCAGCAGTCAGCGTTCAAGTTTCAGACGTGACTGCTCCTATCACCCCTTGACTTTTCAACCTGCCCAAACTACACTTGACCTTGGGGGTGATAATAACCCCACATGTCTTATTCTAACCATACCAAGCTATGGATTACACTCGCTTAAGCGACGAAACCCTTCTCCATTTGATTGCCCGCTCGCAAGAAAACGCCCTGAGTGAGCTCTACGATCGCTACAGCCGGCTGGTATACAGCGTGGCGTATAATACCCTTTCAGACCCAGGGCGTGCGGAGGAAGTGACCCAGGATGTGTTTGAGCGCGTTTGGGAGAAAGCTCGCACCTACAGCGCCGAGCAGGGTAGGGTGGTCACCTGGCTGAGCAGCATTTCTCGCCATCGTTCGATAGACTTATTTCGTAAGTTCAGGTCTCACCATGAAGACCTGCAGGTCACCTGGCAGGAAGCCGAGATGGTCGACCTGCCGGATGGGCAAAATGTCGAATGGGAGGTGGACCTGGTAGAACGCACACAGCGCATCCGCTGGGCGGTGGCACAGCTTCCCACGGAACAGAAACAGGCTGTCGGTATGGCCTTTTTCCAGGGGTTGACACACCCAGAAATCGCTGATGCTCTCGGTGAACCATTGGGAACGGTCAAGACCCGCATCCGCCTGGGTATGCAAAAGCTGCGCACAATACTTCAGGATGAGCAACTCGGGTAGAAATCTACCAGGCAGGTTATTACGTATTATGGCATAGGAGCAATGGATAATGACGGCAGAGCTTATTAATCACGTCTTGGATTTGCTGCCAGCCTATGTGGTAGACGCTTTGACGGATGAGGAAACGGGTCAGGTGGCAGAACACCTGGCAGGTTGTCAAACCTGTCAGGAAGAATTAGCGCGCCTGCAGCAGGTTGCGGATGATTTACCCCTGGCCCTGGCACAGACCACACCACCGCCCAGGGTCAAAGAAGTTTTAATGAGCGCGATCCACTCACGTCGTCTGGAAGCTGCGCCTGCCAAACAACCAACAGCCTGGCAAAAACTGGCGGGTTTCTTACGCATGCCGCTGCCTGCTCTCGGCCTGACCTTCATTGTGCTCCTGGCAATCGGTAACATTTTCCTCTTGCGCCAGCTGAATCTTGCCAATAACCAAGCCACCACACCCATGAAGGTAATCGCGCTTGCAAATACCCAAAATGCACCCGGTGCTAATGGTACTTTGATCATAAATCAGCCGGGCGATTATGGCACCCTGGTGGTGGATAAATTAGCCACGCTGGATTCCAGCCAGCAATATCAGGTCTGGTTATTAAATAACGGAGAACGTATCAGTGGGGGAGTGTTCTCGGTTAACCCGGATGGCTATGCATCTCTGGAAATTATGGCACCAAAACCGCTCGCTCAGTTCGATTCGGTTGGGATCACGATTGAGCCCTTTGGGGGTAGTCCTGGTCCAACCGGCCCCAAGGTACTGGGTGGAGCTATTCCCCACTGATATTTTATAAATACATCTAATTTTCCTCCGAATACGTATGTTTTTCTAAATGTTCATTAGGAGGAACAATAGATGGACACCCATTTGAATAACAGAATAATTGCAAGACCGATAAGCTTGATCGGTATGCTGCTGGCCATGACGATGATCCTGGCAGCTTGTGCACCGGCAATGACTGTCACACCCACTCAATCCGCATCCAATACCGCTTCGATCACTCTGGGTGTAGCCACCGATCCATCATTAGGCAAGATCCTGGTGGATGGAAATGGGAAGACCCTGTATGTTTTCACGAAAGACGCTCCCGACACCGTGAACTGTGATGCTAAATGTCAGGCGAATTGGCCACCTCTGGTTTCTTCTGGCACACCTAAACTAGGTCCGGGAGTGGACGCCTCACTGATAGGCTCTACTGCACTTCCCAATGGCGAAAAGGTTATCACCTATGACCATATGCCACTCTACTACTTCTTCCAGGACACTCAGCCAGGTCAGATATCCGGTGAAAATGTAGGCAGTGTCTGGTTCGTGGTCTCTCCAGATGGGAAGCCGGTTAAACCTGCCAGCTCGAGTGCCCCAACCGCCACTCCCGCTGCAGCAGCGACAGTTCCCAGCATCATGGTAGCCACCGACGCCAGGTTGGGTCAGATCCTGGTGGATGGCAAGGGGATGACCTTGTATGTATTCACCAAAGACGGACCTGACCAGAGCAACTGCACTGGCAGCTGCCTGACCAATTGGCCGCTTCTACTCACTTCTGCTGAGCCTAAAGTCGGCTCAGGTGTAGATGCTTCATTGGTTAGTGTGGCAACTCTTGCCACGGGCGAAAAGGTAGTCACTTACAACCACATGCCTCTATATGTTTTCATCAAGGACGCCTCACCAGGGCAAACTTCGGGTGAGGATGTCGGCAGCGTGTGGTATGTAATCTCACCCGCAGGAAAGATCGTCGAACCCCCAAGTGAAGAAACGCCGACTGCTGCTCCAACGGCAGGATTATCTGAACCCACCATCATGGTTGCTACAGACGCTAAACTGGGTCAGATCCTGGTGGATGGCAAGGGGATGACCCTATATGCTTTTACCAAAGATGGACCTGACCAAAGCAATTGCAAAGGCAATTGCCTCACAAACTGGCCACCTTTGCTGACTCAGGGCAGTTCTAAGCTGGGCGTGGGTGCTGACGATTCGAAGCTCGGTTCAGCGCTGCTGGCGGATGGATCCCGCATCGTCACCTACAACCATATACCCTTGTATTATTTTGCTAAGGACACCAAGCTTGGTGATACCAGCGGGCAGGGTGTAGGCGGGGTTTGGTTTGTGGTCTCTCCAGACGGGGAGATGGTGGGCAAGTAATCAACTTTTAGTGGATCTTTAGAGGTGAGGGTACTCAATCTACCGCTTCGATCACCATTAATTTTCTCCCAAGCCTCCCGAGACTAGCTTTTCTCGGGAGGCTGCTTAATTATCCCAATTTCCATCATCCATGTCGGTGGGGATGTGTGCTGCCAAATATTGAAGCACTTACCCCACCCACGCATGGACTTACTAGTCATCTGCCCACCAGTGGCAGCAGGACGCGCTGCAGGACGGCCTCCACTGGCACTGCCAGGTCGACTGTTTTCAGATCGCAGGCATTCTCAGCCAACAACCCCACAAAATGCGAGCCAGGAGTTTCGAACACATGGGTCACCACAGGTCCGGTAGAAGGTGATCCGTCCAGGAAGTCCCAGGTGAAAATAATCGGGAATGTGCCACTGGCACTGGCTGTAAAAGTGACCACCTCACCCACCGCTGGGTTTAGTGGAGTGAAAACAGCTGTCAAATCTACTATTGGTTGGCAGGGTGCAGTGACGGTCAAGGTTACCGGCAGGATGGTGAGAGGTGCCAGCGGGTCGTTGGATTCGACGGCGATCCCGCCGGTATATGTGCCAGGCTGCAACCCGGCCGCATTGAACATGATCGCTATGCTGCTACTCTCACCTGGGTTCAAGCTCCCGCTGGTGGGGATCTCATCCAGCCAGGGCAGGTCGAACGGTTGACCCATCACGGCTACGACCGCTCCATAAACATCTATGCGACCATGACCGTAAGTGTTATTCGGGCCTGGGCAGGTTTCTCCACCGCAGTAACTGGATTCATCATAGCAGACGGCGGTATCGAACAGGGTTTGCTCGAGCTGGTCTACTGTGAGGTCCGGTTTGGCGGAGAAGAGCAGGGCAGCTGCACCGGCCAGATGGGCGGTGGAGAAGGATGTGCCGCTCCATACCTGATAACTGCCATCAATGGTACTCGAGCGGACCTCTACCCCCGGCGCGACCACATCTGGTTTAATTCCTCCATCGTAGCAGGAAGGACCTCTAGCGGAAAAGCCACTAACCACATCATTGATATCCGTCGACCCAGCTGAGAGTGCATTTGGATTAGCCGCGGGGTAGGCAACCAAGCCGCATCCAGGTCCTTCACTACCGGGTGCGAAAACTGGCAGGATATTGGCGGCTCGCAGAGCAACCAAATTCTGGTCAAAGCTATTCCCGCAATCCATCCAGCGCCACATATTCAGCACCACCTGAGGAGCTTTGGATGGATCGGGGTTGGCTCCATTCAGGTCGGTGGGTGCCAACATCCAATCCAGGGCAGCCTGTAGCTGCTCGAGCGAGGTGCCGCCCCCAGCGTCCAGGGCTTTAACTGCCACCCACTGTGCCCCTGGAGCCACACCGATCTGGTTATCACCGCCATCATACCCGACGGCAATCCCCATGCCAAACGTACCATGGCCATTATCATCATAGGGTAATGTTTGTCCGTTGATCAGGTCATACCAGTTGTAATTGTTCTCGTAATTCCCGTCCCCCAGGTTGCCGCGGTATTGGGCATTCAAGGCAGGATGGGTGAGCATCACACCTGTATCAACCACCCCCACCACCGCGCCCTGCCCGCGGATGCCAAACGTGCTCCACACCTGGTCTGCGCCGATCTTGGCAATATTCCATTCCAGTGTTCCTGGTAACGATGGCAGGTTCAGCCAGCTTTCAACCAGTCCTGGATCAGCTGGCATGACTTGGACTGAAGCATTTATCCCCACCCGTCTCACTTGTGGGAAGCTGAGCACTGTCTTAAGCTGGACTTTATCAATGCTGGCGGCGATCGCATTGGCGCTCAGCAGCCGCCTGGGATTGGTGCCCTGGGTGAGCAGCCAGGTGTAAAGGTCATTGCTTTGATTGGCCTGCGCAAGCAGCTGTCCATAGACGTATTTTCCTCGGGTCGCCCGGTCAGTAATTTGATAAGCTGCTGAAAAATCAGGTTGACCGTGGAGATAGATGATCAGGCGGCTCTTGTTCAGGAAGAGCAGCTGCGAAGGCACCTCTGCATCCACCTGAGCTGGAGCACCTGGCGGGATTACATTTGGAACGTTGAGCACTATAGGAGCGGACAGCAGCTGCATTGATCCGGTAATCTCATGCAGGCTGTAAGTGAGGATGTCACTCCCCGCGTTGCTGATCGTCAGGGTGTCGGTGTGCACACCATCCATCGGCAGGCTGACGGAAAAGGATATTGGATCAATCACGATCATCGGGCCAGGCTGCTGAGTTACGCTCATGGTAACAGAAACGGTGGTGAAGGGTTGGATGGGGTCGTTGCTGAGGATGCCGAGCGCACCCTTATAGGTGCTGGGTTGAAGCCCAGTCGAGTCGAAGGTGATATTTATCGGCATCCCTTCTCCAGCCTGGAGCGTGGCACTGATAGGCGCTTCACTCAGCCAGGGCAGGTCGATGGTGGGAGGGTTGCCCAAGGCGGCATATACAGCCCGGTAAGCATCGATGCGCCCGTGTCCATATACATAATTGGGTTCCGGGCAGGACCCACCTCCGCATTGATTATTATCGATGCATAGGGCGGTGGATGTAAGAATATTCGCCGCTTCATCCGCTCCCAGGGATGAGTCTGCTGAGATAACCAGCGCGGCTACACCCGCGGCATGAGCAGCTGAGAGGGAAGTCCCACTCCACACCTGGTAGCCGTGGTTGTTAAAGCTGGAGCGGATATTCACACCCGGGGCGACCATGTCAGGCTTGATCAAACCGGGAGAACAAAGGACAGGTCCGCGGGAGGAAAATGAAGCAATGACATCACTCTGATCGGTGGCGCCCGCTGTCAGAGTTTCAGCAAGGTCCGCCGGAGAACCCATGCTAGAACAGCTAGGTCCGTTTGCACCGGGCGAGAAAACGGGCAGGATATTTGCTGCACGCAGCGCTTGCAGGCTGGGCTCATAGAAGGGATTGCAACCTCCCCCACCCCACATGCCCAGCACGACGTCTGGGGCTTTGGCAGGGTCAGGATATTGATTATTTAGATCCGTTGGAGCCAGCATCCATTCTAGTGCAGCCAACAGGTCAACGTCAGTACAGCCATTATTATCGCAAGCAATCACTGCGATCCAGTTTGCACCCGGGGCGACTCCGATCTGATTCCCAGCCCCATCGTCACCACTGATGATCCCAGCCCCCATGGTGCCATGACCGGTGGGGTCATAAGGCACCGGCTGGTGGTTGACAAAATCATACCAGTTGTAGTTGTGATCAAAGTTACCCCCGCCCAGATTGCCGCGGTAGGAATTGACCAGCGCGGGATGGTCATACTGCACCCCAGTATCCACAATGCCCACCACTGCCCCCTCGCCGGTTACCCCGAAAGTTGACCAGGCGTCATCTGCACGGATTTTAGCGATGTTCCACTCGACAGTGGCTGGCTGGAGAGGTGGGCTGACTGGTAGCGGGGGACTGATCAGCGTGGAAGGGTTGGTAGGAGTGAGCGTAACTTGGCGGTTGTTGGTGATCTGCCGCACTTGCGGGTTGGTTGCCAGACCAGCCAGCTGCGAGGTATTGAGTGTCGCTGCAATGGCATTAGCGATCAGCAGGCGCTTAGGATTGGTACCTTGTGAGACGAGCTGATTAAACAATCTTTGGCTATGGGAAGCGGTCTCGAGCAGGCGGCTATAGACGTACTGGCGCCGTGCGACCTTATCAGGGATCAGGCTCGTTGCTGAGAAGTCTGGCTTTTCACGCAGTAAAATGATCACCGAGCTGCTCCCCTGCGCTTTCACCTGTGACTGCAGCTCGGGATCGATCACCGGCAGAGCAGCCGGTTGGATAATTGAGGCGGTTGTTCGCATCGAACGGGTTATTTCGTAGATGGAGAAGCTGAGCTCAGTATCACCCGTGTTCGTGATCCATAGCGTTTGGGTGACTTGCTCACCGACGTGTAGCGCAGCCTCCAGCTCGCGGGGAGAAATGATAATGCTGGGTACAAATTTGGTTGTGGGTGGGGGGAACTCACCCGGGCTTGCATTGGCAGTCGAGGCATCCATGATTGCGAAGACCCCCAATACAAACGCCACTGCAAGAAACAAGCCAAGCAGCACAAGGCTGCTTTTCTTGTTGGCAGACATGATGCACCTCCTTCACTTACTGCTATCATTATAGAGACAATTGAGTTGAAAAGCAAATGAAAGAAGGGCAGTGGGCAGCAATCAGCAAAGAGCGGGAGCTTCTAGCAGGAAGCGAAACATCTTTGTGCAAATGATTATCTCGTGATATTTGGGTAGAGCTAGCAGGCTCATCCTTCAAATATAGAGGGGCATAAAATGCGGAGAGGTAATTTAACCCAGAAGGGATGTAATTACTGAGCCGTTGATTAATCCTGGGGGTCAAAACACATTCCTCCCTCATCCAAGACATCGATATTTGACTCCTTCTTCCATTTGTCGCCCAACCAAAAATATAAAGGATAATCTCCCGGCCTTAACTGAACATCAGGCACTACCAAGGTCGCGCCTCCCTTAACACCAGGAGGGA
>JBGPBQ010000033.1:0-20847 GCA_041481345.1 Anaerolineae bacterium
CCATCGAGCTGTTATCCGCTGCTGATCCAAGCACGCAGTGGGCCAGGCGGGTGATCGAACGGGCTGAGATCATCCGGTCAAAGCTTCCTGATAAGCTAGTTAGAATAAACAGGCAAACTGGTTTCGAGCTTGGCTGAAACGGCAATAAAATATTGGCTAAGAGGCTCTTCTCTTGAAAAAGATGGGTTCAAGAGCAAAGTTTTCAGTAGCCTCTCGATACATCATCTTTACGGTCTCCTCCAACAAATTGATCATTCGGAGACGCTCCTGCTTAGCATTATTGAGTGGGTTATAGGCAATCGGCTTTCCGACGATGACCAAACCTTCTTCGTGGATCGCAACCGGATAAAATAGCAGGCGCGCACCTGTTTCAAGATAGTACTGTTCCCCTAAACGTAAGAAGCCTCGCTTAAACGGACCGATCCCTGTGATTGGGTCTGGGATGCCCTCAGAATCCTCCGGCACAATAAGTACATATTTACCATGTTCCAACAGGTCAAGGCTGGTTTGAAAAGTCTGCTCCTGCTCTTGATGGGTATTAGGCACTGGGATACAGCCAATCGATAAAAGCAGCGGTGTGGATATTTTACAAATGCCTTCAGCGATTTTCTTGCTTATGGGCGGATGGAGGTGCAATATCTTTTCAACAAAATCCACGCGTACGGCCTCTGGACCCTTAATTTTATCTACTGTATCCCCCTGCACCCATGGGTAAATGCGCATTGGCAGAGAGGAGCAAAGCCCTACTGGTCCGATTGCGCCCATGTGGTTGGCCACGATGACGCCTGCTCCCTCCTGCAGATTCTCCCCTCCAATCAATTCCCCATCCCACATGAAGATTTCCAAGGTGCTTATAATGAGATGATAAGCTATGTCGTTGAGCATTTAAACACCTTTCCCGTTTAATCGCGGATATCAGGAAAGTCATAGAATAAAGGCCTGGATGAAATCTGCATGGATACCACATTGATGAAGTATTTTACATTGGAGTCAAATGAGCTCTTAAACCTTCTTCCTGAAGTATTTACGACCAGGCTTTTATCAACTTTAAGTTTCCCGACTTTGCGTAATTTCAGGGTCAGCCAGTAGTCCACCGTTAAATTGACCTCTGGGTCGATCCCCCCAATCTGGGTCACTGCCTCGCGCCTGACCGCCATATTATTTCCTGGTAGCGCCTTGTTGAAGTACAGAACGGCTTGGAATGCTTTATCAAGAACTGGATGGAGATCATAAAAAGCTAATTTTCCCCCCACCCCAACGAATTCCGTTGCACCGCTAAAATGTGACAGGATTTTTGCCATCCAATCTGGAGGTACGCGGCAATCGGCATCCGTGAAAGCGATGAGCTCTGTCTCACTCACGTCTATCCCCCTGCGGATCGCATGCACATAACCTTTTTTAAGCTCTTTCTCCACCCTCACCCCTTTTTCCTGGGCAATCTTGGTGGTTAAATCTGTCGAATTGTTATCAATAACAATAATTTCATATTTATCTCTATCCAGGGTTTGGTTCAGGAGAGAATCAAGACATCCTGCAATCAATTCCTGCTCGTTATAGACTGGCACTATAACTGTAAGCATTTTATTCATCTTGTTCCTCCGGTATATATATATACCATGAATAAGATAATAGTTACGAATAATTATTATATTCTTCGTCCAGATATCCGGCGTATAATTGTCGATTAATGTTTACTAAGCAATCATATCGCTTGTGGAACGGAGATTATCCAGGTTAGAGCTGCTCTGCTGAATGAGCAGAGAGGCACAAAGATAAAGAGGTACCCATGGATATACCTAATTTGGAACATGTTACCCTCCCAACCAATGGTATTCGTCTGCATGTAACCCAAAGCGGTTCACGCTACGGCTCACTCGTGATTTTGCTTCACGGTTTTCCCGAATATTGGTATGGATGGCGCCGCCAAATTCAGCATTTGGCTGATGCCGGCTTCCGTGTGTGGGCGCCCGACCAACGGGGATACAACCTGAGTGACAAACCCAGGGGTACCGCTGCATATCGTTTTGATGAGCTTGCAAATGACGTAATTGGCTTAATCGATGCCGCCGGTGTTGAAAAATGCTGCCTCGCAGGTCATGATTGGGGGGCAGCGGTAGCCTGGTGGGTGGCGTTAAGATATCCCGATCGCTTGAATAAGCTCGCCATTCTCAATGTACCTCATCCAGCTGTCATGGTACATACCCTCACCAATAGCATGGAGCAGCTCAGACGGAGCTGGTATATGTTTTTCTTTCAAATCCCTTTCTTGCCAGAAGCGATCCTGCGAAATGACGATTGTGGACTGTTGGTAAGGACACTCATGACTGGCAGCAGTCCCGGATCCTTTACAAAAGAAGATATCGATAAATATCGTCAGGCCTGGTGGCGGAAGGGAGCCATCACCAACATGCTCAACTGGTACCGGGCCGCCCTCCAGATGCCTCCCGATATGAGCGGTGATATGCACATCAAGGTACCAACCCTGATCCTTTGGGGCGCTCAAGATATCGCCTTAGGGCGTGAGTTGGCTCAACCCAGTTTGGACCTGTGCGATGAAGGGAAACTGATATTCTTCGAAAGTTCAAGCCATTGGGTGCAGTATGATGCTTCAGAATCTGTAAACCGGCACCTGGTGGATTTCTTTACCGCTGCATAAGAACTGCATGGACACGTCTTCACCTGAACCCGCTCAATCCTATCTACAGCTTCGCGATCGCATCCTACGCCTTGAGCCAGCTGAATTGGGTTTGACCCCAACCACCACTGCCCCACATGTCTGGGGCGTGCTGATGGAAACTGGTTACGCCGTTGGCATTGCGACCCTCGTTTCTCTGGCCGATGGCACCACCAGCTTGTATTTCAGCACTGGAGGTGGCATGCTTGGAAGTGGTGATTACGCACCTGTCGCCGAGGCGTCCAAGGCACTGGTGGTCCAGGCCGAAAACCATCTGTCGCAGATGGCATCTGCCACTGAATTCCCCCTACCCGCGGTGGGTCAGGTGAGGTTTTCTTGCTTCACCTATTCTGGTATCTTCTCTGCAGAAGCTGCAGAAGTGACCCTCAAGTCTGGCGACCACCCCCTCTCGCCTCTCTTTGTGCTTGCTCACGAAACCCTTGACCAGCTGCGTTTGTCGGCTGAGAAGATGCGTCGATAGTCATGTCTGCAAATGAATTCGATGTCGTCACGGGTGCGTTTGGATATTCCGGTAAATATATTACCGCAAGGTTGCTGGAGCTTGGTCGTAACGTCCGCACATTGACCAATTCCGTAAATCGTCCTAATCCATTCGGCACGAAGGTGCAAGCATTCCCGTTCAATTTCGACAATCTCGAAAAGCTGACGGATTCACTGCGTGGGGCGGAGGTGCTCTACAACACCTATTGGGTGCGTTTTGACTATAAAAACTTTTCGCATGCCGCCGGCATTGAGAACAGCCTGCGCTTGTTCACTGCTGCCAGACAGGCTGGAATACAGCGTGTGGTTCACATCAGCATCACCAATCCTTCAGAATCATCCTCCCTGCCTTACTTCAGTGGAAAAGCCCGCTTGGAACGCGGTTTGGTTGAGTCGGGGTTATCTTACACCATCCTGCGTCCGGCAGTTTTATTTGGCAAGGAAGACATTCTAATCAATAATATCGCCTGGACTTTACGCCATCTGCCTGTGTTCGGTGTTTTTGGAGATGGAAGTTATCGTCTTCAGCCCATCTATGTGGATGATCTCGCCGAATTGGCAGTCAACCAGGGGCAGGCACAAGCGAAGCAGATCATCGATGCAATCGGACCGGAAACCTTTACCTACCGCGAGCTCGTCCACACCATAGGGATGATCATCGGTAAAAACAGACCGATCATCTCGGTCTCTCCCACCATCGGCTATTGGTCTGGCTGGATTATCGGAAAGCTGATGGGCGACGTCCTGATCACCCAGGATGAGATTACAGGCTTGATGCAAAACTTGTTATATACCCAATCCCCATCTACCGGTAAAACCACTCTCTCCGATTGGGCCAGGGAGCATGCTGCCACGTTGGGGCTACATTACGCCAGTGAGCTGAGACGGCGCCTTCAAAACGACGTGGCTTATGAAGTCACTTAACCTTCCAAAAATCCTAGTAGATGAAAAATAGGATTGATCAGGCAGAAAATGAATTGAACGCAGTATTCACCAGGGATGTAGAAATTAGTCCCGCTACAGTTGCTGAACGCCCCATCCTGCGCCAGATGATGGAGCTGTACCAGTATGATTTTAGTGAGTTCGACGGGGCAGATCTCAGCCCAATGGGTCTATACGATTATCCTTATCTAGACCACTATTGGGTTGAGCCAGAGCGTTCCCCCTTTCTGGTCCGTGTGAATGGTCACCTGGCAGGATTTGTGCTCGTGACCCGCTACAATTATCTCACCGGTCTTAAAGATGCCTGGGTGATAGCCGAATTTTTCATCCTGCGGAAGTACCGCCATAAGGGAATGGGCGAGTACGTAGCCCGTTATATTTTTGACCAGTTCCCTGGTAATTGGCAGGTGGCTCAGATTACGAAAAACCTCGGAGCCACCGCATTTTGGCGCAAGGTCATCGACCGTTATACCCATGATAACTTCCGCGAAGATGATCTCAATAATGACCACTGGCATGGTCCAGTCCAGGCATTCACCTCCCCGTCACATCCAACATCTGACAGATAACCAGGTTAATATAAATTTGATCAGCCCAGAATATTTTTATTCAGCTCCGACAAATAACGAGAGTGTTTATGCCTAAACCAATGATCGGACTCACCACCTCCCGTCTGCCCCATCCATCCAGTCGACCTGTTTTTGGTACAAATATACCCTACACAAAATCTGTCGTTGATGCTGGCGGTTTACCCGTCCTCATTCCTTTGAATTATTCCGACGACGATCTTGATCTACTCCTGGACCGCTTGGATGGCATCCTCTTCACGGGAGGATATGATATTGACCCCCGGCGATACGGTAACCAACCCCACCAGAAAGTCGAAAGGATGGATGCCGATCGTGATCGTGTGGAGATCCACCTTGTGCAGGTATTGATCCGCCTCGGCAAGCCGTTCTTCGGTATCTGTCGCGGCTGTCAGGTGATCAACATCGCCCTGGGTGGCAGCCTCTACGAAGACCTGCCTGAGCAATTCCCTGGTGACATTCAGCATGATAACCATGATCATCCCAGAAATTATCTGGCTCACACTGTTTACGTAAAATCATATACTTATCTTTCACAAATCCTGGCAGTTACCTCTACCGAGGTGAACAGCCTGCACCACCAGGGTGTGAATAGGCTCGCCCAGGAGCTGAAGATATCTGCAATTGCCCCCGACGGTCTCATTGAAGCTTTTGAGCTGCCGAATTACCCTTTTGGAATAGCCGTTCAATGGCATCCGGAAGAGCTGCAGGAGCATGCCTCTATGTTTAGGCTGTTCCAGGCGTTTGTTCAAGCATGCGGTTCGAGTGGTTCAAATTAGAAAGCGAAGGAAGCATATGAATCAAAAATATCAATTCCGAGCGGTTATTGAGGCGGGTGATGGGGGCGGGGCATTTGTAGTTGTCCCCTTCGACGTGGAGAAAACGTTTGGCAAAAAAAGGGTCAAGATCAATGCGACCATCAATGGCGAGCCATACCGGGGCACTCTCGTCCGCATGGGCACTCCACATCACATGCTGCTGGTGCTAAAGGGTATCCGTGAAAAGATTGGTAAATCTGTCGGTGATGAAGTATCCGTCGAGCTGGAAGAAGACCTTGAAGAGCGTATCGTGGAAGTCCCGGCAGACATCCAGAAGGCATTGAAGGCAGAGCCAACCGCTCAGGCATATTTCAGTCGTCTCTCTTACACCCATCAAAGGGAGTACGTCAAGTGGGTCACTGATGCCAAGCGCGAACCAACTCGGCAGGCTCGAATTAAACGCATGATCGATATGCTCAACCAAGGTAAAAGTGAACACTAAGTCTTTGCGCCCGATCGGTATTTTTGATTCTGGGATTGGTGGTTTAACCGTGCTGCGTGCCATTCGCCAGCTGATGCCTGAGGAGCCGTTGCTTTATCTGGCGGATCAGGCGCACGTCCCATACGGTCCCCGCCTCATGGAAGAAGTTCGTTATTTTTCTGAAGCCATTACGCGTTACCTGCTGGACCAGGGTGCCAGGCTGATCGTCGTAGCCTGCAATGCGGCTTCGGCGGCTGCGCTGAAATATCTCCGTTCGGTGTTCCCCGAGGTACCTTTTGTCGGGATGGAACCGGCCGTCAAGCCTGCAGTAGAATACACCCGCAGCCGTATGGTGGGTATACTGGCGACCCCCGCTACCTTCCAGGGGGAGCTGTATGCCTCTGTTGTCGAGCGGTTTGGTCAGGGGGTGAAGCTGCTACAGAGTACATGCCCGGGTCTGGTGATCCAGATAGAGAGTGGCGCTCTGGAATCGCCCGAGACACGTCGCATCCTGGAAGAAGCCCTTCGACCCATGCTCGACCAAGGGATTGATACCGTGGTGTTGGGATGCACCCACTATCCGTTCGTCATTCCCCTGATCCAGCAGATCACCGGCCCCGGTGTCCGCGTCATTGATCCTGCCCCTGCTGTGGCCCGCCAGGCGCAAAGATTGCTGGTTGCTGGGAGCTTGCTCGCCCTGGATATAAAAAATGAGGCTGATCAGGTCAGAAACCTGCATCAGCTTGTTCACTATGCCACGACAGGGGATGCTCGTCGCCTGGAAAGCATGCTCCCTGACTTACTGGGAGAAAGCGCTCAAGTCGAGCACCTCACCTGGAAAAATGGCAGGCTGTTCTCCGTGTGATACAATCCTGGGATCCACCTTGAAAACAACTACTAAATCCAAAACCATACCTGGAGGTACCCGATGCTGAAGAGAATGCATACTTTGTCCTTTCCCTTGATGGTGGCAGGCATATTATTCCTGGGAATGCTCTTGTTAAGCGTCCGTATGGATGCGCTCGCTCAAAGCGCCAGCCAGGATCCGACCATCACCTGGTTGTTCAACGCCAAAGCCAACTCGGACCCAACTGAATTTGGGCAGCATGAACCGCATCTAGCCATCAGCCGGACCGACCCCAATGTAGTCGTAGCGGTTGCGAAGGATTATCGGATCAACGATGTTAAACAGGTCTGGATCTATGTTTCCCAGGATGGAGGTTACACATGGCCAGTGGATTTACAGCTGCAGATCCCAGGTCTTCCGGCAGATGTCCCCAATCAGAGCGATCCTGTGACCTTTGCCCGTGATGATGGCCGTATATACGTTGAAGCTCTCGGATATGATGCCTCTGGGGGTGGGAACGGACACGGGATCTTCCTCACCTGGACAGATGATAACGGTAACACCTGGCTGAATCCATCGATTCAAATTACCCATAACCAGACCCCAGGCAATTTGGATGACAAGGATTGGTTTGCGATAGATAATTATCCTGCCAGCCCTTATTACCACAATATGTATGTTGCCTGGGCTTACGGAAGCATCCTGTTCAAACGCTCTACAGATGGCGGGCTAACTTGGTCAGCGAATTACTCAAATATTACCCCTGACGGAGCTGAATATCCTTATCCTGTGGTTGGTCCTGATGGTACAGTATATGTTTTTTACATGGATGGCTGGGGGGGTGGGGTGGATGGTTATATCAAGTATGTAAAATCCTCTAATGGCGGGGTAAGCTTCTCGGGTCCATACACTGTGGTAGCTACTTCACAGCCTGATAGCCCCATCCATGGAGGCGGGTTTGACCAATTCCGCTTCTTCTCTATTATTACAGCCGCTGTTAATCCAACCAACCCCAATGATATCTGGGTCGGGTGGACGGATGATAACGGCATTTTTAATGGTAAGACGGATGTGCTTTATGTACATTCAACCGATGGCGGTTCTACCTGGAGCCCCCATGCCCGTCTCAGCCACGATGACCCAGGTGCCTATCGCGACCATATAACGCCGGTATTTTCAATGAGTTTGGATGGACGTCTGCATGCCTTCTGGTTGGATCGTCGCGCAGACCCCACCAACGAATTGTGGCATGGATATCATACATCCACTACGGATGGCAATACCTGGGAAGAGGATACCCAGGTCAGTGAACAGGCATTTGACTTGAATCTCGGTTTCCCCCCTGGCAGTGGCAATGCTGCTGGCGATTACTGGGGCTTGGATGCGGTTGGAAATACCGTTATGGCAGCCTGGAATACCACTATCATAAACGGTCAGCAGGATATTTTTGTAGCCAGGGGAACTTACAGCACCACGGCTGTCACCCTTACAGGTCAGGTGATTGATGACCAGAGCCTTTTCCCGCTTTCCGGGGCAGTGGTATCCCTTGATAACGGTGTATCCACCACCACTAATAGCTCAGGTGCCTATACCCTGACGGTTGAAGCCGGTGTCTATACTGCCACGGCCTCGATGCTGGGGTATTTTCCACAGGTTGTGCCAAATCTGCAGCTGTGGAGCGACACTACAGTACAAAACTTCTCCCTGCAGTCTGAAGTGACTCTCACTGGACAGGTCAAAGATTCTGAAACCAATACGCCGATTCAAGGGGCAGAACTTCTGCTAGATACCGGAGTCTTCACCTTTACCAATGCTGATGGCATCTATGCTTTCACCCTACCGCCCGGAATAGTTACTGCCACAGCTTCAGCAGATGGCTATATCCCACAGACGGTCAGCGGGATAGAGCTTATATCGGGAACGGTCACGCAGGATTTCGCACTTGATCCGGCTGTCTGCCCATTACCAGTAATCCTGAGTGTGAGTGTCGACGTCATCGATCCGTTAACTTTCTCGTTCTCGCCAACAGTCTCCTCCACACTGCCGGTTGATTATTTATGGAACTTCGGTGATGGCACTCAAAGCCCTGAACCCGCCCCCGTCCATACTTATCCTGATTATGGAGTGTTTACCGCCAGCGTAATGGTCAAAAATTCCTGCGGTTCTGACAGCTGGAGTCGCATTTTGGAGCTCGACCGTTTCATATTCATGCCTCTGATCTCTCGAGTATTTCCTTGATCTCAAAACGAGACCCGGTTGGATGTATCAGCCGGGTCTCTGATTTATGATTGCCAATTCGGTCACTTATCAGCGATCAGTACTCCCATCAATTCCGGGGTAATCTCCATCCCTTTAAAATTCTCAAAGCTCAGGTCTCTGAAATTGAGCCCCAATCGCACTTTAAGTCGCTCGAATAACACGGTGTAGCTCTCCATAATGCCGGCATCCCAGTTTAGCCCAAGCTGCTGAGCCGCGCGATGGATACTCTCACTATCCAGTCCTTCGATTTCCAGGAATTCACCGGTCGGCAGCTCATCCACCACCACTTCAACATTTCCCAGCTGATAAGTCGTACGATACTTTTCGTAGATGGTATAAACCTGGTAACCGAGAGCTTCGAACAGCGCCCTGGCAGTGTCAAAATCCGAAACGGTGAATTCCAGCTCTTGGCGCAGGTGTGCTCCACCCTCCAGCCTTCCTACCCCCTTAAAAGTCACCCTTGATTTGGTATCCTGCCGTAATCGCAGTACTTTCCCAGCCGCAGTCAGAGACCGGTCGGGGGTATCAAACCGCAGGTTGACCTCATACACACGCGGCGCGATCACCTGCCCCATTTTTTCCAACTTCATCTCCAATTCATTTCGTCTGGAGATGAAAAACTTCACTTCCAGTTCAGTTCCCTCAATATTCATCACACCTCTTGGATTGCTAACACCTATACAACGCTGAGGATGGTCTCCTTCTGTTCCACTCGCTCACCCGGCTTGATCCGCACCCTGATCACTTTCCCATCCCTGGGAGAGCGGAGCTCATTTTGCATCTTCATGGACTCGAGTACCGCCAACACATCACCTTTGTGGATTGTTTGACCCTCATTTACCGGTATGGAGATGACCATACCCGGCATGGGGGCTTTAAGGTGATAATCCTCATGTTCTGCCACCCTTCCGCCGAGAGCCGCTCGCAATCGCTTTTCACGTTCATCTTCCACAGATGCTGAGTATAGAGTGCCCTGGAATAATACCTGCCAGGTATCATCATTTAAATAAACATTCGCATCGACGGATGTTCCATTTACTAACAGGGAATAGACTTGCTGGTCACCGACCGCCATGAAATCAACCTGGTGAATGACTCCATCAACACTCACCTGGTGCTCGTCGAGGATGTCAATCAGGTACTCGCGCCCTTCAATCGTAGTCACGTATTTCATGGCTATCTCCTCAGCCTTTCCCACCGGCTCAGCCATTTCCAGTTGCTGGTGTCGCGCTCGTTGCGCTGGATCACATGAGCGGCGCGTTCCGTCTGGCGGTGCGCTACCAGCGTCGCTAAAATGGCGGCAATGTCGGGACGTACTTCCTTCCCTTCTTCCGCCTCCTCGATGGAAAAGCGCTCCTCCACAAAGCGTGTATCGTACTGTCCGCCCATGAACCGGTGCGAATCCATCAGCCGCTGGTGAAAGGGGATGTTGCTATGGACTCCCAGGATCTTATACTCTTCCAATGCCCTGCGCATCCGTAGGATGGCTTCACCCCGCGTATCGCCCCATACGATCAGTTTTGAGATCAGTGAATCATAATAGGGGGAAACCTCAAAACCGATGTACACCCCTGTGTCCACTCTCACCCCGGGTCCTGTCGGAAGCAGGGTATGCGTGATGCGCCCCGTGGATGGGATGAAGTTGTTGTATGGGTCTTCAGCATTGATGCGGCATTCAATTGCCCAGCCTTTGGCGTGGATATCTTCTTGCCGGTGGCGTAAGCATCGACCGCGTGCAATTCGGATCTGTTCTTTGACGATATCGATGCCGGTGACCATCTCTGTGACCGGATGCTCCACCTGCAACCGGGTATTCATCTCCAGGAAATAGAAGTTCTTGTCCTTATCCACCAGGAACTCAATCGTGCCCGCGTTGACGTAATTCACTGACTGGGCAGCCCTCACTGCGACGACTCCTAATTCCTGGCGGAACTCCTCATCTTCACCTACGAAAGGAGATGGACTTTCCTCCAGCAGCTTTTGGTGACGGCGTTGAATGGAACATTCACGTTCCCCCAGATGGATCACATTATCCTGCCCATCAGCCAGGATCTGTATTTCAATGTGCCGTGCCCCCTCCACCAGCTTCTCCAGATAGACGTTTCCGTCACCGAAGGAGGCCTCCGCCTCGCGCCTGGCGGCGTTGAGCAGGATGGGCATATCTTCCAGGCGTTCTACCTCACGCATTCCTTTGCCGCCGCCACCCGCGGTGGCCTTCACCAGCAGTGGGAACCCAATGGAAGGCGCCACCGCCAGAAGCTCTTCATCGCTCAGCGATCCCTCCCCTTCCGTGCCAGGTACCACCTTCACGCCTGCCCGTGAAACCGTGGCGCGTGCCACCGCTTTATCACCCATGGCCGCGATGGCCGATGGGTGGGGGCCGATGAACGCCAGCCCCGCGTCCTGGCAGGCTTCCGCGAATTCCGCCCGTTCGGCCAGAAAGCCATAGCCAGGGTGAATCGCTTTCGCCCCGCACTTACGAGCGATATCAATGATCTTGTCAATCCGCAGATACGAGTCGCGTGAGGGCGCCGGTCCCAGGCGGTATGCTTCATCGGCATAACGTACGTGTAATGCCTGGCGGTCAGCATCTGAGAAAACTGCCACGGTTCCAAGGCCGAGCTCACGGCACGCTCGGATAATGCGTACCGCAATCTCTCCCCGGTTGGCGATCAATACTTTATTAAACATACCATTGCTCCACCTGCAAGATTACCTGTCCAGTCATCGTTCAATCGATTCAGGCTGTTTAAGGAATTGCAACAATCTTGAGTTGAATATGTTGGTATCCTCTTGGGGCAGCATGTGCCCGCTGCCGGGAATGAGCCACAATTCGGCTCGTGGAATCGCCTGCGCGATATCCTTGGCATGCTGCGGCGTGGCATGCTCATCTGCTTCACCCTGCACGACCAGCACCGGGCATCTCAGCTGGCTTAATATTGGGCGCATATCCCAGCACAGGGATTCAACCCGGTGCCAACCATCGAACCAGTTGTGAAACACGGCCTCATACTTCGTTCCATGGGCGTAACGCAGACCCTTACGGAAGTGTTCGTCACACTCAAATGCCCGCTGAATACCCAATATACCCGGTTCCATCTTTGGCTCAACGTAAATATGCGCTGCCACGCTCACCAGGCAAGTCACCTGCTCGGGATACTGGGCAGCATAATACAGCGCGATAGTGCCGCCATCGCTGTGACCCACCAGAGCTGTTTGACGTACACTCAGCTGCTCGAGCATATTGTGGAGATCATTGATGTCAGTATCAAAAGTTGGCAGGTCCAACCCTGCCCTGGCATCTGAGCCTCCATATCCCCAGCGGTCATATGCGACGACATGGTACCCGGCATCTATCAGTGCTGGTATCTGCTCCCTCCATGCCTTAACTGAACCCAACCCGTGGTGTAGCAGCACAACACTTGGACCATTTTCTGGACCAAATAGCTCTACATTAAGATTATGTCCGTTGATTTCCATCATAACCTTACACCAGCATAAAATAGATCAGAATAATTGTCATGCGAAAAGGTCGCGCTTATTGAAAGGCGCAATCAGAAACTTTATCATCATCCGCGCACTGGATGAATAAGCGATGGTTATGCCGTTCTTTTGATTTTTCAAGATTTTATCTGCAAGTACTGGAGCAACTGTCTCTGCCCTCTCGGCGATGATATTTAATATCCGCTTGGATTTTTCTAGCTCTGCCTCGCGCCCTTCGAACTGCCGCGTGATCATGTCAGTGATCACCATCCCCGGCGCGATCGCCCCGGTAATCACGGGCGTACCTTCGGTCTCCTGTGCCAGCGACTGGTTGATAAAATGCACGCCTGCCTTGGTGCTGCCGTAGAGTGTCATCCCTTGCATTCTGTTTCCACGTGCACCAAATCCCTCCAAATTATAGAGTGCACCATAACCCTGCGCCAGCATCCCTGTCATGGCGGCTCTAGTGCCGTACATGGTTCCAATCACGTTGGTTCGGACCACTTCATCGTATCGCTCGGGTGTTAGCTCCCAAAACTTCATCATAGGTACTGCCATCCCGGCATTGTTGATCCAGATATCGATCCCGCCGAAATGGTTTCTTGCGCTCTCCCACAACCGCTCCACCTGAACGCAATCGGTAACATCACACGGCACTCCATAGATCAGTTCATGCTTGTGCTTTTTTCCAAGCTTTGCGACCGCATCATCCACAGCCTCCTGGGTGCGCCCGCTAATGGTAACCGCACACCCGCGCTGCAGGAATGCTTCTGCCAGGCTGTAGCCGATTCCGCGTGTGCTGCCGGTAATAACGATCGATCTCGGTTCAATTTTCATAATGGGATACAACCGTGTTTTTTTGGCGGGTTGGAATCGCGTTTGTTGGATAGCATTTCCAGCGCATTGATCAGCCGTTGGCGTGTCTCCCACGGTTCGATGACATCATCGATATATCCCCGCGAGGCTGCAATATAAGGGTTGGCAAATTTTTCCCGGTAATCTTCGACGAGCTCTTCCTTCTTTTTATCCGGGTCTTCCGCCTGCGAGAGCTCCTTACGGAAGATGATATTCACCGCACCATCCGGTCCCATCACGGCGATCTCAGCCGACGGCCAGGCCAGGTTCACGTCTCCCCGCACGTGCTTGCTGCTCATCACGTCATATGCGCCGCCATACGCCTTGCGGGTGATCACGGTTATCTTCGGCACCGTAGCTTCACAGTAGGCGTACAATAATTTTGAGCCTGCGCGGATGATGCCTCCGTGCTCCTGAGCGGTACCCGGTAGGAAGCCCGGGACATCCACGAATGTGATGATCGGAATATTGAACGCGTCGCAGAAGCGCACAAAGCGGGCTGCCTTTTCTGATGATTTGATATCTAATACGCCTGCCAAAACCATCGGCTGGTTCGCTACGATTCCCACGCTGTGGCCACCCAGCCGGGCGAACCCGATCACGATGTTCTGTGCATAAGCTTCCTGGATCTCAAAAAAGATGCTGCCATCCACCACCATGCGGATGGCATCTTTAATGTCATACGGCTTGCTGGGATCCTCCGGGATAATCGTGTTTAACCTTTCATCCATGCGCAGAGGGTCATCATCGATGCTCAGAAATGGTGGGTCTTCCATGTTATTCTGCGGGATGTATGAGAGCAGCTTGCGGATCAGGTAAAGCGCGTCGGGTTCAGAATCCGATGCCAGATGACACACGCCTGAAATTTCAGAATGCACATCCGCTCCTCCCAACTCTTCGAACGTGACCTCTTCATGCGTCACTGCTTTGACTACATCCGGTCCGGTGATGAACATGTAGGATGATTTACGTACCATGATGATGAAATCTGTCAGCGCCGGTGAGTACACCGCTCCGCCTGCACATGGACCCATGATCACGCTGATCTGCGGGATGACGCCGGAAACCAGGGTGTTGCGCAGGAAGATATCCGCATATCCTCCCAGTGATACCACTCCCTCCTGGATGCGTGCCCCACCCGAATCGTCCAGGCCAATCACCGGAGCCCCATTTTTTAGTGCCATGTCCATGATTTTGCAGATCTTCTCGGCGTGCACTTCACCCAGGCTGCCGCCAAACACGGTGAAATCCTGCGAGAAGATATAAACCAGCCTTCCTTCAATCGTTCCCCAGCCGGTGACCACGCTGTCTCCGAGATACTTCTGCCGGTCAAGGTTAAAATCATTAGTACGGTGGGTTACAAATGAATCCACCTCGCGAAATGAGCCTTTATCCAGCAGTAAGTCAATCCGTTCCCGGGCTGTCAAACGGCCTCGGTCGTGTTGGGCTTTTATCCGCTCAACGCCACCCCCGAGACGTCCCTTTGCTTTTGTCTCTCTCAGCCGTTTTATTTTTGGATCATCAGTCATATGCCTCTCCCACAGCTGTAGATGTATTTAGATCTGTTTTTCATCCTGTCCAATCACCGACACTAAAAAATCATCCTTGCTCAGAATTGTCTACCTGACTTTCACCAGCTTCGGTTTCAGCCACGTTAAAATAGGCTTTTACTTTCGTTCGACCCAGCGTCCAGACCATGAAAACCAGGCTGATTACGGTCAATCCGGCAGAGAACTGCCAGTTTATCGGGAGCACTTCTCGGATGGCATCTGTCGCTCCACTGACTGGATGGTCCATTAAAAAAATGTGGTCCAGCCAGTAATACAGTGCATATGTAAGCCCAATCGCTTGCATCAGCTTGGGCGCCCATTTTTTTGCCCTCCACAACCCCCATAATAACGATAGACCTGCCGCGCTCCAAATCAAACCGGTCAAAGCAAGATAAATTGGGGAGATTCCCGACCGGGAACTTAGAAAACTCCAATATCTTATGCTCAACCCTAACCGTACAAGGTTGATAACCGTGATGATTAACACCCCCGCTGCCAGCAAGGTTACGCTCCATGGACGTTTGTTAATCAGAGGGCGACCCTCCACCTGGGGTCCTGGTTCATAAGGAGTCTGCGAGCTGTTCATATCAGGTCGACCCAACATCATTTACTCAATGGTTAAGGTTATTTTCCCAAGCTGCTTACCCTGCGCTAGGCGTTCCTGTGCAGCCCGTACATCGTTCAACGCGTAATCGCGGTCCATTACTGGCTTAAGTTTACCTGCAAAGATCAAAGCCATCACGGTGGCAAAATCCGCCCGCGTCCCCATGGATGAGCCAAGCACCGACAGGTGCTTGCCGAATATCTGCCGGTTATCGATCTCAAATTTTGCTCCACCTGAATTGCCAACCGTCAGGATACGCCCTCCTTTGGCAGCCGCACGGAAGCTTAGTGGGAAAGTGGTCCCCACATTATCCACCACCACATCCACCCCGCGCTTTGCCGTCAGGCTGTAGACTGTTTTTGACCAGTTCTCTTCCTTCGAACGGTCGATGAGATAATCTGCTCCTAAAGATTCCGCCAGTTTGAGTTTTTCGGGGTTAGAGCCAATCACATATACTGTCGCTCCTGCCAGCTTTGCAATCTGTATGCTGGCGCTATTCACGCCACCCGAAGCCCCCACCACCAGCACACTTTCGCCCGGCCGCAACCCTCCGCGGATGATGAGTGAATGCCAGGCAGTATGGAATGCCAGCGCTGCCGCAGCCGCTTTGTGGACCTCGAAATCAGCTGGAATCGGGTATAGGTTGGTGGCAGGCACAGCCACATATTGTGCATACGTACCGCGCACCGTCTCGCCTAACAAATGCCAATCGCGGCATTGGTTATCCTGCCCCGCGATGCAGGCTGGGCAGTGACCGCAGCCAAGGTTTGAATTGATCACCACTCTGTCACCGATTTTCCAGTCACTTACACACGCACCCACAGCTGCCACCGTCCCGGCTCCATCGGCTCCAAGGATGTGCGGGTATTCGAGTTTAATCCCAGGCCAGCCATCGCGGGTCCAGATATCCACTCGATTGAGCGCGGCTGCCTGCAGTTTTACCAACACTTGGCCCTCTCCAGGCACAGGCGTAGGGAAGTCTGTATATTCAAGCACATCGGGTCCCCCGTGTGTATGAAATAACACCGCTTTCATCATTACCTCCACACAGCTATCTCAACCGGTCACTGGCAATCGAGCAGGGTTCTCGATGCATATCACCCAGCGGAATGCGCCGTCTGTAGCCTGGCCGATAAAATTCATTATTTTGGATCTCAGTGTCCTCGGGCTGATACTTCAAGGATCCACGCTGCAGCAACTCAGCCCGGATACCAGAAGTGAGAATAATACGATAGTTGCCGGGTTAGATGCCATAGATGCTTCAAGTGTTCGAATCAGATTACCTCACTCTTATGATGAGGTACAGATTGGTCGAAATCTGTTCTTTTTTATCCCAGAATCCCTATCCAAAGCTATCGGAGTCCAAGCTCCATCCTTGATATGACCAGGCGTTGGATTTCACTTGTACCCTCGTATATTTCGGTAATCTTAGCATCCCTGAAGTAGCGCTCCACAGGCAGCTCCTTACTGTAACCCATCCCACCGTGGATCTGCACAGCCGTATGGGCAACGAACATCGCCGTCTCCGAGGCGAACAGCTTTGCCATGGCGGCTTCGCGCGTAAAACGCTCACCCGTTGTCTTGGCGCGTTCCTTCGCCAGGGCTGCGTTATATACCAGCAGGCGTGAAGCTTCGATGCGGGTCTTCATATCGGCAATCTTGAACGAGATGCCCTGGAACTCACCGATCTTGGCGCCAAACGCCTCACGCTCCTTGGCGTATGTCACGCTGGCTTCATATGCCGCTTCAGCAATCCCCAATGCCTGGGCTGCAATACCAATCCGCCCTGCATCCAAAACTGCCATGGCAATCTTGAACCCATCTCCATCTTCACCCAGCCGATCTTCCAGCGGGCAGCGGTAATCCTCGAATAAGATCTCGCTCGTCGCGGAAGCGCGGATTCCCAGCTTGGGTTCCTTCTTCCCGCGCACAAATCCTGTATTGTTGGCATCGATCAGGAATGCAGTGATCCCGCGATGCTTCTTCTCCGGGTCGGTCATGGTGAACAGCACCACATAATCCGCCACGGGTCCACTCGTCACCCACGACTTGCGTCCGTTGATGACATAAACTTCCCCATCTCTGACCGCCCGGCTGCGCATCGTCCCTGCATCCGAGCCTGACATCGGTTCAGTCAGGGAATAGGCACCGATCGACTTTCCCGAAGCGACCGCTGTCACATACTTTTGCTTCTGAGCTTCCGTCCCAAACTTCAAGATGCCATTGCAAAATAAGCTGTTATTAACCGACATGATGGTGCCGTGGGCTGCATCCACCTTGCAGATTTCCTCGAGTGCCAGCACATACGCCAGGGTGTCCATCCCTGCTCCGCCATATTCTTCGGGAACTTCAATCCCCATGAAGCCCATTTCTCCCATCTTCTTGATCGTCTTGGATGGAAATTCACCGCTCTCGTCAAACTCTGCTGCTACCGGAGCGATTTCCTTTTGTGCAAAGTTTCGAGCCGCCAGTCGAATGCTTTCATGCTCTTCAGTAAATGGAAATAATCCACTGCCAGCCATCGGGTCCTCCGTAAAATCGTGAGTTGGAATGTTTGTGATTATAGCATGGGACACATCATCATTAAATTATCGCTGGTTTCCCGCGCCGCTCTTGGTCGGAGTGGGATATACTATGCATAGGTCAGGATTAATAAGGTCTTTATGCGATCGAGCTTAATAAAAGCACTGATTCGCTCACCTTTTCCCAGCCTCGTCTTCCAGCGTATCATCATCGACGTCCTTATCACCTCAATAAATAACCAAGGAGTAAATTTACTATGAAAATACTCATCGCTGCCGATATGGAAGGCATCACCGGTGTGACCAACTGGGACCAGGTTGACCCACGCCACACCGAATATCCACGTTTCCGCCGTTTGATGACCGGTGATGTCAACGCCGCCATACGCGGTGTGTGTGCCACCGGAGAGAAAAACATCCTCGTCACCGATGGACACGACGTGGCACCAACATCCTGCTCGAAGACCTTGACCCGTGCGCCCACCTGATCAGCGGAGACTACTCTCCTCTGGCCATGGTCCAGGGGATTGACCAGGGGATCGATGGGCTCATCTTTATCGGCTATCATGCCCGGGCTGGCTCGCAGAACGCCATCCTCGATCACACCTGGTCCAGCCTCAGAGTGGCTAACCTGTGGCTGAATGACATCCTGGTGGGTGAATATGGTTTGAATGGTGCGTTGGCAGGTCATTTTAACGTCCCGGTGCTCATGCTCACCGGTGACCAGACCGCCTGTGCCCAGGCCTCCGAGCTGCTCGGTCCGATTGAGACGGTGGTGGTGAAGACCGCCGTTAGCCGGATGGCTGCCAAGTGTCTTCCGCCGCTGATCACCGAAGAGCTTATCCAAAATGCTGCCAGCCAGGCTATCAAGCGCCTGCAAGCAGGGGAGGCACCCAAACCGTTCGTCCTCTCCACACCCGTACACGTCACCATCGACTTCAACTCCTCCGACCAGGCCGACCAGGCATCGCTTCTGCCCAGCTCCAAACGCCTGGATGGCAGGCGCTTGACCTTCACGTCTGAGGATATGCTCTCAGCCTATCTCGCCTTCCAGGCTGCCGTGGCCCTGGTGGGAATTTAGACTGCCGCATGGAGCTCTACACCATCGGTCACAGCAGCCATCCGGTGGACGAATTTATCCGGCTGCTGACAGAACATGGGATCAAGCATCTGGTGGACGTGCGCAGCACGCCCTACAGCCGCTTCCATCCTCAATTCAACAAGACTGCCCTGCAGCAGGTGCTACTGGAGCACAGCATAGGCTATACCTGGGAAGGTGACGCACTGGGTGGGCGACCGAAAGATCCTTCGTGTTATATACACCACACCATCCCTCATAAACCGGAAGATTACCTGCATGAGGTCAGCTATACAGAAGTGATGCAGCGACCCTGGTTTGTCGAGGGCATCCACCGCTTACTCGAGCTGGCAGGTCAGCAAACCCCTTGCATCCTATGCGCTGAGAAGGACCCCGCCCTCTGCCACCGCCACCATCTCATCGCCAGGTACCTGCTGGAGAGACACCCCGATGTGACCATTTGGCATATCCTGGGGGATGGCCGCCTGGTTGATGCCAGCTCCATCAGCAGCCTGAACGAGCAATCTGGCGCAAAGCAGCTTTCATTCTAGATAATTTACAACTGTCCGACCGTGGGGGAAGGAAAAGGTCTACACTTGCTCCATCACCAACACTCACCGCTCTCAAATTTCCTTAAACTAACTATGCTATAATCCCCCCGCAGAAAGGGTAATTATGCTCAAGAAATTTGTTACCATCTTCGGTGGTGACCCTAACAAGAGAGCCCTCAATAAATCCAATGAGATTGTTGACCAGATCAACAGTCAGGAGCCTGAGTTCGAGGCGCTGAGCTCTGAAGAGCTTCTGGCCAAGACGGTTGAATTCCGCACACGCCTGGCGGCTGGCGAGACCCTGGATGACCTGCTGCCTGAAGCCTTCGCGTCTGTACGCGAAGCCAGCAAGCGCACCAATGGTCAGCGCCATTACGACGTCCAGCTTATCGGTGGGATTGCTCTGCACCAGGGCAAGATCGCTGAGATGCGCACCGGTGAAGGCAAGACTCTCGTGGCTACCCTGCCGCTTTACCTGAATGCTCTCACCGGGAAGGGCACCCACCTGGTGACGGTGAACGACTACCTGGCACGCCGAGACGCCCGCTGGATGGCGCCCATTTACAACGCCCTCGGACTCAGCGTGGGTGTGCTCCAGATGGCTGGCCGCACGGAGAATGGCAAGAAAGCCTTCATCGTTGACCTGGAGAAGACCTCTCCGCATGAAGACCAGCACCAGCTGCGCCTGGTAGACCGCCGTGAGGCCTACGCCGCCGACATCACCTACGGCATCAACTCTGAGTTCGGCTTTGACTACTTGCGCGATAACATGACCATGACCATGGAGGAGCGGGTCCAGCGCGGCCACTATTACGCCATCGTGGACGAGGTGGACAACATCCTCATCGATGAAGCCCGCACTCCGCTGATCATCTCCGGGCCCGCCCAGGACGATGCCGAATGGTATATGCGCCTGGCTCAGGTGGTGCGCCAGCTGCACCCTGAGGACTACGAGCTCAATGAGCGCGATCGCAATATCACCCTCACCGAGATCGGCGAGATTCACGTCGAGGAGCTGCTCGGCGTCGCCCTGCGCGACCCCGACCGCCCGGAGGATGTTACCCCCGAGCAGGAGCGCCTGATGGGCTTCCTCGAGCAGGGCCTGCGCGCCCAATTCCTCTTCAAGCGCAACAAGGATTACCTGGTTCAGACCGG
>JBGPBQ010000034.1:0-20839 GCA_041481345.1 Anaerolineae bacterium
AATGCTAAAAGCACGGGTCCCCTTTGAAATTGAACCCTGAGTGGAGGTCACAGTGAGCAGATCGAGATAAGTTTCAAATGTGTCGGCTACAACATTGTTCTTGGTCGGTCCGGTACCACTATTTGTGACTTTGATGGTAAAGGTGAGATTCTGACCCACTTTGGCGGGCGAACCCGTTACAGCGATGGTTATTACACCACTCGGTTGTAGTGTACCTGTTACAGTGGGTGAGGGTATAAGGGTGTGGGTCGGTGATGGTCCAGCGGTGCCTGTGATAGTGGGTGTGGGTTGTGTACCGGTCGGTCCAAAATTCACATTCTTCAAGATGATCGGCAAATGCGGATTGGACACTAGCTGGGTGATCATCTGGGCTGAGGATGCCATCCAGGGAACAATAACCAATCCGATGACGAGCAAAACTACCAGAATGAAGATGGACACTCTGGCTAAAGCTTTAGAATATTTATCCCATCCCAGCCGAATCTTATTCATCTACATGATTATCAATTTATTAAATTTAATATACACCCGATAAATATTATAACACTACAGGTGAGTGCACAATTAAAGTATTCATGTAACGTATTGATGCGAGAAGCATCTAAAGTAAGAATCGGCTTTATAGTTAATTTGATACTTTATGAGTAGAGTTATACAGGTAAAGCTGCTTAATGATTAAGTTAGCGTATGCATAAAGGGCCTTTTCGATAGCCAATTATTCAATCCAATAGAGCTGGAATATTATACAAATAAGGATCTATGTGACACCTGCGATGATATAGAACAGCTGTTGGGAGGGCTGGCTGCTTTGTCGGACAAGATCAGTGTCAGCACCTACGATGTCTTTGAGCATCCTCAATTAGCCCTATGTCACAACGTTCAGCTCACTCCAGGATTAGTCATCTTAGCCCGCGACCAGGATGAAACCACTGATTATGGCATCCGTTTTATCGGCAACCCTTCAGGGTACGAGTTCAGCTCGCTTCTATAGGCGATTGAGCTCGTCTCCAACCGCGACATAAACCCGCAAAGTGCAATGAGGTATAAAAGTCCCGATCCACCTGAAAGTTTTCGTCACTCCCAGCTGACCTTATTGCCGGAAGCTGTGGTGCTTGATCACTTGATGGCAATGGAAAACCCTTTACTCCAGACGAAGGTAATTGAAGCGAATGAGTTTTACGAGATTACCTTGCGTTATAATGTCAGTGGCATCCCATAAACCAATATCAATGATCGGGCAGGTGTGATCTTAGGAGCTGTACCAGAGAAATATATTCTGCTGGAAATAATGCGTTCGGTAGCGTATTAGCCATCTCTGGAATATAAATGGAAAAACAAAACATACAGCATAAGTTTAATAAGAGCCAATTTATCCCTCTGGTGTTGATCGGTTCCGGCTTAATTATTCTGGGATTGCTTTTAGTCAGAGTGTTCACCCCGATCAACACTCCCAATGAATACTCAGTTGTGCCATCGAAGGTGAATTTCCCTGCACCTGAATTGGTTTTGAATGATCTAAACGGCAATAAAGTGAATATTGCTGATTATCACCAACAAATTGTGATGATCAACAATTGGGCCACCTGGTGCCCGCCTTGTAAAGCTGAGATGCCAACCCTGGATGGGTATTACAAAGCCCATTCTGAGCAGGGTTTCATGTTGTTCGGGATTGACGCCGGTGATCCAACTAAAGAAGTAGCCAGTTTCGTTGAAGAATATGGTCTCACCTTCCCCATCCTGCTCGATCCAAACACCAAGTCGCTGATCGACTTTCACAATGACAGCCTGCCCAGCTCCTATGTAATCGATCATAATGGAAATGTCATCCTGGCATGGACAGGTCCGATTAGCCAGGATATGCTTGAAAAATATGTCACTCCACTGTTGGAGCAGTAACCATGGAAGCAAATGTAATCTGGAAAAATCAATTATCGTTTACCACTACCGGTTCGAATGGAATGACCATCCCACTAACCGCCGATCCTGCGGCGGGAGGGGACACTGAAGGCATCGAACCCATGGAGCTGGTTGCCATCGGGTTGGCAGGATGTACGGCCCTGGATGTGATCTCCATCCTACAGAAGAAACGGCAGGATGTGACCGCGTTTGAAGTGCAGGTACACGCAAAAAGGGCGGTTGAATTCCCCAAAGTCTTCACCGATATCGTCATCGAATATATCGTCACCGGGCATCACGTTGAGCCGGCAGCCGTGGAACGCTCCATCGAGCTTTCCGCTACAAAATACTGCCCGGTCCAGGCGATGCTGCGCCATTCCTGTAATATTGAGCACAAGTATTCAATAAAAAATGCAATCTAGCCCATCTTGGGTAAACAGACTACTGCAAATCGATCAATTCATAAAAGCAACGAATATGCTATAACAATAATTGTCATTTTGTGTTATAGTTGCGTCGAACGAGATTAGCGGCTCTTTTATTGAATGGGGTTGCAGAATCAGAAAAATCAAATAGGTAAATCCACAGCAAGATCAAACCATCGTCGAGACAGTTTTTCTGTATCAGATTATAACCAATCAAAATCATCCATACTAGATATAAATCAAGGCGAATTTAACCAAAATTCTCTTGACTTATGTCAATAATCGTATACGAACTCATTTGAGATAAAATACACAAGCACATTAGCAAAAAGCATTGCGGATTGATTGCATGAATTGCTTACAAATGCTATAATAAATTACTTGTAATTTCCCCCTTTTTATAAGTAATTAATCCCAAATTCTGTTTCGGCTTCCCGCCCGTTTTATTGTTATTAATCCAAAGCTGGGCGGGGTAAATAAAAATAAATATTTTCATGTAACCAAAAAAATCTTAGATCAGAGAAGATAAAGATGAAAGTTATTGAATTACAAACAACACCCCTGGATCATCTGCGTCAAATGGCACGAGATTTAAATGTTCAGAATGCAAACCGGCTAAAAAAAGATGACCTCATATTAAAAATACAACAAGCTGAAGCGGAGCGTGATGGTCTTGAGCTGCGTGGTGGTATCTTGGAGATCATGAGCGATGGAATGGGCTTCCTGCGCTCGGGTCATTACCAGCCTGGCGCTTTCGACGTCTATGTATCACAATCGCAGATACGAAGGTACAGCCTACGTGATGGAGATCTGATCATCGGTCACGTCCGCCCTCCGCGCGAATCAGAAAAGCACTATGGTTTACTTAAAGTTGAAACAGTCAATGGCATTGACCCTGAAGAGATTCGAAATCGTCCAGCTTTTGAGAGCCTCACCCCGATCTTCCCAGACAAACGCTTCAACCTGGAAACAGACCGTCACACCCTGGCGACACGCCTGATCGATATGGTGACGCCCATCGGACGTGGGCAGCGCGGTTTAATTGTTTCACCGCCCAAGGCCGGCAAGACCACCATCCTGAAGCAGCTCGCCAATGCCATTTCCACCAACCACCCGGACGTTTATCTGATGGTCGCTTTGATTGGTGAGCGCCCGGAAGAGGTCACTGATATGGACCGCTCGGTGGATGCCGAGGTGATCTCATCCACATTCGATGAACCTGTCACCTCCCATGTGCGTGTCGCTGAGATGGCCCTGGAACGTGCCAAAAGGATTGTGGAAACCGGGCGTGATGTAGTCATCCTGATGGACTCGATCACGCGTCTGGCGCGTGCCTATAACCTGGTGGTCACTCCTTCCGGTCGGACTCTCTCTGGAGGCATCGACCCATCTGCACTGTATCCTCCCAAGCGTTTCTTCGGCGCTGCCCGCAATATCGAGGAAGGTGGCTCACTCACCATCATCGCAACCTGCCTAGTCGATACCGGCTCACGTATGGATGATGTGGTCTACGAAGAGTTTAAAGGAACCGGCAACATGGAGCTCCTGCTCTCACGCAGGTTGCAGGAACGTCGTGTTTTCCCCGCCATAGATATCGAACGCTCTTCCACCCGCCGAGAAGAGCTACTGCTAGGTCCAGACCTAACCCCGCGCGTTTGGTTGATGCGACGCATGTATGATCAAATGATCGCTGCACCCCCATTTGGCGCCGGGATGGATCCTGCTACTGGAACTGAGGCCATTCTACAGCGCCTTTCGAAAACGGATGACAACCTAGCATTCCTCGAAACCCTAAACGAAGACCAGGACTAACGACCTCATATTGGTATAAGGCGCGCGTAATCGTAATGCAGTTATAATAAACGCGCGTATGATTGGTATTATTCATGGATAAGAAGATCAAGCAAGATTCGCTCCCTTCAGAAACCACCGCGCACCCCACGGCAGTGAAGAAGAACCGGGAGCCAAATGGAGTGTTGCTGGCTGGTATATGGATGTTGGCTTTATGCCTGGTTTTGTTGGCAGGTTATGTTGGCTGGCGCTCCCAATCCACACAGGCTTCTGCGCAAGGATTAATTCCCATTCTCACTCCCCAAACTGATCTGCCTGCATCCTCATCCAGCCAGGTGTCTTCCGTCCTGCCCGGATATTTTAAAGGCGTCCCGGAGAAAGCCATTTTCCGCAAGACGAATATCCACACCAATATACCCACCCGCTCACGTACCGATGTGATCGATTATTCAGTGACCACCGGTGATTCGGTTTTTGGGATCGCCAAAAGCTTCAATCTCCACCCGGAAACCATCCTTTGGGCAAACTATGATCAGCTAAATGACTCACCCGATATGCTAAATCCGGGAATGGAGTTAAACGTACCTCCTGTAGATGGGGTTTATTATCAGTGGCAGGCGGGTGATACATTGGATTCGGTTGCGGCGAAATTTGATGCCACCGTTCAAGACATCCTCGATTGGGAAGGGAATAACTTCGACCTTACCAACCCGCAGGTTGTGACTGATCAGTGGGTCATGATCCCAAATGGACACCGTGAGTTCCGCCAGTGGGTGGTGCCGACCATCGCCAGAGCCCATTCGGGGGTCTCTAAATCTGTGCTCGGTCCGGGTGCCTGTGAAGGAGATTATTCCGGCGCCTATGGTTCAGGGGCCTTTGCCTGGCCAACTGGAAACCACACCCTGTCAGGTAATGATTACTGGTCGGGTCACCTTGGTATCGATATCGCTGGCGCTATAGGTGATCCTGTGCACGCATCTGACGCTGGTGTGGTTGTGTTCGCCGGCTGGGCAAATGGCGGTTATGGGAATATGGTCATGATCGACCATGGCAACGGCTACCAAACCGTGTATGGCCATCTGAGCTCAGTCAGTTCTACCTGTGGTCAAAGCGTCTCCACAGGGTCGTATATTGGTGCGGTTGGGAGTACCGGGAATTCAACCGGGCCTCACCTGCACTTTGAAGTGCGTTATTTTGGTGGTTTCATCAATCCGTGGTATGTGCTACCTTAACCGCCCAAGTATTCAGCCAATTATTTGCATTTAGATGCCCAGAGACAGTTCGTGAAAGGGAAACCTATGCCGGAACATGACATGGATTTTAAAACTCAGGTACTTGCTGAGACGGAAAACATGCACTATCAGGTGTGGAAGGCTGATGAGCCGGATGGAGAGACAACTTACCATCTGGAATTGAATAACGTAACCATCCATTTCTTTACCGAGGAATGGGAGGAGTTTTTACATTTAGTAAAGATGTTGGGGAAAAAATAGGACGCTGTTCAGAAAACTGCAATCAAGTCAGACCGACTAAGGGGTATTGATAACCTGGGTCACATAGGGTATGACCGTCTGGCATGGTTCGGTGAGATGAGCTGAGACATGCTCCCAATCCATGGCTGATTTGGCTGCGAAGTTGGTGTACATGGCATACGAGAGGCAGCCGGGTCCGACATGATAATCTGCGATGGTAAACTTCCATAACTCTTCATACGTCGAGACAACACCGGCAATTTTTCCTGTGGCATTATACACAATTTGCGCCACCTGTTCACAATTGGCCAGCATGGTGTGCGCCACCAGGTCGATGCTCGTATCTGTTTTGGTCAGATCAATTCCAAATTCACATGTTTGGCAATCAGCGTCCGCGCTGGTCGCCAAAGCTCCCCTGAGGATCGCTTGATTCTCTGCGCTAAGCTTAAGATAACCAACCGAACACTCATCCTCGGCTAGAACCAGCGGACAGAATTGGTTATAAAATGATGGGTTCCACAAAAGGAGGGTATCTGCTCCGTTATCGGTGATCTGTCCCAACCCAAATTCCTGGGGCTGCTTGAACACCCCCGGCCAAAATTGACTCTCCTGGGCGAACAGGTTTTTCAACAACTGAGCCGGCACTTTTACTTCGTTTGCCGCCAGCATGATCTGGTCATCGAATTGATTTTGCCATACGATGACCTCCGGCATTGCCACGTCCAACCCACAGTTATCGGCATAGCCATTGGATAACAATCCCCCACTAGTGCACGAGGACGCATCCACCACGCCCTCAGCGATCAAACGCCCGGCCAGGTAGGAATATGGTTCCTCCGTGTGTAAAAAGGCTGCATCTTCAGGGGTGGATAACCACTGTGGCACTCCTCCAACGGGCGGAAATGCCTGCCACACCTGCGAACACGTGGCCAGATCATTTCCCTTCCATTGGCTGGATATCACGTCGATATACCAACCTCCACTGGTGGGCGTAGCACTCACACCACTGTCGATGACTCGTACCATGGCGGAAAATACCTGACTTGAATCCCCAAAACTTGAATCTGCCCAAAATTGGATGGTCGAACCTACAAAAGGTGTGGGCTGCAAGGCGATATCACACGTATTCCCCTGGCAGGCTGTTTCTACGCTATTAATCTTGACATGAATAGCCGTAATTTGCTCATTTGGAAGCGGATCGACACCCTCGAAATGCAACGATGGTATGGTCGTGCATAAATTTTCGGGAGGTACAGGTGAACACCCGCTTAAGGTTACGTATACCTCCGCAGGTGGTAGATCTACTTCAATCTGCTTCTCTGCAGGTGCGCTGCCGACAAAATATAAATACAATCCTAGGCATCCGCCGGGAGGCTGTTGACCATTATCCAATCCTGCACATGAATGGGTATTGATCCACTGGTTATAGATTTTGGCGCCGCAGTCGGTTAAAACTTCCGCAGCTGTGGGCCATCCTGCGTGATCGATAAACACCTGGCAGACAAGCGTGCTATCCGACCACTGGAGCAGCCACCATTCATATCTGGTATAGGCAACGACGATGGTTGCTTTCCGCCCTGTGCCCCCAGGAGTGGCATCTGCGGCTTGAACACTGCCCGTTTCACGCAGATTCACCAACAGAAACAGGAAAACCAAACACACCCGGAAAAGTCGCATCGTCCTCTCCACCTAACTATACCTTATCATGGTTGGAGAGCATTGTCAATATTCCTTGCAGCAACGATAAGGGCGTGATAAACTCATGCATGCTGGGTAAAATAAACCTTTAAAATCATCCTACAGCCAGATTTACGCACCGGGTATTTGGAAATTGTCTGGATAGGATATCAAACCAACGCACCTCATCGATAGCTGCTATTCTCCTGATCGCGACCATCTGGGTGTGGGTATCATTCAACTTTATAGAATAAACTGTCATGCCTCCTATTATTTACTTACTCGATGGACATGCCCTGGCTTATCGGGCTTACTTTGCCCTCACCCGGGGTTCTTCATCTGCTTTCACCACCCATGCCGGTGAGCCTACGGCGGGGGTGTTTGGTTTCACCTCGATCCTGCTGCGTCTGCTTGAGCAAGACCACCCGGATTATTTGGCGGTAACTTTTGATACTGGAAAAACCTTCCGTGATAAGCTCTTCCCCGAATATAAAGGTACGCGTGCCAAGATGCCTGAAGACCTGCGCCCTCAAATGGAGCGCATCCGCCAGATCGTGGACGCGTTCAATATTCCTCGCCTTGAAAAGGAGGGCTATGAAGCTGACGACCTGCTGGGCAGCCTTTCCCACCGTCTGGCAGCTGAGGGATACGGGATCAAAATTATTACCGGTGACCGTGACCTGCTTCAGCTGGTCGATGACCGTATTCTGGTAAACCTGCCCGGGAAATCCCTCGCCGATGCCAGGGACTTTTTTGCGAAAGATGTGGTAGAGATGTTGGGGGTTAAACCCGAACAGGTAGTTGACTACAAAGCCCTGGTGGGTGATAAATCGGATAATATTCCCGGCGTGGCAGGGATTGGCGAGAAGACTGCAGCCTCACTGCTGCTTAATTATGGGACTTTGGATGGCATATATTCGCATTTAGATGAGATATCAGAGAGTATACGTAAAAAGCTCGAAGCCAACAAGGATAATGCTTATCTCAGCCAGAAGTTGGCGACCATTGTCACCGACCTGGATGTGACGCTGGACCTGGATATGGCGCGCACCGAGGTATTCGAGCCTGCCCGGGTTGAAGCTTTGTTCCGCGAGCTTGAATTTCGTTCCTTGATGGGACGCCTGACCGCACTTTACCCGGCGTTTGGAAAGTCCAGCTCAAAGAAAAATGAGCAGCTTTCGTTGTTCGCTGAGCAAGGACCAGGGAAGGTTCCCGCACCCGAACTTGCAGGTCAGCTCACGGTCCACGTGGTGAACGATGATAAAAGTTTACACGACCTGGTTGAGCGGCTTGGTTCTGCCAAGGTGATCTCCTTTGACACTGAGACCACCTCCACCGACCAGATGCGTGCAGAACTGGTAGGTATCTCGGTAGCGGTCGATGGGGAAGAGGGATGGTATATCCCGGTGGGTCATCAGGCTGCGTTAGGGCAGCAGCTCCCAGTGAAGAAGGTTATCGAGGCCCTGAGAGACCCTTTCACCGATCCGCACATTCAAAAAGTGGGTCATAACATTAATTATGATTTCATCATGCTCGCCCGCAATAGCTTGCGTCCGGTACCACTTACTTTTGACACCATGATCGCTGAGTGGCTGACGAACCCCACCTCGCACAACCTGGGGTTAAAAAACCTTGCCTGGGTGCGGCTGGATTTCCGCATGACCGAGATAACCGAGCTTATCGGCACCGGCAAGAAACAGATCACCATGGACCGTGTTCCTATCGAAAAAGCCGCTCCTTATGCTGCTATGGATGCAATTGCCGTCATCCGTTTGTTACCAGGCCTGCAGGCTGAATTAAAAGCAAACTCAGCATTGAAGTTGTTCGAAGAGATCGAAATGCCACTCGTGCCGGTTATCGCTGATATGGAAATGGCTGGGATCGCCCTGGACATTGATTTCCTTAAAAAGATGTCCAGAGAGCTGCAGACTCGCATAAACGAGCTGGAAGATCAAGTGTATGAACACGTCGGCGAGCGCTTCAATATCAATTCAACCCAGCAGTTATCCAATGCCCTCTTTAACCGTCTCAAGCTAGTGCCTCCCGACCGGACCCGCCGGACGGAAGCCGGAAATTTCTCCACATCAGCTGAAGTTCTGGAATCATTGCAGGGAAAACACCCCATAGTGGACCTGCTGCTGGAATATCGCGAGCTATCGAAGCTGAAATCGACCTATCTGGATGCTCTCCCTGAGGAGGTGAACCCCGCGACCGGGCGTGTCCATACTTCATACAACCAGACAGGTAGTGTCACCGGTCGGATCGCCTCCTCCGACCCCAACTTGCAAAACATCCCAATCCGCACCGAGCTGGGCCGGCAGGTGCGCCAGGCGTTCATTGCCGAACCCGGCAATACTCTTTTGTCAGTCGATTATTCGCAGGTTGAGCTTCGTATCGCTGCACACATGTCCAATGACCAAGCCATGCTGGCAGCGTTCCGTGCTGACCAGGATATTCACACTGCCACTGCAGCTGCCATATTAGGGAAATCCCTTGATAAAGTCACCAAGACGGAGCGGCGCAATGCCAAAGCAATCAATTTTGGCTTGCTCTACGGGATGAGCCCGTACGGACTAACTCGGACGAGTGACCTTACCTTGGCAGAAGCGGAGGATTTTGTCGAGGCCTATTTTAAGCAGTTCCCCGGCGTGAAGAATTACCTGGATAATATGCGCCGGCTGGCAGCCCAACAAGGTTATGTAGAGACCCTACTCGGCAGGCGCCGCTATTTCCCGGGACTCAAATCTGGCGGGAATCCTGCAACACGTGCCCGTGAGGAACGTGAAGCCATCAATGCCCCAATTCAAGGGACGGCGGCTGATATCATGAAGATCGCCATGATCCACGTCGCTGCCGCTTTGAAGGAACATGAATTGAGCGGACGCATGCTGCTCCAGGTCCACGATGAGCTGGTGCTGGAATGCCCGCAGAAGGAATTACTAAAGACGGCACAAATTGTGCGTACAATGATGGAAAATGCCTATAATTTAGTGATCCCCCTGAAGACTGAAGCCCGATATGGTCATGATTGGGGAAATTTATCAGTATTGGAAGAATAGGAAGCAAAGATAATGAGTGGTGACCAACAAGTTTATCAAAATGCAATGAACCAGGGTCATTCAGCTGCCTGGGACCAGGACTGGCAGACAGCTTCATCGTATTACCGGATTGCTATCAGTGAGTTCCCTGAGAATTCGAATGCATTAACCAGCCTGGCGTTGGCACTTTTTGAACTCCAGAAATACCAGGAATCGTTGGATTATTATTTGCGCGCCTCAAAAATATCCCCCAATGATCCCCTTCCACTGCAAAAAGTGGCCGAAATTCAGGAAAGGTTGGGTGATCTGGACAAAGCTACCAAAGCCTTTATGGATGCGGCAGAATTGTACGCGCGTAATAGAGACATCGAAAAAGCCATCCGCAGCTGGTCACATGTGGTCTCTCTGAACCCAGAGAGTATGTCTGCGCATACTCGCTTAGCCCTGGTATATGAACGCATGGGCAATACATCTAGTGCCATGGTTGAATATATTTCCATTGCCAGCCTGCTTCAAAGCCAGGGGAATATTCAAAAAGCCACTCAAACCATGCAGCATGCTCTGGAAGTTGTACCCACCAGCAAGGAAGCCAGCCTGGCTTTATCGATTCTTCAGAGTGGGAAGCCACTCCCCCGGCCGAGCAGGCCACACGGAGGCACTGGACCCCTGATGATGTCTCAAGTCCGTCAGGCTCAGACCCCCAAGAACGAAGAAATGGATCATCAGCGTCTTGATCCCATTCAGGATGCCAAGCAAAAAGCAATGACCATGCTGGCAGAATTATTGTTTGAACAGGAGGAGGCTCAAGCACCGCAGAATCGGAAGGGGCTATCCTCCATACAACAGGGTAGAGGCGTCACTGGTCCGCTACATTATGATCAAGCCAATGTCATTTTCCACCTGAGCCAGTCGATTGATCTGCAATCACATGGTCAGGATAAAGATGCTTCTTTGGAGCTCGAACGGGCTATGGCATCTGGCCTGGATAGTTCAGCGGCGTATTTTGTTTTGGGATTCATGCAATCCAAGAGTGACCAGCTGGAAAACGCAGTGGTAAACCTCCAAAAGTGCGTCCAGCATGAGCTGTTCGGTCTGGGTGCTCATCTGCTGCGGGCACTGACTCTATATAAATTGGATAACGTTAAAGAAGCCTCAATAGAATACCTCGAAGCCCTGCGGATTGCCGACTCTGAGAGTGTGTCGGCAGACCAGGCGGAGGTGCTAATCCAGCTGTATGAACCGCTGATCGAGTCGTACTCCCAACAGCCTGATATCAGATTGCAGAAACGGATTTGTGAAAATATTAGTAAAATGTTGATCCGGCCAGATTGGCGATTGCAAACTCAGAATGCTCGCCAACAACTGCCACCCCAGCCGGTAGGTTCGGCTCCCATTCCCCTGGCAGAAATGCTGACTGAGGCAACCAGTGGACAGCTCGTGGAATCGCTCGCTAAAATAAACCAGCTTGCCCGGGCGAATAAGATGCTCACTGCCATGGAGGAAGCTTATTACGCCCTGAAGTTCGCTCCGACCTATCTTCCTTTGCACGTTTGCATCGGAGATCTTTTAGTTCAGGAAAATCGTGTCCCGGAAGCAGAATTGAAGTATTCGATCGTGGCTAAAAGTTATTACGTCAGAGGAGAGACCAATCGGGCAATAAACCTGCTGCAGCGCGTGTGTGAATTGAACCCGGTCAATATGGAAGCGCGCAACAATCTAATTGAGATGCTTACAGCCAGCGGAAAACCGCAGGAAACCATTCAGGAATATACCAAGCTGGCTGAAACCTATTACAATCTTGCCGACCTAAACATGGCTCGCACGACGTACTCGAACACCTTCCGTTACGCACAGCAATCCAAGGTTGACCGCGAGACCAAGGTTAAGCTGCTACACCGCATGGCAGATATCGATATGCAAAGTTTTGATTGGCGCAATTCCATCCGTGTATTTGAACAAATACGCACCTTGGAACCGGATGATGCCAAAGCACGCGATATGCTGTTTGAGCTCAACATTCGCCTGGGGCAGGAAAACCAGGCCATGTCTGAATTGGACAATTACCTGAATCATTTGATCAGCGCACATCGCTCTACCGAAGCGTTGGAGTACATAAACACCAAAATTGGGGAAAACCAGGCACTACCCGGTCTTTATCGCCGGCTGGCAGAGATTTATCGCCTCCTTGGCCGCAAGGAAGAGGCTGTCTCCCAGATGGAAATTGCCAAGGACATGTATCTCCAGGCGGGAAACCGAACTTCCGCTATCGAATCGCTTATGGCAATCGTGGCGCTTAATCCGGTTAATGTTAAATTTTATCAACATATGTTGGTTGAACTACAGGCTGAGGATCAATCTGGTAAGTAGCACAAAGCCGCTCATCTCAAGCTTTTAAGCGAATATGGGGTATTCTCAAGTATGCAGCAACGCTCACCCGCCAGAATTCCTTTTGCTCGCAGAAAGCGCATAAAACACCAATAGTGACCACCTACTTTTCCCCATTGAGGATATCCCGCGCACGGTCACCAATCCTCACGCACACACCAGGTCAATGTCGACAGGCATTCGTTCAGGCATTCGCCAATAAGCTGAAAATCATCACCCCCATCCCAACTACGACTACCAAGCTGAGAATTACACCAATCATAAGCATCATTGTCAGGCACGAGCCCAACACGTTGCGGGATGTTTCAGACATGGAACACCTCCAATTCGATTGTAAACCTCATATCCTACTATAGCAATAGCTTTCATGTATAAAGTGCGTTAAAATACGATTGTGGATGAGATTGCTTTGATCCAGGCAGCCAGGGATGGAGATCTGGATTCATTTAACCGTCTGGTTTTAGCTTACCAGGACCTGGTATACAACCAGGCTTATCGTATGATCGGCGAGGAGGAATCTGCCGATGATGCCACTCAAAATGCTTTCATCTCTGCCTATAACCATTTAGGCTCATTCCGGGGCGGTTCATTCAAAGCATGGCTGCTTCGGATTGTCACTAACGCGTGCTATGATGAGCTGCGAAGGCGTAAACGGCGTCCAACCATCCCCCTGGAGCCGCTAGATGATAGCGGGGAAGAGGTTGAATCTCCCAGCTGGATGGTGGATCCAGCCGACCGCCCGGAGGAGCAGGTTCAGCGCGTTGAGCTTCAAAACGCGATCCAACACTGCCTGGATAAACTCCCGGATGATTTCCGCTCAGCTGTGGTTATGGTGGATGTTCAAGGTTTGGACTATTCAGAAGCTGCGGAATCGATCGGCACACCTGTTGGCACGATCAAGAGTCGCTTGGCGCGCGCCCGGCTACGCCTGCGGGATTGCCTGAGTGGTTTCGCGGAACTTTTACCCAGCGGAGTTCGTCTGGAATAAGGGTGTAAGATGAAGAACCAGATAAACTCGCGCGATTATGAACTGATCTCGACCTACCTGGATAATCAGCTGGGTAGCAAAGAGCGCGCCATTTTCGAAGAACGCTTAAAAGCCGATCCGGAGCTGCGCAATGAGCTGCATGAGATTAGTAAAACTAGATTAATGCTGCGCAGGCTACCCAGGCAGCGGGTGCCGCGTAATTACTATGTCACTGCCCAGGCTGTTAGACCACGGCCAACACTTAAGTTGGCACCTATTTTTGGCATCGTCTCCGCTGTTGCTAGTGTTTTATTGGCATTGGTGATCTTTGGGGGCACAATTTTATCACCCACCTCCGAGGTAGCCATGGTACCCGCCCCATCCATCCCCACCGAAACGGTTGCTTCCCAACAGGAGATAGCGCGCAGTTCCGCCGCCTCACCCCTACCCCCCACTGAAGCAGCACCTTCCATCATAATGGGGGCACAGATCCAAGCCACCCCGACTCCGTTTATTCCCGATGCAACCACTACCCAGCCTGAGATCGCCACTCCTACGACGATCTATATTTACGTTTACCCACCATCTGCGACACCTGTAAACCCATTCTCAATTGCGATTGCACCGACCGAGACGCCTACCTTATCTTGTGACGAATATTGGTCCAAGCCCCTCCCGTCATCCGCCGATATCTATCATTGTCCCACACCAACGGGTACCCTTTCGAAGTACCTTGAAAGCATCCTTTCTACATCTACATCCACTCCAACCTATTCGCCTACACCCGACGAATCCCCAACCCCCACCCTTACGACAACTCCCTGGCCCACTGAGACGGCGAGCCCAACTGAAACTCCTGCACCCACAGCTACACCCGCACCCACCGATACTTTCACGCCGGGTGTGACTCCAGTTCCTCCTGCGCTTGGAGCGCCACCCCAGGCTCAAAAGCTCATCCCATCCGGCAGTGAGGAATCAGCCACCGAGATCACTTCGCCCAATCCGCTTTTAGGTGCAGGTAGCCCTACCCAGGCTGCCCAAGATCAGACTCAAGCAGCTCCTGCTGGGCCGAATTTCTCGTTTCTCAGCTATCTATTGCTCACAGTTGAAATCAGTCTCGCAGTCATCGCGGTACTTGCGGGTATCACCGCCATCATACTGCGCATCCGGGCGCGCTGATGATCGTCGATTCGATCAAATTCTGTCCACGCTGCGGGACTGCTCTTACTGAGCGCCTGCACACCGGCAAGCTGAGACCGGTTTGCCCGACCTGCAATTGGGTGTATTTCCCAGACCCAAAGGTGGCAGTGGTGGTATTGATCAGGAAAAATGAACACGTGCTGCTGGTGCAACGCATGTTTAATCCCCAAAAAGGTCATTGGACACTGCCCAGCGGGTTTGTCGATGCAGGCGAAGATCCAAAGGCCGCCGCGGTGCGTGAATGCCTGGAAGAAACCGGTCTGATTATCAATGACCTCAAGCTTTTGGATGTAATTTACAGTCACGAATACCCGCGCGGGGCGAGTATACTGATCCTTTATCAAGCGCAGGTGAAATCGGGGGAGTTAAAACCTGGGGATGATGCCAGGCAAGCTGCATATTTCCATATCCTGAACCTGCCTCTGCTAGCATTTACCTCGACCCACTCAATTCTAGAGCAGTATTTCTAAAGATGAATATATGGTAAACTTTCTCATCAAAAGATGAGAATTTAATTTTAATCACTCAATTCTTTGATAATCAGGATGAGAATGATGCATAGGAAGTTGGTTAAATCGGTATTAATCCTTAGCCCATTGATCCTAATCCTCAGCATAGCGTGTGGAAGTGCCGTTCAAGGAGTAACTGAGACGCCAGCTCCACCTACCTTCACTCCCACTAGAGCCCCAACCATCACAACCTATCCAACCTATACCCCCAAGCCCTCTCCGACTCGGGTGCCAAGCAAGACGCCAGAACCGACTGCAACAAGCTTAAACCAATCCCAACAAACGGATACTGAACTTGCAGCTCTAGGCAATTGTCAACCGATATCAGATAAGGGTTACGTGAGATGTATGGATGATACAGCCAAGATACAGGTGGATGTTCCTGATTATTGGATCGATGTAAATGGTGGACCATGGAACTATAATGGAAAAGATATCGGTGTAGCCATCTCCGCTGCCCCCAGCCTGTCGGATTTTCACAACTCTTTAAATGCCGAAGGTTTATTCTTTGGGGCCTCTCCCACATATGCACGATACGTTGGCTCAACAGAACTCCTCGATATCTATACCACTGCTTATCGAGAATCCTGCGATCTCATAGGTCGCTATAATTATGATGATAATGTTTATATGGGCAAGTATGATAAGTATGCTAATTGCGGAGGAACAAACGGCTATGATGCCTATATTTTAGCTGCCAAAGAAAAAGCGGATCCTCTATCAAAGCTCATATTGATTGAGATGCAAGTTCCTCCAGGCGATTTAACCATAAGAAATAAGATATGGAGCACATTCTACCTTTTCTTCTAGCTATATGATCAGAAAAGACCGGGTGATAAGCCCGGTCTTTTGCATTAATCACCTGGACACAATAAAAGTTATCGTTGCTTCGCTTTGATTTCCCGCCAAATCATTAACTTTGACCAGTAAAGTGTGCTTACCTGGAATGGCGTCCCACATAATTACGAAGGGTGGTTCCAACAAGGTCGCTTCCTTATTGTCGTCTACATAAAACTCTACCAGCTGCACCACCAGGTTATCGGTCGCCGAGACGTTCAGCATAACGGTCATCCCCGGTTGGTAGCTAAACTGCTCATCCATTTGCGGAGATAATATTTTCACCACCGGCGCAGTATTATCCACGGTCAGCTGCAAGTTAGCCTGGTCGACCCGCGCATCCTGCCTGACCACCTGAAGCTGGATAACATACAAACCCTCAAGCCCGGTCGAATCCCAGCTGCCAAGGGTTCCATTGTTGACCGTAGACTTGACATCTTCGCCGATTTGAAGCCACTTTTGCGGGTTCAGACCCTGCCCCACCTGCAACCGGTAATATAAAAATTTTTCACCGCCGACGATGCCTCTTATGTCAATTTTCCCTGCCACATGGTCGAACATTTGGGGGTCACTGATTTGCACGTCCTCTGAAACCCTCGGTGGAGCGGTGATGCTGTCATAAGTATCGGGGGGTGTCGCCAACCCGGCTTCTTTTGCCCAGGCTTCTGCCTGTGGAGGTACAGCCAGGAACACTTTCTCTTCGACCAGCTCCGGAGGGGTGAAAATCGTGGCCAGCAGTCCGGTCTCACGGTTGACGGCGTACTTTTGGTAAAGGTTATCCACCTGGGTTGGCTCATTTCCGCTCAGGAATACCTCCTGGGCGATACTTGGGCAAATATCTGAAACCAATAATCCCGACGGATTGCACACCTGCACCAGGCTAACCCCGGAAGGCACTGAAAAATCCTGCACGGGCATCTTGCTGGTGGCATACTGCATAATGGCATGCCAAAGCCCCGCCGGCATTTCCGCTGTGAATCCACCCATCGCTCCCTGTGAAGGTCCCATCCACACGCCCACTGCCAGCTGTGGGACGTAGCCTACTGCCCATGCACTTTCATTAACCACAGTTACGCTTACCTTCACCGCAGCCGGCCGGCCAATTTCCAGCGAGTTCGGGTGTCCCAGGGTTGCCCTGCGCGCCTTTTCGTCGCTGAGGACGTTGGTAGTGAGGAAGGCAATCTGTCGCGTCACAACCGGCAGCAGTTCAGGGATGGTCCAATTCAGTAATTTCTGTCCATCCACACTCTGGATTTTAAGGATGCTGGTCGGGCTCAGCCCACCTTGATTTGTCACTGTAACGTCCTCGATTTTGGGTTGGCCTACCATGATTCCCTGGTTCGCCAGCACGGAATAGGATTGCACACTGTCCAACAAGCTGACAGTCTGTGAATAAAAACTGTCGAGGCTCGTACCAGTTTGCTGGGAGAGATATGGTTTGCCGAGACCAAATTGCTTCTCGGTTAACAATACATTCGCCGCTCCCACCTGCTGCCAGACCAGCCTTGCAGCACCCGCATAATCATTGGCGAATGCCTGCCGCAGGGTAACCGGTCCATGGTATGTATTGATTAATTCTGAAGTTACCGCCTTGACTGCGGGATTGGAGGTATTATTCGAACTTTCTTCCGGGATGTCCCACAACAAGCTTGCCGGGCTCATCCCGCGGGTGAATGCAGTCAGGTACATGAACGGTGACAGGATGGTTCCGGTTGGATGGGATGGAGGATATGACGGAAGCATTCCAGATCCATCCTCCCCCACCATCGCCAGGATCTGCCCCGTTTGGGGCTCGATGATGACGACTTCCGCGCTTACATTTTCATCGACGGTTCCAATTCCATCCTTGAGGCTGGGCAGCAAGCTGCTCGCCTCACAGGGAGAGCCGTCGAAAGCCACCGTCTCTTCCTGCGCGCCCCGCAGACGCGCTGTCTGGGCCTGCACAGCACAGTCGGCTTGCAGCTGCAGGCCATAATCGAGCGTGGTCACGATATCATAACCACCCCGGTAGACGCGTTCGAGCGGCATCACCGCGCTCAGCTGCTTCAGCACCAGCTCTGTAAATGCGGGGGCAAGTGTCCTCACGGTTACCTGGTCTTTGAACTGCACATCTTCCTTCAATGCCCCCAATGCTTCGTCTCCGTTGATAAATCCACGGGCGAACATCTTCTGGATGATGATTTCCTGCTGTTGTTTGAGGATTTGAGAGCCGGTCAACGGGTTTACCGACGGTTTTTCTGCCATGGCGGTAAGCATGGCTGCTTCAGCCAATGATAGATCTGAGCCTGATTTACCGAAGTAAACCCGTGAAGCCGCGTCCGCCCCATACAAGGTTTCGCCGTATCGGGCGCTGTTTAAGTACCATTCCAGGACCATTTCGCGTCCATATTTGGCTGTCACCTGGGCTGCCAGCAGGCGCTCACGGATATTCCGCTTTATGGAAGGTGTTTCACCATCTAGCAGCAGGTTGGAGACTAAAATTTGGGCGAGTGTGGGATGCGTGCCCTCGGTTACACCTTCCAGTTTGAACCCAGGGTGGTCCCAAAAGCCTGGGTCAAGCTCGGCGATCGTGGCGCCAACCAGGTACTTGGATAACTGGCGCGTTCCTGCCTGAGAATCTGCTCCTACATATAGATATTGTTTTCCTTCTGCTGCGGGATTTTCAAGGGTTAATAGCAAATGCACATGGTCGCGGTCGTACATCTTAGTCGGCTGGAGCAGCACTCCATTGGGGGGCTCAAGCAATACCGGCAACACTTCTACAGATGGAAGTCTATGCGACAGGTCAACGTAAAACCAGATACCAACCAAGCTGAGCACAACCGCCGCCAGGCTGATTAGTATTGCGCTTAGCAGCCCAAGTTTGAGCCACAAGCTGTGGTCTTCCCTTGACTGCCTGTGACGGCGAAGCTTGATCGTTTGGGATACAGTATGCATGAATTACCCTGGTAAGGCTTGGAGCTCAATAATCAAAACGACGAAGAGTTAGTATCCAGGCTTATCTGGATCTGTGGTTCACAATCTGGCTTACAGAATCCAGCAGCTCCCTGGCTGACTGCCGAGTCCCATCGCTGACTTCACCCATCATCTGTGCCAGCTCAATCAATCGATCCTCACCGGTAACGACCTCCACCTGGGTTTCCGTCCTGCCATCTTTGATCTGTTTTAACACTCGCAGATGCTGTTCACCGAAGGCTGCCAGCTGAGGCAGGTGTGTGACACATAAGACCTGGTGGCGGTGGGCCAATTCCCACAATTTCCTTCCAACTACAGAGCCTACCCGCCCACCGATCCCCTGATCGATCTCATCGAAGATCAAGGTCGGCACTTTGTCTGCTTGTGCCAGCACGTTCTTGATTGCCAGCATCAAGCGCGAGGTCTCTCCACCCGAGGCAATTTTTACCAACGGTTTCAATCCCTCGCCGGGGTTGGGAGCGACCAAAAATTCCACGTGTTCCAACCCGGTCGAATCAAAGGCAACTTTACGCCCATCGCTCAATGTGACGCCATCTTCAGCTGGGCGCTGCGAGAAATCCACCTTGAACTCCGCTCCGGCCATACTCAGGTCCATCAGCTCGGTTTCGAGGGCAGTTTCCAGTTTCGTGGCTGCCTCCCGGCGGCGGGAGCTGAGCGATTCGCCAATTCTCCCCAATTTGGTTAATAACAAACTTTCATCATTTTCCAGCTCTGCGATGCGCTCAGAGACGTGGGTGATGGAGTCCAGCTGATGTTTTGACTTCTCGGCGTACCTCAATACTTCTGGAATATCCTGCCCATATTTTCGCTTCATGCTTTGAATCAGGTTCAGGCGTTCCTCCACCTGGTCCAGACGGTGTGGATTGAACTCAACGGTTTCAAGGTAATCTCTGAGCACTGCAGCCAGGTCGGTCAGCTCTTCCAATGAAATTTGAGCGCGTTCGGCCAGTTTCTCCTTCTGGGGATCAAGCCGGCTGAGGGCATTCATCAAGCTGGTAATCTGTCCGATCAAGTCTGAAACACTGGGAGATTCGGGCGTGCCTTCGTCCAGAATTTGGACGGCTTCTTGAGCCAGCGAGGCGATCCCTTCGGCGTTAGCCAGCCTGGTGCGCTCAGCCTTGAGCTCATCCTCTTCGTCTTTATGAAGGTGTGCTGCTTCAATCTCATTAATTTGGTATTTGAGGATATCAATCTGTCTGGCAGCTTCGCTTTCAGCTTTGCGCAGGTCTGTCAGCTGTTTCCTAAGCTGGACCAGGTGGTAATAGGCTTCCTGGTATTCCGCCAGCTCCGGCTCGACGTGGGCGAAGCTATCCAAAAGCCCCAGGTGTTGTGGGACGTGTAACAAGGATAAGTGCTCTGATTGTCCGTGCACATCCACCAGGTATTCGCCCAGCTCACTGAGGATATGGACACTGACATTTCGTCCGTTCACCCTGGCAATACTGCGGCCGTTATTCCTGATCTCACGTCCCAGGGTGAGCCGTCCATTCCCCTCCAGCAGCGCCTCACGTTCAAGTATTTCTCTGAGTGGTTGGCTGGTTTCATCTGATAGTTCAAAACTGGCTTCAATCAGGGCTTTTTCTGCCCCCGCCCTAACCATGGTGGCATCTGCCCGGCTCCCCATGATGGCTTCGACCGCATCGATGATGATCGACTTACCCGCCCC
>JBGPBQ010000035.1:0-20582 GCA_041481345.1 Anaerolineae bacterium
CGGGAATCTTAGGTTTAGCTTCGACGGGGTAAACGGACGTGAACCACCTTTCGGACTCATTGCGTAAATCCTCCTTATGTTGTTATGTGCGAAATAGCGAGATTCATGCCATTGTATTTTGACAAATATTTCACCTTCTCACAAGGGACGCTTATCCCCCTCTACATGTGCCATCTGTCACAAGTTGTCCAATCTCTTTACCAGGTAGAGCTCACCACGCTCAAAGCCGCGTTCGAGATAATACAGGCGCGTCCCAACCGCCGAGATCACCGCCAAGCGCTTGAATCCCTTGTCCCTGGCAATTGACTCCGCCTGCTGGAGCAGCTCGGTGCCGAGGCCAGTGTGCTGGGCAGCCCCGTTCTTTTCAACCCCCACTCCCAGTGATTGCCCAAACACGTGCACCTCCCGGATGATAGCCGCCTCGTCCAAATCAGGCAACCCGGTCGCAGGCGAGTCAACTCCTGGCAGGCTCAGCCGCAAAAAACCTGTCAGCCGGTCATTGGGAGTAACATAGGAAAGGAAATGTTCCTCCGCCCCACCGGCGGGATAGACGATATCCTCCTGGAGAAGTCCCCCCTCTTCCACAGCCTGGTTTCTTACCTCGCGGCAGCGGATGCACAGGCAGGCTGTGCCCCTGCGCTTCAGCTCCTGCTGAACGTCAATTCGCAAGCTCGTGCGCTTGTTGCCCTCCACCACGTTCTCCGAGGGGATGTCGCGCACCACCCGGTTGACCCGGCAATAGCGTGGGATGGTGGGTTTGACATCTGCAATCAGAGAGATCAGCTCATCAGTGGTATAGGGGATATACTCGCCTCGAGCCCAGACGTTGAACAGCTCGGCATTCGCCAACAGCTGGGTGGGGTAGATTTTGATCTCATCCGGGCACAGGTCGTCCCACAAGCGGGCGAAATCCTCCCGGTCTGATTCAGGGCTGGCTCCCAGCAGGTTGGGCATCCAGTGCAGCACGATCTTGAAACCGGCCGCTCGGAGCAAAGCGGCCGCCTGGTGGGTATCGGCAACGGTGTGCCCGCGCTGGTTGAGTGAAAGGATGCGGTCATCCAGGCTTTGCGCCCCCATCTGCACCTTGGTCACCCCCAGCTGACGCAGCCGCGCCAGCTCTGATGGATTGATATCTGTTGGCCGGGTCTCGATGACCAGGCCTACATTGCGGCTGGCAGCGGTCTCATTGATCGTCTGTGCCTCTTCCAGTGTATCCGAATCCACTCCATTCAGCGCATCGAAGCAGCGCCGGATGTACCATTCATGATAATCGCGCCGATAGGCGCACCACGAACCGCCCAAAATGAGCAGTTCCACCTTGTCTACCGGGTGCCCCACGGCTTGCAGTCCCTTCAGGCGGCTTGCCACCTGTCCGTAGGGGTCGAAGTTGTGCTCCACCCCCCGCCGCGCCCCGGGCTCATCCGGCAGGTAGCTCTTCGGCATGCGCACGTCCGTCGGGCAGAAGATGCACTTCCCCGGGCAGGGATAGGGTTTGGTCAGCACGGTCACGGTGGTCACCCCCGAGAGGGTGCGCACCGGTTTCATGCGGATGCGTTCGAGCACCGCAGGTTCTGGAGCCCACTCACCCGTCTCGACCAGCTGCCTATAGGCTGCCACCAGCACATGTTTGGCCAGGTACCCCCCATTGGGGTTTGGGTGCCGGCGCAGCGCCCGATCCACCTTAGCCCCGCTGCGCACCTCTTCAAGGACCTCGAATGCCTGCTCCAGCATCTCAGGCGTGTATTCTTGCGACTTTAACCAATTCTCTCGATCCATACCTTCACTTTCAGACCTGTAAGCGCTTTAAGCTATAATTCTAATGACGATTTAAACACCGTGAATCCTACCACGCTTTCGCGCCTGCTCGACCTAAACCAGCAGTTCTACCAGACCTTCGCCTTGCAGTTTTCTGCCACCCGCCAGCGGCTGCAGCCGGGTGTGATCCGCATCCTCGAGCAGATCAGCCACACGGATGACTTGCTGGACCTGGGCTGCGGGAATGGTGAGCTGGCGCGCGAGCTCGCCCGCTGCGGTCACATCGGTTCGTACACCGGGCTGGATTTCTCTCCGCCCCTGCTCGAGCAGGCCTTCCCCGACCAGCCGCCCCATTTTCGTTTCGTGCAGACTGACCTTTCCACCCCCGATTGGGATGCTCCCTTATCCGGCAATCAATATGATGTGGTACTCGCTTTTGCTGTACTGCACCACCTGCCCGGGGTGGATTTACGATTACAGATCCTGCGGAAGATCAGGTCTTTGCTCCCAAAGGATGGCTGCTTCATCCACTCGCAGTGGCAGTTCCTCAACAGCCCACGCCTTGCCGCCCGGGTGCAGCCCTGGGAGGCAATTGGCCTATCCCAGGATGAGGTTGACCCCGGCGATCATCTCCTGGACTGGCGCCAAGGTGGTACTGGCTTGCGTTATGTGCACCACTTCTCTGAACCCGAGCTGGCTGAGCTGGCGGGTTTGACCGGTTTCCAGGTGGTTGAATCCTTCCTCTCGGACGGTGAGAACCACCGCCTGGGCCTGTACCAGGTGTGGAAAACCATGGCCTAGTTGTCATCAAGGGCGCTCGACTTCGGTTGAAAATTGTCATTGCGAGCGAGCGTACTACGCGAGCGAAGCAATCTCCTCCCAGAAATTAGTGGATTGTTTCGATGGAAAACTATCCTTAATTACTGAAGTACGATTTAACCATCTTTTTTACCTAAAAGTCTAATCAATCGAATTATCCTCCTATATGTTCCGAGGAGATTGCTTCGGCGGGAAATCACCGCCTAACAATGACAACGGATATGGGTCATCGCGAAATCCCCCTGGTACTTAGAGGGAAGGAGCGTTTTTTGAGACCCATGCCCCGGGCGCAGTGAGGCGAAAGCAATCTCCTCCGATGAATTCAGGGACTGCTTCGCTTACTTACGTACTATCCAGCCAACCAGCTCCAGGAATCCACTTTCATGCTAGAATAAACCATCACATGAACTAAGGAGGCACGTCCCATGGATGATAACAACTCTCGCAAGCTTCTCCAACAACTTCATGATGAGATCAATAACCTCCAGGTAGTTGACGAAAACAGCAGCGATCTGCTGCGCGACATCGACGGGGATATCCGCGCCTTGCTCGAGCGTTCCGGGGAAACTCCCATGCCGGTGCACCCTACCATTATTGGACGAATGGAAGTTGCGGTCGATCAATTCGAAGTCACCCACCCCGAGCTGACCGCCCTGATCTCCAAGGTGTTGGATTCCCTGAGCATCGCCGGGATTTGACCTGACTTAGAGTATCCACGGAAAAATCAGGCAGAAAAAGCCATAAAAAGGGGGTAAATAGCGTAAAACAGGCCATTTTCTTAATCTTTAACAGACTGTTTCGAGGACAGGTGTATGCTAATATGATACTGTAATCATTTCTTTCACGTACATCAGTGGGACCATCGCCGCTGGTGGTGACGTGGGAATGCAGGAGGGTCATCATCGTAGAGACGCTCAATTGGAGCGTCTCTACCTGTTTACAAGGAAATCCTCACTCGATGATCATCTTAGATTTTCGGTAGGGGCGACCTTACACTTTAACTATTTAGCGTTTCTCTTTCATCTGTGTATATCTGTGGTTAATCCTCTTTTGCTAACAGCTCAAAGCGGTTTGCTAACTGGTGCCTTTCATGCTACCATTAACGCATGCGGACCCTGATCATTTCCGATATCCATGCCAACCTCCCCGCCCTCGAAGCCGTGCTGGCTGATGCCGGGCAGTACGATGCCACCTGGTGCCTGGGTGACCTCGTCGGTTACGGCCCCGACCCGAATGAATGCGTCGAGCGCATCTGTGAGCTGCCCAACCTGCAGTGCATCATGGGCAACCACGATGCAGCCGCGGTGGGTGCCATCGAAGTGGATGCTTTCAACCCGGATGCCCGCAAGACCGTCCTGTGGACCCTGGAGCGGCTCACCCCCGCCAACAAGGAATACCTCAAAAATCTGCCGGACCGGATCAAGCTCGAGTTCATCACCTTGGTGCATGGTAGCCCGTTCAAGCCCATCTGGGAATACCTGCTTGACACCCGCTCGGCCACCATCAGCTTTGAATTCTACGAAACTCCCTACTGCTTCGTGGGTCACACCCACCTGCCCGTGCTGTATTACCTGCCGGATGACCGCCTTACCGCCCAATTGATCGTGCCCGAACACGTCTCCCAAATGACCCTCGCCCCGCGTGCCATCCTCAACCCGGGCTCGGTCGGTCAGCCGCGCGACCGCGACTCGCGCTCCGCTTACGCCATCCTGGACACGACTGATTACACTTGGGAGTGGCACCGGGTCCAATACGATATCCAGGGTGTCCAGGACCGCATGCGCAAGGAAAACCTGCCCGAACGCCATATTACCAGGCTCTCAGCCGGGTGGTAAGTTTCTATTCCAGTCTTACATATCTAGGGGAACATTCTACAGGGTAGGGGCGTTTTAATCTTTGTAATCAACCTTAGGAGGAGCCATGATCAAAAAAATCGCTTTCACCCTTGTAACCCTATCCCTGCTGCTGGCAGCCTGCGCCCCCAGCGCTCAAGGTCTCAGGTCAACCTCGCCGAACGTAGTGACCGGGATGCAGGCCGTTGAATCTGCTGCAGGAGCCCCAGTCGCAGCGCCAGCTGCAGCCGATAAAAGTGCCTACTCCCTCGACCAAACTTCCACCTCAGCTGACCGGCTGGTGATCAAGAATGCCATACTGTCAATGGCTGTGGATGACCCGCTCAAGTCGATGGATAATATCACCCGCATGGCCGAAGCCATGGGTGGCTACATCGTCTCAGCCGACATGAACCAGCAAACGCTCTATAATGGATCCAAGGTGCCCCAGGTCAGTATGTCCATCCGTGTGCCTGCCGACCGTCTGGCGGAAGCATTGGCGACGATCAAGGCTGAGACCACCCAGCCGATCATGAGTGAGAACGAAACCAGCCAGGACGTGACCGCCGACTACACCGACCTGAACTCACGCTTGGTCAATCTGCAGGCAGCTGAGAAACAGCTTCAGCAGATCATGGATTCAGCCGTCAAGACCGAAGATGTGCTGTCAGTTTACTCTCAGTTAGTGTCGGTGCGCGAGCAGATCGAGCTGATCAAGGGTCAGATGAAATATTACGAGCAATCAGCCCGTCTGTCATCCATTAGCATCCAGCTGTTCGCCAACGCAGCCGTACAGCCCATCACCATCGCCGGCTGGCAACCCGGTGGCGTTGCCAAGCAAGCCTTGCAGTCATTGATCCACGCTCTGCAATCGCTGGCGACCTTCGGCATCCGCCTGGCCATCCTGTACGTCCCACTTCTGCTAGTCATCTTTGTGCCCATCGGCTTGATCATCTGGGGTATCGTGGCGCTGGTGCGGAAAATCCGACGGCCAAAGGTGGCCGCTTCACCCGCCGAATAAATAGACTTTTAATCTATCAATAAGCTGTCCGGTATATCATCGGACAGCTTATACATTTTAAGATGACCACAATGGTTTTTTTGAGGAACGATGGGTGATTGCCAGTGGGGTGGGTTGAGGTGAGGCCTGGTTTGTTATTGGGGTGGGAGCACGTTCAGCCTGGTCATCCGATGCACCAACGGCAGGCGGACAACGAAGTTCACGTTGAAATTCACGGTTTTTGGGGTTGGCGCAGGCTGAACGACCTCACTGATAGTCGCATGCGCTTCTTGTACCGGCAGAAGCAGCTGCTGCCCCGGCTGGATGACGAACGGATAGCCAATCTTATTAAATTGCGCCAGCTTCTCCCAGCTGATGCCAAAGCGCTTCGCCAGCGCGATCAGATAGTCGCCGGGCTGTACTATGTAGGTATCCGAATGGGTTTCAACGGGTGGGTCAGCTTCAGGTTCCGCTTCGAGCGAGGTGAATACCGCCATGTTGCCCAGCACCGCCCACGAGTGTAAAAATGTGCTCAAGCTGTAGGTCTGAAATTGCCCTGAATATGCGTCCACTACCTGCACCGTATCCTGATTGTAGCCGGTGAGGATCATGGTATGCTCAAATGCCGCCACCTTGGCTACGCTTCCATCGGGAGCCGCATAATGCTCAGAGGCACCACCCCACATCTGCCCGATCACCCACACGATTACCGGGTTGCCTGCCTGGATCTGAGCTCGCAAGTCATCCCAGCTCAAGCTGTTTAGTGCTTCCGCCTGCAGCCCAAAGGCGCGCAACGTATCCGCCACCGGCCCGGCATGCACTCCGTAGCTATGGGGTGGGATACTTCCCCAGGTACCATTTGGATTGCCAACGAAGCCACTATTGGGGTTATCCGCCTTGGGCAGGGTCTCCAGGAATTCATTCTCACCAATCTGAATACCCCAAAAGGTTGCCAGGTCAGCCGCCGAGCGGGCTTCACAGGAGAGCGAATGCTTCTGGGCGTGCCCGTTCACCCCTGAGATAAAAGCTGAATCAGGCAGGGCATTACCCTGCGCAGCCGAAACATCCACCAGGAACAGCAGGGCAGCCAGTGCCAGGATGCATAAAAAGCGCTTCAGCATTTCCATCTACTCCTCTAACATCGTCTCCTGGCTGTCCTGTTGCAACTCTCATGCCAGGCAGGTGAAGCGTGTATAATTTACCAGGATGCAGGAATTGACCCAACATGCCCAACGCCAGCTGGGATTACATCTGACCCGTTCCCAGCTCTCTGCCCTCTCCCTCTACGAGCGGGAATTAGTCGATTGGAACATGCGCTTCAACCTGACTGCCATCCGCGACCCACAGGAGATCCACGTCAAGCACTTCCTCGATTCGCTCACCTGCCTACAAGCCATGAGCGAGAAATCCTACGGTCGCCTGATCGACGTCGGCACCGGCGCCGGTTTCCCCGGGATACCGATCAAGATCGTTTACCCGAAGCTGCAGCTGACTCTGGTTGAATCGGTGGGCAAGAAAGCCGAGTTTTGCCGGCACGTGGTCAACATCCTCAACCTTCAGGGGGTGGAAGTCGTCCAGGAGCGCGCTGAGAACATCGGGCAGGATCCTGCGTACCGTGAGCAGTACGATTGGGCGGTCGCCAGGGCGGTCGCCATCCTGCCTGTGCTGGCAGAATACCTATTACCACTGGTGCGTGTGGGGGGGAGTATGCTGGCGATGAAGGGGGAAAGCGGTCCGGTCGAAGCCCACTCTGCGGAACACGCCATAAAGTTGCTAGGTGGTCACCTGCGCCAGCTCCTGCCGGTAACGCTACCGGGTGTGGTTGAAGAACGTTACATTATAGTGATCGATAAAGTGGCTGCCACCCCCGGTTCTTACCCGCGCAAGGTGGGTGTGCCTGCCAAGCGCCCCTTATGACTTGCGCGAATTATGCTTCCCCACTCGACCGTTGACAACCTGCCAGACGGTCGCTTTTTGGACGAACTCGGGGGCAAACAGGTCCAGGTCGGTGGTGGAGAGCAGCACCTGCTCCGACTGATTCAGCCTTTCCAACAGGTCAAACCGGCGCCGGGTATCCAGCTCGGCCAGCACTTCGTCCAGCAGCAGGATCGGCCAGTGACCGCTCCGGGTATGCATCCAGGCAACCTCGGCGATTTTCAGCGCCAGGATCGCTGAACGCGCCTGGCCGCGTGAGCCGTACGTCCCCAGGTCGATCCCGTTGGCTAAAAAGCGCAGCTCATCCCGGTGCGGACCAATGGTGGTGACGCCACGCGCAATCTCCTCCGCGCGCAGCTTTTGCAGACCTTCCAAAAACCCTTTGCGGATTTGTTCCTGGGAGAACCCGGTGCGATCAACGGGTGCGTCTAAAGATAATGCCATCTGACCCGGCGTTTGTGGCAGCGGGTCATAGGCAGGCTGATAGCTCAAACGCAGCACTTCATTGGCATGGGTGAGCTCGCGGTGAGTGCGAGCTGCCAGACGCTCCAGGTCTTGCACAGCCCGGATGCGAGCATGGATCAGCTGTGCCCCAAAGCTGGCAATCTGGTCATCCCAATAATCCAACTGGGAGGAATCCCCCCTGCGTTCGAATAGCTGCTTCAGCAGAGCGTTGCGCTGCAGGAGCGCCTTGTTGTATTCCGCCAGGGCTGCCTGGTAATGGGAGATGACCTGTGCCAATGCCAGGTTGAGGTAGCGCCGGCGTTCCTCGGGTCCGCCCTCAATCACACCCATCATTTGGGGTAGAAAGAGTACGGCGTTGAACTGGCCGATCGCCTCGCCCGTTTTGCGTTTGACCCCGTCCACCAGCACCTCTTTGCGCAGGTGTGTGCCGCCGTTCTGCCCATTGGGTTCTTGGATGATGCGCACTTCCAGGCGATGGTTCTCCACCCCCCGGCAGTAATCCGCCACGATCCGCCCGACAGCCAGGTCCTGGCGTGCCTCTATAAAGTTGATCAGTTGTTTGTCACTACTGGCGTGGAAAGAGCTTAAGGTCGCCAGGAAATAGATCGCCTCAAGCAGGCTGGTCTTGCCCTGGGCATTATCCCCCACCAGCATCACTGTCCCGCCCGGCACGTCCAGGTCCAGGCGGGTGAAATTTCGGAAATTCGTGAGCGAGAGATGAGTAAGGCGCATTTCCTCAGCCAATCACGCAAATGCCACGGATGGGTTTCGCCGTGGCATTCAAAGCGTGTTCAGATTATATCAAAAGTGGCCGGTTTCGCAGGTCTGGTACCGGTCAGTTGCGAGGCAGATTTACACCTTCTCTGGGGATACCTGTCCCTGCTGCCCCTCAACCTGCCAGATCTTCTCAGCCCGGTCGACAAACAGGATGCCGTCCAGGTGGTCGATCTCATGCTGGAAGATGCGCGCCAGCCAGCCTTTGGCTTTGACGGTCATCGGTCGCCCATGCCGGTTCAGCCCTTTCACCGTCACGTCTTCCATGCGCTCAACATCGCCTTGAATTCCCGGAATGGACAGACACCCCTCCGTGCCAACCAGGGTATCCTGGGAGGCACGCGCGATCTCGGGGTTGGCCAGGATGTACAGCTTGGGTGGGATTTCTTCATCCTCCTCATCGCCATATTCAACCACGATCAGGCGGATCGACTCATTCACCTGAGGCGCCGCCAGCCCCACACCGGGTGCTTCACGCATGGTTTCAACCATGTCATCCACCAGGGCTTGGAACTCTGGACCAAAATCACTCACTTTGCGCGCTTTATGCCGCAAAATGGCTTGCGGGAGGGTAACAATTTCTCGTATCGTCATGGCGGCTATTTTACCCTAATTTGGTCAAATTTGGGGAGGTTTTTTCGACTGGCGGATATCCTCTGCCTGGCGGTGGTAGGCAGCAATGTAATTGGAGACTCGATCCTGCTCCTGAACGGTATCAGCCTGCTGTTTCTTCCGCCGCCGCTCATGCATGTAGTTGAAAACATCCCTCTGAGCGCGTGCCGGGTTGTGGATCCCGTAAAAGATGAACTTGTTCTCGGTGCCGATATTAATGATCACATTTCCGAAGTTCAACACCACACCCAAAAATCCCAGGCGTTCATAATCCAGTCCAATGATGTTCTCCAATGGCGCGGATTTGGTTATTTCATCTCCCAGGGGTTTCCGTTCACTGTCGATGATCTTCTCGGGCGTGACCCGGTAGATATCATTGCTCCAATCCACAAATTTATATAACCACCACAGGGCAGCCAAAGCAATCAAGCCAATGCCTATCAACAGGGTCATTCCCGGGGTAAACAAGCTGATCTGATCTTGCACACGCCAGTAATACAGCACGCCTGTTCCAACAACCAATCCCATCACACAGACAGCTGGCATAAGGGTCATCCTGAACAGTACGTAAAGGTGTTTGCGGTAGGTGATCATCCCGTTGGCTTCACGCCGGGTCTGAAAGCGCGCCAACAGTGACTGCCATAAGTTTAACTTTTCGGGAATAAGCTGGGTCTCTCGCCTGGAAGCGCTGGTATAACTTGCAGTTTGAGCGGGAGCGCTCACCGCGACCGGGACGGTGGCGGCTTGTGAGGGTTCAATCTTTTGCCTGATCTTTCCCTCGATAGCATGGATATCCGTGGTCATTTGCTGCTCCATTGCCAGCTTGTGCTCTTGCTCGATCAGATTCTTGATCCCCGCCGGGTCTCCAATATGACGAAAAAATACCTGTCCCATGAAGGTCTCCGTGATCACGTCGCCGAAGCCCAACCATCGCCCGACCGCGCCGGATTTTGTTTCCCCCGATTTGATCGCCACAAGCGGTGCTTCCTGCCGGCTGTCGTACAGCCCGATCGTGCGTTCCAGCCACACAATGCGCTCGTCGGTAATGACGTAATAATCATTACCCCAGTCAAAGAAGCGCCAGATGGCCCACAGACCTGCCATACCCACCACACCGGCTCCAAACCACCCCGCCGCCAAGCGGAATGAGGCGGTCGTAATCTGGGCAGCGGCAAGTATGATGAACACACCAACCCATGCCATGACCAGGGGAGCGAGCTCAAGAACCAACAGGTACGCCGGGTGTTTCCGGCAAACGACCTTTACCGTTTCCTCCTGCCCCAGCCACCTGAATTGCTTGGAGCGGATCAGGTTATACCAAGCCAGCTGCTTCTTGATATTCTTCGTCAATACCGGGATGGTGTTCAGCAGCGCCCGCAGTGCCTCCACCTGGATGCTGAAGAGCACGGCTGGTTTCTGGGCGGTGAGGTTAAATAACTTTACCTTTCCCCGAAAAACCTCATCCGCGCCGGCAAAATCACCTGGCTTAAGTTGATAGCTCTCGCCTTTGTTTCCTTTTTTGAGCTGTGTATACAGCACTTTCCCCGTGACGACGATAAAAAATGGACAATTCTTCCCATCCAGCTGCAAGTTCTCTCCCTCTTTCAGCGCGACGATATGGATCAACGCAGCCACTCGATCCAGATGCGCTTCATCCAACCCCACGAACAGCTGAAGCTGTTCAAGCTGGGAAGTGATTTGCTGATAATTTTCAGGCATAGCTTTATTCTAGCATGAACGATGCGTTTCGTTAGGTTTGATGCACAAACTATACCAAATGATCAGTCTAGCTTTAGGGTGATGGATAAGCTTATGATAAAATCTATTCCACTCTTATTCGAAACGGGAGAATGCTTACATGCCCATCCACTTTGGTACTGACGGCTGGCGTGCTGTTATTTCTGATACGTTCACATTTCACAACCTGCGCCTGGTTGGCCAGGCAATCGCGGATGCAGTTGGATCGGAGCATTGGCTGAACAGCAATACCGACCTGACCAATGTCGATCCGCATAAGATGGTAGTCGGTTATGATACGCGCTTCCTCTCCGACCGCTATGCAGTCGATATGGCGCGCGTCCTGACGGCGAATGGCTATAAAGTCCTTCTGTCGCAATCCGATGCTCCTACCCCGGTGATATCTTTTGCCGTTCGTCAACAAGGTGCGATCGGCGGAGTGATGATCACCGCCTCACATAATGCACCTCGCTATAACGGGGTAAAGCTGAAAGCAGCCTATGGGGGTTCTGCGCTTCCGGAGCAATGCCGCAGGGTGGAAGTCTATTTAAATGACAATGAGGAACGCGGCCGTGGACCCAACCAGATGGACTTCGAACAGGCGCGCCAGGCAGGCTTGATCCAGCGGTTTAACCCTCTCCCCTCGTATTACGACCATTTACGCACGCTAATTAATTTCGATCTCATCGCCGAGCACCCTCAACGCGTGGTGGTTGATTCGATGTATGGCTCCGGTCGAGGCGTGATGAAAGGCGTCCTTCAGGGTACGGGGTGCGAGGTTCAGGAGATCCGGGCGGAGCTGAACCCTGGTTTCGGGGGGGTTCACCCTGAGCCGATCAGCCGCTACCTGGGAGCCCTGGCCAGCGCCATTAGCATGGGCATGGGCGACCTAGGTCTGGTGACGGACGGCGATGCTGACCGCATCGGAGCCATGGATGGTCGGGGAAATTTCGTCGATCCGCATAAGATCATGGCATTAGCCCTGCGCTACCTGGTTGAAAAGCGCGGCTGGCGTGGACCAGTCATCCGCACGGTATCCACCTCCAGCATGATCGATCGCCTGGCAAAGCGCTATGATCTCCCCATGTATGAGACCCCCGTTGGCTTCAACCACATTGCAGATTATATGCTCAAGGGTGATGTCCTGATCGGTGGTGAAGAGTCGGGCGGCATCTCGTTCCATGGTCATATCCCTGAAGGCGATGGGATCATCATGGGTCTCCTGCTGCTTGAGATAGTTGCCGCTTCAGGTATCACTCTCTTCGAGTTGGTGGAAGATCTGCTGAAGGAGGTGGGGCCAGCCTTCTACCACCGCACTGACTTGCGTCTGAGCCACCCGGTGTCGAAACAGGTAATGAGCCACGTTTTGGTGGAAAAGGCGCCGGGTGAGATTGGGGGAGAAAAAGTGACCGGCGTTTCCACGATCGATGGGGTCAAATACCTGATCGCCGACGGCTCCTGGATGCTCATCCGCCCATCAGGCACCGAGCCAGTCCTGAGAGTATACGCCGAGGGTCGCACACCTGAAATGGTTCAGGCTTTACTCAGCTATGGAGAAAATGTAGCAGCGCAGGTGGTATAAAGTCAATTAAAATAATAAAGATCCGGATCGTTGCTTGGTAAGTTATTGCTCCGACCCGGATCTTTTATATTAATCGGTAGAGATCCTCAGGACACAGTCCTCAATCCACGCACGATGAAAATTACCACCACTAATACAAAAGCAATAGCGAGTAGACCAGGTGTACCGAGCTCATCCGCTATCCCGGTGTGTGGCAGGGCGGTCGAAGTGGGATGAGGAGCTGTTGCCTTGGTTGGAGCCCCTGAGGTTACAGTTACTAATTTGCGTTCGGCAGTCTGAGTGAGCAAAGCATATTGAGTAGCTATCGCAATTTCTATGGTTGGTGATTTGGTGGGGACGATGACAAGGACCGGCGTATTGGTAGGAGCCAGGGTATTAGTTGGAGTGAATGTAGGTCGCCTGGTAGCGGTGAGGGTGGGCACCGAAGCTGTCTCGCTGGCGGAAAGCGCTACCGCGGTATCTTGGGTATCTTGCACGGCTTTGGTCGCATTTTGGTCCACGGCTGCCTGCTGCGATGGCAGATATCGATATAATGCCAGTGCGGCAATGCACAGCAGTGCCAGGACCATAATTCCACCCAAAGTGCCCGCGATGATCAAAAATGTGCGGTTGCCATTTCTCTCAGGTGGTTTCTCTTCGCCGAGTTCCTGCTCGACATCATTCATGTCTGAAAAAGCCATGGTATTCTCTCCTCACTAATCCATTTTGGCTGAATAATCTTCACCCGATGATCTCAATATTAGCCAGAGGAACCTGGACTATGTCTCCGTTCAACAAACGTACCCCTGCGGTTTGGGTGCGTAAGCCGCTCGGTATTACCGATAAGCCTTGCTGCAGGTTAGTCAGTGTGCCGACCATAGATTTATAAGGAGGGCTGATCACTCTTACTGATTGACCGATGCTAAAAGGCGAAGACTCAGTGAGACTCTCGGGGCGTACCCCGTCAGGCAATGCGATGACCACCTCTGGTCGGGTATTGGTAATCCGGTTCCACGGTTCAGCGATTACTGAAACCTCCCGCCTCGATGCAGAATTCAATATATCATAAGCATCCTGGTTCATGGGCAGCTTCCCAAAACCTTCAACCAGCACGATCGGATAGCTCATATTTAAAGCAACAGGTACCAATGCTGAATCCATACTCGCCAGGATCATACCGCGAGCCGGAAGATCATCCGCGGTGAGCAGCACTTTCTCGTCTTCACAGTAAGCTGCCATAAGCACAGAACCTCGTAGGCTGACATCCAGTAACCCGGGTGTGAGGATATCATCCGGAGCATGTGCCAGCAGGCTCAATAAGCCGAAGTTGATCTTGCCGTTACCCCAGACCCCTTGAATGAGTGAGCCGACAGCATCGATCAGCACTCCCCGATCGCCAATGATATCTGCAATCACTCCGGTATAACCTGCTTTGAGCTCGACGAATTCACCTTCCAGCTCAAGCAGAACCCGTCCACCGCCTGCCATCACCACCGTGCCAGACCTTGGACTACGCACCACCCGCCGCCCGATTCCGACGGGTCCGGCAATGACATCCCCCTCACCCACCTCATCCCCGGCTCGCCGCTGGATATAATGATCGGCATCCTTGGGTGATAAACCCAGGCCTCTCCCAATATCCAATAACATGTGCTCCGGACGAAGCACTGACTCTGCAACCACATCAATCGGATTCACTTGCTGACCACGCCGGGCAACAATACGACCCCCACCGGGCATTATTCTTTCCCGTTGGATTTCTGCGGCTGGTTTGAAATGGGTGATCGGTGCTTGCATTCTCACTTTTCCAAAACACACTTGGCACAAAACTGAGCTCTAAACAAGGAGTGCAATAGTGATGCCATTAGGGTTAACCGGAGCCTGGAGTCGTCAGCCATTTGTTTAGTGCTTCCCGCCGCCTGGAGGGCTCGGCTGGCAGGCGCAGTGGTCGACCGCGTGCGTCAATGACTACCCCAAACACTCCGCCGATCACTTTGACTGTTCCACCTCTGCCAAACCCACCCATTCCCACATCAAACTTGTGGAGAGTCGTCAGATGCAGCGTTCCCGCCTGCCCCTGAGGTAATTTAAATGCTGTCAGAGAGCCATACATGATTTCCTGTTCAGACTCCACTCCATCATCCCCGCTCATACGGACGCGCAATATGGGCGTCCCAAGGGGTGCATTCCCAACCGGTGAGATAATCGTGCACAGATTAACAAAGTTCGTTGCATCCAACGACTGAATGGTCAATAAAGGTGTCACACTTGCTGTCGCCCCCAGGGAGGCCGCCAAATTATTGCGGTCCAATGCAATCGTGGTTACTCCCGTTGGCTGAAGTCCATTCAAAACCATCATCAAGGTCTGATTACGGGATGGCGCCTTGGACAGAACACTGCCCGAAGCGATGATCGGTTCAAACCAGGGCAATAGGCCTGGCATCGATCCCGGTCTATCGGCAGGATGGGCTTTACCGGCTTGCCTGACAGCCAGGTACATCGCCTGGCAGGCGAGTGCCTGTTCGGTTGCCAACTCTTCGGCTGTAATGGGCAAGCTGGTTGGATATAACGCTTTATTATAGATGTAGTCGCGTACGTATTTATCAGAGACGTCAACCGATATCCAGCGCATTATTTCGCCCAGGGTGCATAGGTTGAGTATCTCTGGGAGGTTTTCACCTAAACCCAGCCCGGGGTAGATGCTCAATCGTAAATCTCCTGAGAATGCCGAGGCTACCGTCGTTGCGGATGCGCCTACATCGATCCCCAAAACACCCTTATGGGTATGGGCATATTCCTTACTGATAAAGCGAATGGTCCTGCCAAAAGCAGTCGCCGTTGGCATTAAATGATTGCCAGTCCACAGATCAATTTCCTGGATACCCTGGATTTGGCGTGAACGCACCTGGCGAAAGATTTCAGCCAGGGCAGGCTGCGAGGGGGTCAGCTGTTCACTATCAAAGGATTGGCGAACATTCGGCGCAATATGTAAATTTACCAGAGTGCCAATCGAAGCTTGCACGTCCTTAACCAACGCGGAGTTACCGGCATAGAGTACCTCTGGGCGTCGCTCTTTGGGCATCAAATAACATGCCATCCCAACTGCTTCGAGCAAGTCAATCACCGATTGTGTTGCACCGCCTTCGATCCCTCCTGCAACCACGATCAAGTCTGGGTGTATTTGCAGGATGGTATCCAGGCATTCAAGAAGCCCGCGCCGGTCATTCAAGCTCATGGTCTCCATCACACGGGCGTAGGTAGTGGAAGCCAAGTTTTTTGCGCTCTCTGCCGAAACATCCTCCAAAAGGCCGATCGCCACCACCTTTAGGGGCGGTCCTACCGATACAGTTGCCACACAGGCATCCACTCCAATTCCGCTGGGTTGGGAGGGGATGACGAGCTGCCCTTCGGAATTAAATAGCACCCGACCGGTAATATCGTGGAGCTGGTCCAGGGCAGCTTTTACACCCACGCTGACATCGTTGCTGGGAGCGCCCATGGTTGTCGGCACACTGCCTTGCCCTAAAAAGCGGTAGCGCCCTTCAACGACATCGAAAAGGATCACCCGCGTGGAAACAGTTCCGATTTCTATGGCAAGGACTGAGTCAGCATCAATGAGTGAAGTTGGCATGTCGGTTTTATCTTAGAAGAAGCGTAGAATGACATCCCAAAGAAATTGGGTCCGATCAATCAGCGCAGCTAAGGCGGCGAGAAACACACCGGTAAAGAGGACTCCCAGCGTAATAACAATAAACCCATGTCCAACTGTGGATAAATACTCCAGGATCACCGGGCGTTGGGCCGGCATACCCTCCTCTTGGCGTTTGACCCCGAATTGGAAGTAAATGAGCGTGGTGATCGTACCTACCAGGACAATCACCCCATTGATAAACCATCCGACCAGGTTATTCATCTCAGCTGGGGCGGAATGCTGATTAAGCACATTGATCGATGCACCGATCTGAGGGAAAATTGTCCCTCGCACAGCCCCAACAATCACCGTAGCAGCGCCAACCCCGGTTAGAAATGCCAGCACCGGCGTTCCATAACGCGAGAGACGCGGGGTCAGCTTGGTCATCATCCAAATACCCAGGATGACAGCCGGTGCCACACGGATTGTATAGTTGACTAAATTATCGGTTGTGCCCGTGGTGAAAACCTGGAGCACCGGGACGAGCACCTGATACCACAACACGTTGTACAGGATCAAAACCGCGGCATAACCCGATGCGACTCCGATAAATATGTGAGTTGCCAGACGGAATAGGACGTTATCCCCGATGATATAGCTGAGCACCATAATCGTCAGGAGGAAACCTATGATCGCTCCGATTGGGTCCGCCAGCTGGCTGATCTGCTCCAACATGGTTCTCCTAATTATCCTTCTTCTTACCCGCGGGAAGCGACTTTACGACTCCGCTGGCAATACTACCGATTAAAATGATCAAAATTGAGACGGTTATACCGATACTGTATGCATCCCAGACACCATTCTGCTGGATATTGCCTACCGAACGCGCATAGGCTACCCCACCAGCAAGCCCTGCGATCAACCCCTGGACCTGGGAGGGTGAGGCTTCATAATATGGGAGAATCAACGGTTCCGCCTGTGAGCTGGATACGAATAAGAGAGGTGTATTAGCCTCGCGCAGCAATGGGCCAACCTGTTCTACCCAGATCCTGGCAGTATCAGAGTCATTCGTCAGAACGATCACAGCATTAAAGTCTTTTATGCTCGTGATCGCATTTAATGGAGCGCCTGCCCAGACGTTGTCACCGTTCAATGAATATGGAACGACGTTCTTTGGGGATTTCGCCAGACCCGATAAACCCATCGTACCGCCAGGAACGTATCCCAGGTTTGCATAAGATGAATAGGTGGTGGTATTCCCGACCAGGTTTGAGAATACATTCTTGATGGTACTCTCGCCCAATGCCGGACCAGTTGGGTTAGTTGCGACCAATGCCAGATATGCACTTTTATTCATCAGCTGAGTGATCACATTGGTGACGGCGACATTCAATTCCCCCGAAAATCCGGCTTCATAATCAAATGCGACCAGCACGACTGCTCCAGTCGGAAGTTTCTGGATTTGCTGGGTAAAATCAACGACGCCCGGAATGTTGCCTGCTTGTGGTGGGGTGGTATTTTGTCGTCCAGAGATGATCATCCAGAATATTGGCAGCAGTAGCGAGACCGCGACAATGATTCGGAAGATATTTCGAGATGTGATGATGGGTTGGGTCGGTAACGGGGTCGGCTTTTCTTCATCAGCCAGCAATTCTTCCATCATCTCCACGCGTGCCTTCTGCTCGTCAGTGACGCGCAGTTTTATGGAGTAAGTGGGTGGTTTTCTCGCGCGTATCGCTGAGGGGTGCGGTGAGATGACACCGCGCAAGCCTACCAATGGCCCTGCGGTAACGATATCGGCATTCGATACATCTTCAACCGGCCCGCTAGGTGAGCCGGCATCTGTTGGTCGTAGGGCTTCCAACCAGCCCGGAAGTTCTGCGGGAGATAATTGGGGCTCCGATTCTTTGGCGCCTGAGCCAGTTTCTTCAGAAGTGGGTATTTTTAGCCAATCGGGAGGTGCGGGTGGTTCCTCTTCTACCTTCTCCCCAGCTTCTTGACCCGCAGGTTCCTCCGGCACCAGCTCAGCCGGGGGCATTCCGCCTTCCAGTTTTATCGTGGAAGCTGCTTCCAGACTGGCTAACCACGCTGGCTTTTCTGCAGGTAAGGTGGGTGTAGCCTGCTCTTCTTCTGGGGGTTCTTCAGCAGGAGCTTCAGCTTCCACCTGGTAATCCGCTTGCGGTTGTTCTTCAGATGGCTCTACCGCGGGTTCTTCTGCAGGTTCTTCCGCTGGTTCTTTCGGTGCACCGGTTTGAGCTGACTCATCCACACCGGCTTCTGCCAGCAGATTCGCCAGCCAATCATCATCGATCGCTTTATCGGACCCACCTGGAGGGGTTGGGGGAGGATTTAACAAAGGATCAACCTGATCAGAGATCTGGTCATGGCTTGGTTCTTCAGGCTCACCCTCTGATGGCATCGTTCCAGATTGGTCAAGGAAACTGGCTTCAGTTTCTTTTAACCAATCAGGAATGGATTGCTCCAGATTGGATGGGGTGCCTGGTACGGCAGCCTGATCATTTGGCTCACCCTTTTTACTGGAAGATGAGATCAATTTATCTAACTCGTCTTCACCCTCGGAAGGAGCGAGGAATCCCGTAGTTTTTAACGGTGCCTGACAAAACTTGCACTCCTCCAGGTCTGGTGGATTGGGTTTACCACACAACGGACAGATGATATCGGTCATTCGCTATCCACCATAAGGGCGATCGATGCCGATAAGAATACGCAGGCCGGTGGCTACCGTTCCCAACGCCACACCCAATAAAAGCCCTCTGGCCCCTGCTACAGCAGGTACTTGTGCCAGCCAGCCGCGCAATGAACTGAGCAGGCCGACCTCACCCACGAAGAAAAGCGGAGCGGATCCCAGTAAGACGAGCAGCACGGTGACAAGGAATAAAATGGTATACCATTTGAACCGGCGAGTCAGCAAGCGCGCTGCCGCATATACCAGGACGAACGCCAGGACAGCCAACAAACTGATCTCTGCAGGTACCTGTATGGTATTGAAAATCCATAAAGACCACGACCCGGCCGGACCGCTTATACTCACGATGATCATGGTGAGAACCAAAGATATCAGCAAAACAATGCTATAAATGCTGCCCTTGCCTTCGCTGCCAATTTTTTTCCAATGTACCATCATCAGGTTAAATATACCCAGCAGTAAAGCGAAAGCAGCCAGAATTATTGCCCACCCAATCAGAACAGATTGGATACCCCCAAATAAGCCAGGGAAAAAATACCCCAATAAAACGATTGAACCAGAGATAATTGCAATTACTGCATTGGTAACTGGGAGGATTTTCTTCACGATAAGATTCCCAATAATTTTAGGATTGCCCCAATCCCAATAGCTGCGATCAACACCCATCGCAAGATGTCTTGCATGCGGATGCTGGCTGTATACACTGCGCCCCCTCCAAGATAAGCGCCAGCCGCATATAGCTCCTCACCAAGCAGTGGCTCGTCAACTGTGGCATAGAGCACCGCCTGGGCGGGAATACTGTCAGTTCCGGCCACCGTCAGAGATTGACTGCGTTCACCAGCTTCGGTCAGTAAAGCTACTTCGGTCCCAAAATGACCCGCCAGAATGTTGGCAGTGACGTATTCATCATGGATGGCAGGCATGGCTCCAGCAGCATATGCCAGGGGCGTAAGACCAGTCAGGCGTGCGTTGGAAGGATCATAGCGCTGGTCGGCTGCCAGATCTCGGTAGGTGGTTTGTAAAGTATCCTGGCTGAGGATGGTGACGACTCCATCACCAGACGTCGTCACTGGAGGCCGGTCACTATTTGAGGCGGCGCGGGCGCAGTGATCAAGGATCGTAAGGCTGATCAATGCAGCTCCACCCTGCAAGTCATTGATATTTCCACGTCCGAGGGAGATGTGAACTCGCTTACCGGCTTCCACTGCCAGGTCTATCTGGCGGCGAAAATGGGTAAACGCCTCGATGCTGCGCAGGTTGATTTTCTCACGCGTCGGGTCAGAGAAAAAGTAGAATAAAATCAATCCCAGACACAACAGGATGAATAATAAGCCCAGGAAATTTCCGATCGAGCTAAGCGCTTGTTCCACTCGTGGGCGTCTCCCTTAAGAAGGTGATAAATTTCCGCCGAACTTCAGGCTCTTCGAGTACACGCGCGAATGCGAGTAGTGAACTGGAAGATAAGGCACCAGAAAGCATGGGTTGGAAAACATACACTATCTGCGCCAGTATTACACCCAAGGAGCCGGTAATCTCAAGCAGTGAAGCCATGCCATCTTTAATTCCCCAGCGTTGCAAGGTACGCGCCCATTCGATCCAGTTCTGCTGGTTCTCGCTCATGGTCAAAGTATAGCACAAAAATGTTACGCATTTTTATCCCCAAATAGATAGACATAAAATGCGCCATCCATCAAACGAAATTGAAATATGACAGGGGACAGGTGATTTTTATGCCATATATAACTGTCTCTTTC
>JBGPBQ010000036.1:0-20257 GCA_041481345.1 Anaerolineae bacterium
AGCCGACATAATACTGGCCGATCCAACACGATTATCGACCGAAGAAACACCCACCAAAGGAAGTGGCTTTGTCTACCAGAAGACCATCGACAGCGTCTTGAACAGCGGCTTCGTGAAGAGCAGTGCCCTCGAGGCGGATATCACCTGGCCGGAAATCGGAAATTTTGATACGATTACCGAAACAATCGTTGGACGCTTCCCGGTTTATGCATATGACAGTCCCGATGCGTTTTATTCCGGCCAGGCTGACCCCAGTTCACTCCGCTTTGCGACGGGCTGGGATATGGAACGCTTCGCCCGAGCGCGGACGATGGAAGAAATCCAACAGGAGGGAGTCCCGGCGATTTTCCCGGCCAGCCTGCTCGAGGGGCTGCAGCTGGAGGTCGGCGAGAAGGTGCGGATCATCGATCCGTTCACGAATATCTTCCCCTGTGTCATCGTTGGACAGTACTCGGGGGGGAGATCATTTGGTGTTCAGGGGGGCAAAATTCCCTGGTTATATTCACCAAGTGATTCTATTCTAATCTCCCTCTCTGACATGAAATCTATAGAAGGCAGCCACATTATATACACAGTAGCGCATTTTACCCTCGATCCAACGAAAAATAGAGTGCTGGCGCAATTCCGCTTCGATATGGAAAAAGTTATGCAAGCGTCCGACGCAGGGACTGGCGACTTACGCTTCATGATTTGGGATGAGGAATTGAAGGTCGTGGTAGGCCAATTGGATAAGAACATCTCCCTACTCAAGGTGCTCTATCCGGTGGTGATAGCTGTATCGGTCTTGATCGGTGCCGGGCTGTGTTTACTGCTCCTTCTGCAAGCGACCAGGGAGGCTGCCATCCTACGCGTGCTGGGAACCACACGCCCTGCCGTCCGGATGGCATTGATCATTGAGCCATTAATCCTTTCGATCGTCGGGGTGATCGTCGGCTTGGGGATTACTCGTTTTTTGTGGATGGCATCGGGTCTTCTACCAGCTAGTCCATTATTGAGCAGTGCTGGCTTGTACCTGGCAGGTGTTTTGGTCGGGTTGGTGATCGGCGCCATATCGGTCACCAATAAAAAACCCATTGAGCTCTTACAAGTCAAAGAATAAGGAGTGAAATATGCCTGAGCTCAAGCTAGAAAACGTGTCTTATCAGTACAAAGGCGGTGACAGGAAAGTGGTCAACGAAGTTACCTGCCTGTTTGAAGGTGGCAAGCTGAACTCTGTCGTCGGGCCTTCAGGCAGCGGCAAAACTACTCTACTCTCGCTCATGGCTGGTCTCGACCAGCCCAATCAGGGACACATCTATATAGATGGTGAGTCCCTTGCCGACCTGGACCTGGACCAATACCGGCGCGAGCGAGTATCGATGATCTTTCAAGCTTTCCATCTTTTTCCCCTTTTAACCGCCCTGGAAAATGTGTGCTTCCCCATGCAGCTCAATGGCGTTCCAAGGGAGGAAATTCCGGAAAAGGGAAAAACTTATTTATCCTCAGTTGGTATCACGGAGGATAAATTCAAGCGCTTCCCGGCCAACCTCTCCGGTGGCGAGCAGCAGCGCGTAGCCATTGCCCGCACACTCGCCACGGGCGCCCACGTTCTATTAGCAGATGAACCCACCGGCAATCTGGATAAAGCCAATGGCGATAAATTGATCGAAATCCTTGCACAATTAGCCCATGAACAGGGTTATTGTGTCATTATCGTCACGCATGACCCCAGCATTGCAGAGCGGTCTGACAAAGTCTGGCGCATGACCGATGGCGTCTTAATCGAACAACAACTCGCTTCAGCATAGACTATCAGGATACCATTGTGTATCAAGATCAGTGAGATGAATGGTAAAACAGAGGTTGTGTATTTTTGTGTTTGCGTTCCTTTAAACCAAAAGTAATGTTAAAGAATTCATATTCGAAATTTTAGCGCCATTAATAGAGACGCTATAGAAATCAGAGACAAAAAAAGCCTCGAAATGTCAATTTCGAGGCTTTTTTATCGACACGAACAGACGTAAACTAACTCTATAGAGCCTATAGAAAGAACAACGTAAGACTTCGGATCAGACGGTTGTGGGTTCAAATCCCGCCGGGGGTGCCACGGATGCGGTTAAATCAACTCGGAACTGCCAAATATCGGATTTGAATCTATAATATCCCTACTAAGGTATTTGAAATTTTATAAGGAGGGCTTCATGCAGGCAATCGTGTTTACAGCCCCTGACCAAATATCCAACGAATGGGTGGATAATCCAGTTTGTGGAGCGGATGAAGTTGTGGTTCAGGTCTCCCAGGTTGGGATTTGCGGAACGGATATACATATCATCCGCAACGATTATCATAGCACCTTTCCGATCATAGCTGGACACGAATTCGTCGGGAAGGTGGTCGAAACGGGCAAGCGAGTCACCTCATTGCAACACGGTGACCGTGTGGCAGTAGACCCGAATTTGTATTGCGGTGAGTGTTATTTTTGCCGTCAGGAACAATCCAACCACTGCCTGAATTGGCAGGGGGTTGGCATTACCCGCCCTGGGGGATTTGCAGAATATGTCGCTGTTTCTGCCCGTGCATGTTATATAGTTCCGGAAACCCTGACCGATACCCAGGCAGCGTTTATTGAGCCTCTTTCCTGTGTGATCCACGCGCTCAAGCGCATGCGCACCTGGCCTGGTGATGAAATCCTTATCTTCGGAGCTGGTCCAATGGGTTTGCTCCTGGTGCAGGCTATGAGGCACACCGGGGCATCCCAGATCGTGGTGGTGGAGAAGCAGCAGGATAGAAGGAACCTGGCTCTGAACATGGGTGCAAATATCGCCATCGCCCCTGATGCAGACCTCACGAAACAGCTTTTCAATTTGGCTCCGTACGGATATGCCATCGTCATTGATGCGACCGGTGTGCCGGAGATCATCCAACCGGCGCTTCAATTTTTAAAACCTCGTGGTCAATACCTGCAGTTTGGCGTAACCTCCAAAGGAGTGACGGTTCAGTGGGAACCCTATGACATATATCATAAAGATTTGACCATCATTGGCAGCTTCGCCTTGTGCTATACCTTTCAGCCGGCTGTAGCCTGGCTTGCGAATCGCGTGGTCGAAGTCGAGCCATTGGTCAGCCATATTCTGCCCTTGGGTGAATTCCAGCAGGGCTTTCGTGATTTCGCCGATGGGAAAACACTCAAAGTGCATATCCGGCCTTGACCAGCCTTAAAAAACCTGTTCAAAGGAATCCATAAAACAGTTTAGGTTAAATACTCGCTATGCCAATAATGATCTACAAGTTAACCACAAAAGACAAACCACACGAGAAGATTGCCTTGCTCTGTGATGATGAGTGGCTGCATACACCACAAGTAGACGCATTCTCTCAATGGTTGAAGAACAACGTTGCAAGTGAATCCACTGGTGAATACATCACTGACATTGGATTCAGCTGGCGTCGTGTTGCGAGTGCAAGTGGGCCGGTCCTTGATGTCGCCGCAATGAGGCGGATGGTGGATCTAGGAATGCAGCTATTTCTTTCAGAGTATCCTGGATTCGCCGGGGAGGACGAGACCATCAGACCTTAATATCCACCATAAAGCAATCGTTCATCTCTTCTCATCAAAAGGAGCAACATATGGAAGAATTGATCAAAAAGCTTGCCGGGGCAAATATGGATATTGATTTGGCTACACCGAAGGGAACGATTTTGTGGCAGCAAGATGGCTGCCCATGGAATGCAGCCGAGAATTCAAATGAGCACAAATGCGCAGTAAAGAACATTTCGATATGCCGTTATTTCTGTGGCGTTGAATACCTAGACACTCTATTATGCTGTTACCCACACCCGAATCCCCTCAAACGCGAATAGGAATGTTCGATAGACTTTTTTCAAAGATAACTGATGGGCGAACAAAAAGCATTTAGATTTCGGCTCAGACGGTTTTGAATGAAAAACTTAACAATCACTCCATGTTTTATACCGATTTTCTAAATTGAAGAAAATCTCCTTAAGGAATATCAGTATACTTGGTGACAAATGCTGACCGAAGATTACATCATGCGCATGATCAGCCAGGCGCTGGCAGTTCTCTTGACAGCCCTGGGACTCAAGAAAGCTGGGCGATATAGCGAAGCGCTGCTATCTTTTGACCAGGCGCTCGAAACCCTCCTCGGACTAAACGCCAACCTGGCCAAACATCTCGACGACAGTCAGCTTCTCGATATGCTCACCTTCCTGGGTAAGCTTGATATAGACCGATTGCTGGTGCTAGCAGACATCTACCGTGAGGAAGCCGAGGTGTACAACTTGCAAAGACAACCTGAAAGCAGCCAGTTCGCTGCCCAGCGCAGCCACCGCTTCTACCTGGAAGTCACCCTTTCAAGCGAGACCAACCTCAACATTGATCTCATCAATAAAATCGAGGCACTGCGGCTCCAGCTCAATGCCCTTGCCCTACCAGTCGAAACCCGCCTGGCTTTGCTTGATTATCTTGATCGCCTTCTCGCCACTGAAGACGAATTCCTGGCTTCAGCCGGACTCTCTCGCCCAGATCTGCTGGCAGCATTTTCTTCCCTCGATAGCCCTGATCTACATTGATGTTACTCAGCCTCATGCCGCAGCCGCCAGGTGACGAAATCTACAACCACCGTGTATATTGTTAGGGCTGGCTTATATTCAAGCGGCAAGTCTGCTTGAATGAATTGCTATAGCTAGAAGCTCCATATTCATCCAAAAATAAACTAATGGGTATAAATTAATTTTGCTAAATCTTATCGCTGACGATTTCCCGGTAGGGGTGCAGATTTTACCGTGCTGAACATCTCTGCACTAAGCTTATACCCAACTGCCTCCAGGCGTGGAGAGAACATGGGTCGAATACCCGTGGGTCTAAAACTGCCGATAGGATCACCTTCCAGCGTTACACCCGTCTGGTCATACTTGAATATATCCGACATGACAATCGTATCGCCTTCCATACCAGCAACCTCAGAAATGGCCGTAATTTTTCGCGGACCATTTCTTAAACGTGATTGATGGACGATCAGATCCACTGCAGAAGCAACCTGCTGGCGGATCACTTTCAAAGGTAGCTCCATCCCAGCCATGAGCACCATTGTTTCCAATCGCAGGAGCGCATCACGCGGTGAGTTTGCATGTAATGTGGTCAACGAGCCATCATGACCGGTATTCATTGCCTGCAACATGTCGAGCGCTTCACCCCCTCGACACTCGCCCACGATGATACGGTCTGGTCGCATACGAAGACAGTTCCGCACCATATCGCGTATCGTCACCTCCCCACGGCCATCAATATTGGGTGGTCTAGCTTCCATCCGTACTACGTGTCTCTGATCCAGGCGTAGCTCTGCTGAATCTTCGATTGTGACGACTCTATCCGATTCTGGAATAAAACTGGAGAGCACGTTGAGCAGTGTAGTTTTTCCTGAGCCAGTACCTCCGGATATGATGATATTTAGCCTTCCCAATACACAGGCACGTAAAAAATCAGACATCAGGGACGTGAGTGTATCGAATTCGATCAATTGATCGATGGTTAATTTTTCTTTACTGAATTTTCGGATGGTGATAACGGGACCATCAATAGCAACAGGTGGGATTACCGCATTGACTCGTGAGCCATCAGGCAATCGTGCATCCACCATCGGGTTTTCAGTGTCTACCCTGCGGCCAAGTGGAGAGATGATCCTCTCAATAATGCGCATGATATGTTCGTCATTATCGAATTTAACTTTTGTATCGATGATTTTCCCTTTACGTTCAATATAAACTTGCTCTGGACGGTTTACCATCACCTCGGTGATATCAGGTTCATCCAGCAAATCCTGTATTGGACCGAATCCTACCAATTCATGCATTACGTCCCGAAAGAGTTTAATTCGCAAGCTTTCTGGCAGTTTTACACCGGTTTGTTCATAAGCATTATTTAAACTTTCCTGAACTAACGCGGTTCGTTCATCCGATGAAGACGTGATTTGATTAAACTCGCGTGATATAGTATTGATTAGGTAAGCTTCTAGCTTTTCCATATATTGTTCTTGCTTATCAGAATTATTGGCTTGCGTTGGGTTTTCCATCAACCATTATCTCCTTACTCTGGCTTTTCTTTATCTTCAACAGGCATAACCCACACGATATGAGCACGATTAACAACCAGAAAGTTACAGGTGTATAGCATCACCCCCTCTGGGCTGTAGACTTCCGCATCGGTGATAGCTAAAAAACTATGCTCTCCATTGACTTCGTCACTCAAGCGTTCATCCTTTCGTACGTGAATATAACCTCGGATGGTATATGTTTGAGTTTGGATATGCGAAAGGATTACATCCTTTGCTATGACCTCAGTAAAGTATTTACCCTTCTCATCAAATTCGATAACCATTCCTACTCTCCTTGGCTTCATACATAGCCTGGTCACTTTTAATCATCTCTACAACATCCATCCAATCATTTTGTAAAAATATCTGATTCACGATTTATTTATAGATGCAATATTCATTCTCATACAGATACATCTTCATACTTGAATTCGATCTCTCATGAAATAGGTGAATCGGAATGTGTGTTTCTATTCACTGCATCATGTCGAATCATGCCATGTTTGATTTCCACCTATTATGTACCTGTTTTAGAATCAGCACAAGTTAACAATTTATGCATATCATCAGGTCGGCTTCTTAAATTCATGCATCATCAAAGGGAGGAGTTGATAGATATTTGTTTCGCATTCGGAAAAGATGGAAACAAGTTCGATTGTTATAGACTATACGAATTAAAATACGCTGACCAGCAGTTCCTCCAGGCTGTCAAGGGTATTATGCACTGGGGTTGATAGCTCTGCAGCAAATGCAGTTGCCTCGGGCTGCACCCCCACCAGGATGACCTCTGCCCCGGTACCGTCCTGGATCGTTACCGCCAGGAACGCCAGGCCGGGAATGCGGGTGAAATTCTCGATCGCCCGTAATCGATCGGCATCCATGATCGCCAGACAGCCAGGTTCAGCCCCCAGCTCAAGCGCCACGATGATCAAAACCACCTCAGGTTGAGATGCCTTAATCGAGCTCAGGTAATTTTCAGGCACCTCCCCGGCATTGATCAAGGTAGCCTCGACTCGCCCTTGCAAGAAGTCCACCAGGCTCGGACCAACAGCATCATCGCCTTGTAAAGGGTTGCCTATCCCAAGGATGACTGTCCGTTTTCCCCGCAGCCGCCTGGCTATTTCATTTAACATAGTTATGATAGATGAATTTGTTAATTATTTCACATGGACGTGGGTAAGATTCTACTCTCGAGCGGATCTTCTGTCAAATGAATTCAAAGTATACTTATTCATCAGGCAGACCAGGATCATCCATGAACGGACGCGAACGTTTCCTCAATTGTTTATCTCTCGTTAAATCAAATAGGCCACCTTTATTTGAAGATGGCATTCGTGAGGAAGTTCTCCGTCAGTGGCGTAGGCAGGGGATGCGTAAACAGGATAAACTTGAGAGCTTATTCACATTTGACTATCGCGAAGAGATCGAACCCAACCTTAATCCCTCACCCACTCCAGCCCGATGGCCGAAGAGCATGGATGGGCTAAAAAAACTCGAAAAAAGATTAGATCCAAACGATTCCCAAAGACTGCCGGATGGGTGGGAGAGAAAGGTGGTCGAATGGAAGAAGCGTGATTATCCGCTGATTCTGCGCATTCACCGAGGCTATTTCCTATCGATGGGTGTCCGCGGATGGCAGCGCTTTACAGATGCAATCCAATTATTGGTGGACGACCCAGAGCTCGTTGAAGCCTGGATGGATATGTTCTCCCAGTTCGCCTGCCGGTTAGCAGACAGGGTGCTGGGTGATGTGGAGGTGGATGCAGCTTTATTCAGTGAGCCTATCGGCGGAAACCACGGCCCGCTGATCTCACCAAAAATGTACTCATCTTTCGTTTTGAAAAGTTACCTGCCGATCCTGGAAGTATTAAAGTCGCATGGGGTAAATACGATTATCTACCGTACTTATGCCAACACACGGTTGTTACTGCCTGCAGTGGTGAAAGCGGGATTTAACTGTTTGTGGGCGTGCGAGAGTAATCCACAGGCAATGAATTATCAGGAAATCCGGCAGGAATTCGGAAAGGATCTACGTCTCATCGGGGGGATCGACTCTGACACTTTACGGCAAAAGCCGGAGGATATTTACAGGGCGGTGATGGAGGTGGTGCCACCCTTATTGGAGGATGGGGGTTATATCCCACTCGCAGACGGTAGGGTTCGTGAGGATGTCCCTTACCATAATTATATCTATTATCGAAATTTGCTAGAGGCGAGCACTGGCGCTAAGGAAGCACCATTTAATCCGGAATAAAGCTTTGCCTATTGATATTCAATTAAAACCTCCAACCTGTGCATAGCATCAGATTTTCAATTAGCAAAAATTTCTTATTCTTGTGACTTATATATGAGGAATATCAGCTACATTAAATAAAAACACTGCTTAACAAATGAAGATTTTATAAGTTCAGATAATTCCTCTGTGCAAAAACCAGCCTTTGTGCTATAGTTAGCGGCTGTGTCAAGCCCAGGTTTCTCTAGGCTTGCTTTCCGCTCCCAGTGAGCCGCCAGGCAATATCCAGGAGCATACCCGAGGAAAGGAGGAGTTTCCCATGCGTGAATATGAATTGGTTTTTATTGTCCATCCAGATCTGGACGATATTGCGCTTAAAGACGTAGTCGAAAAGGTTAGTGGATGGATCACTGAAGCCGGTGGTATAGTCTCGAAGGTTGATCAGTGGGGAAAGCGAAAATTGGCGTATGCAATCCGTAAGCAAAAAGAAGGCCAATATGTGTTACTGCAAACCCAAATGGAACCAGCCTTCGGTGCCACCCTTGAACGGAATTTACGCTTTCTGGAACCTGTAATGCGGTTTCTATTAATTAGTGTTGAATAATTACATAATAGGAGTCCAAAATGAGTCGAGGACTTAATAAAGTAATGATCATTGGCAACCTTGGGCGTGAGCCTGAGATGCGCTATACTCCTTCCGGCAGACCGGTAACTACATTCAGTGTAGCAACCAGCCGCACATGGAATACGTCTGAAGGAGAAAAACACGTGGAGACCGAATGGTTCAACGTGGTTGCATGGAGCAATCTGGCAGAGATATGCAAGCAATATCTCACCAAGGGCCAACAGGTTTATATCGAAGGCCGCTTACAGACCAGGCATTGGGATGACCAGGAAGGCAACAAACACACTTCGGTAGAAATTGTCGCCAATGAGATGATCATCCTAGGTGAACGGCGTGAGTCTGCCGAATCAGGATCTGAACCTGAATCAGCGGAAGAGGAAGAATTTCCGTTCTAAGGCATCCCACAAACAATCAAGGCATTACTGATCGATTTATCAAAAAGGAGTTAGTCCGAGTGGATACAAATGAAACTACAACCGATGCACGCGGTGGACCGAGACGCTTTTACTCACAACCCAAAGTCTGCCAATTCTGCACCGATAGAACTGTAAAAATTGATTACAAACAGATAGAGATATTGCGCCGATATGTTACCGAGAGCGGTAAAATTCGTCCCCGGCGCCAATCAGGCGCATGTGCAAAACACCAACGTGAGATAGCTCGTGCAATCAAGCGCGCTCGCCACCTGGCAATGCTGCCTTTTACTGGGGAAGTCCTGCGATAATCGATACTACGCTTGAGTGAGGGTGTAATCTATCAGGATCACCCAAAAATATATGAGGTCAAAGAAATGGCAAAAGGACAAAAGAGTCAAATCGTCACGAAGAAACATCTTGCCCGTCAGCAGCGCGAACGGTTACAAAATCGTTATATCCTAATTGCAAGTATCGCGGTCATTGTTATTGTTGTCGGACTGATTGGATATGGTATTGTCCAACAATATATCCTACAGCCTCAACAACCAGTAGCCAAGGTCGCTAATAAAGTCATCACCACGAAGCAATTCCAAACATTTGCCCGATACGAACGTGTGCAATGGATCCAACAATATCAACGCTACCAACAGCTCGCGCAGTACTTTGGTAGTGATCAAGCAACCATGGCTTATATACAACAGCTCTTGTCACAGGTTGATTACCAGCTTCAAGCAACTAACATTGGTCAAAATGCCATCGATTATTTGATCGCCAACCAGCTCATCCAGCAGGAAGCGACCAAGCGCGGCATCACAGTCTCAACGGCTGAAGTTGATAAGGCTCTTGAAGACGCGTTGGGTTATTATCCGAACGGCACTCCCACCTCCGCGCCGACAACGATGCCAGTGCCAACCTCAACCCTGAACCCGACCCAGATAGGATTAGTGCCTCCAACTTCAACAGCTGTTCCAACCTCGTCCCCCACGCTCACGCCAACCATCACAGTGACGCAGGCACTTACCAGCCCAACCCCGACTATCATCATTACCCCGACAGCTACGGCCACCACCGGTGCTCCCACAGCTACAAGCACCCCATCTGCCTCACCTACGCCATACACCACCCAGGAATACCAAAAAAATCTCAAGCAATTTGTAACTAATATGGGCTCAGTTGCCAGCTTGTCTGAAGCAGACCTGCGCTGGGTATTTACCATGCAGCTGTTTCGGACAAAAGTATTTGATGCAGTGACAGCAGATATCTCACGCCAACAAGACGAGGTCTGGGCGAGGCATATTGTAGTCAGTGATCAAGCCAAGGCCCAATCTATTTATGATAGATTGACCAAGGGCGAAAACTTTGTAACCGTGGCTACTGAAGTCTATTCAGGAACCACCTCTACGACCGACCTGGGATGGTTCGGAAAAGATACACTAGATCCAAACGCTCAGAATCCCGTTTGGGGTATGCAAATTGGTCAAATTAGCGAACCCATTCAGACTGCCAACGGTTGGGAAATCTATCAAGTTTTAGGGCATGAAGTCAGGACATTAACTGACTCGGAGCTAGATACATTGAAGCAAACAGAATTCCAGAAATGGATTGACGCCCAAAAAACCGCAGAAAATGCACAGACATTTGATACTTGGAAAACCAAAGTACCTACAAGCCCTACCGTTCCACCTACTCAAACAGGGCAATAATCCAACAATTTTCCAGGAAATCTTGAAGGTTCATCATTACTTTTGACATTCACAGACTGCACGGGTGTGATCATCCAAACAGACTGTGAATGTCTTTATTTTCCTGAGGTATACTTTTACATTATGGAACGAGCGAGGCAAAAGCTATGGACAAGGTGGTTATTAAAAATATTCTAGCCCGGGGGATCATTGGCATCCGCGAATGGGAGCGCGACCTACCCCAGGATATTTTAATCAATATTGACATATATACCGAAGCACGCGGGCAGAATGCACCTGATAATATCTCTGAATGTGTTGACTACAGTAAAGTGACTAAAAAGGTGATCCGCCACGCTGAGACAGCTAAACGCTTTACGGTTGAGGCTCTGGCTGAAGATATAGCACAGATCTGCCTGGAGGACCCAAGGGCATTAAAAACAACCGTCCGCGTAGAAAAACCCGGAGCGGTGCGTTTCGCGGAATCTGTAGGTGTAGAAATAGAGCGTAGTCGCGATTAGAAGCGCATCGGTTCTGAACCGCGCGAGATATTATCCAAAAATTCCTGGCGGGTAGCCAAACTTCTACGAAACGCCCCATGGACCGCGGAGGTTGTCATGCGCGCATCATGTTTCTTTACCCCCCGCATCATCGTGCATAAATGAAGGGCTTCTACAACCACCCCGACTCCTTTTGGCATTAATGCCTCATTGATAAAATCCGCTATCTGGCGGGTCATGCGTTCCTGGACCTGCAAACGATGGGCGAATACATCCACTATCCTCGGAATTTTTGATAAGCCGATCACCCGACCGCTGGGGAGATATGCTACATGTGCCCTGCCCATGAACGGCAGCATGTGATGCTCGCACAAACTGTAAAACTCGATGTCGCGCACAATGACCATTTCGTCGTATGTCACTTCAAACAGAGCGTCTTTTACGATTTTGATTGGATCAACCCGGTAACCAGACAGCAGCTCTGTGTACATATTTGCCACCCGTTCCGGTGTTCTCAACAATCCTTTTCTTGAGGGATTTTCACCAAATGCTGTAAGCATTTCAGTTACCGCTGCTTCTATGGCCGGAATATCCATGTCTTTTGAGGGTAACATTTCATCCATGATATCGTTTGAATTATTTTGATCATTCGTCATAGCTAACCCTATTGATGCTGATACTCTTATACTGACCCAGTATTTCTACAATTCTTAAAGTACACAAATGCCATTTTATCGAATCTCAGTCTCAATTAATCCGTACAATCCATCCCGACGGAGATAAAGTACATTCACAGATTTTGTGACGGAGTTGAAAAAGACAAAAAAGTCTTCATGACTTAGCAGCTTCATTTGTTCCAAAGCTTCAAGTTCATCCATTGGCGTCAGAACAAACTTCTTTCTTCTGACGATCAATGTTCGATCCTCCTCGGCTTCTTCCTCTGCGACCATCGGAATGACCTCGGAAGCTGATTTTCCATCGCCACGCCCTTTCTGGCGTTTTCCTTTATACCGTTCCATCTGGCGTTGTAATTTCTCCAAGGCAGAATCCATGGCTGTAAATACATCATCCGAGCGTTCTTCAGCTCTAAGGATATACCCTTTACCACGAACAGTGATCTGGGCAACCTGCCGGTCAGCTGCACTGCGGGCTGACTTGACATAAGCCAGATCTACCCGAGCCTCATCAATGTCACTCAGAAAGCGGTCCAATTTTGATACTTTTTTCTTTGCATAATCTAATATCCGATCTGTAACTTCAATATTTCGACCATAAACTTGTACATCAAGCGCCATTGGATACACTCCTGTTTAATGTTTTCCCTGCTATGATTTTCCCGACGATGTGTTTCTACTAATTGCCGAATTTGCCAATCACATCATCCTTGTTACGTAATATTGACTTCTCTACTTTGAGAATATACTGCCCGGGCAAGTGAAAAACAGAATATATTATCTGCCCCTCCATCCAACAATGCTTTGGCACAGGCATTCAAGGTAGCCCCAGATGTTGCCACGTCGTCCACAACCAGTACACTCTTCCCGGAGACGAGGCTGCTATCCGCCCGGAATGCATCGACCATGTTATCGTGCCGTTTAAAAACTGTCAGCCCTACCTGAGAACGAGTCTCACGTGTCCGCGTTAGTGCTCGCGTAGAGAATGGTTTTTCCAGGCTTAGAGCTATCGGGTGTGCAAGCAAAGTCGCCTGATTATATCCACGCTCTTTGAAACGAACAAGACCTAATGGTACTGAAGTGATGATATCTAATGACCAATTAAGCTTTTTCAAGCTGGAAATCATCGGACGCGATAACGCTTCTCCAAGTCCTACATCCCGACGATATTTTAACCGGTGGATTGCCTGGCGAATCGGTCCCTTATAAATTGTATGAGATCGTAGGGAAGTGTATAAAGGTCTTGATTCCAGACATCTGTGGCATGGTTTTTCACAAATATTAGGATTTCCACAAATTGGACAAAAAGGTTGTTCTATCTCCAGCGTATTCTGAGAACAATTCTTACACCAGCGCATGCCTGTCTGGTCACAGCCCCCACAATTAGGTGGGTATAACCAGTCGAGTGCTTCCCAGATCAATTGATATGCTCGGTAAGCCAGCTTTACTGGCATATATTGGTGGAATTAGTTTGAATGATTGGTTTGACTGATTATCACTTAGCTATCAACCGCCCAGTGGACCTATACCTTGTTCAATAAGGATCAGTAAAGCTGGGGTCATAAGGACGATACACAAAGCTGGAAAGATAAAAACTGCCATCGGGATTAACATTTTAATCGGTGCTTTATGCGCTTCCTCCTCAGCAATCTGTCGGCGTCTGATACGCATTTGGTCAGCCTGAATACGCAGCACTTGCGCCATACTTACACCCAATTGCTCGCTTTGAATCACTGCTGCTACAAAACTTGACATCTCAGTTACTCCCAAACGATCGGCCATATCCCGCAGTGCTTCTCGGCGTAATTTTCCTAATTGAATTTCTCGTACCACTCGACCAAATGCACGTCCAAGCTCGTTATCCCATTTCTCATATAATTTCGACATGGCCGCATCAAAGCCTAACCCTGCTTCAACACAAATGGTCAATAAATCTAAACCATCAGGCATGGCTTTTCGGATATCTTTTTGTCTGCGATCAATTCGACTTTGCAGGAGCAAATCAGGTAAATAAAAACCCAGGATAGCTGCTGGCAGCCCTAATAATAAGCCTTTTCCATCTAAGAAGCTACCTGGAGGGGCTAAATAGTCGAGGATAATAAATATCCCTCCAAAGGGAATTCCCACGAAACGGAGGGCAAAAAATAAAGCCGGATCCACGTTTCCTGGGTTTCCAGCTAATTCCACTTTTTTCGACATGGAGGTGATTGCGTTCTGTGGAGTAAAGCGCATCACAAATTCCCCCATCCTTTTGGCGATCGGAATAATAATCCGTTGGGAGAAAGGTTGGGAGAGCTCTATTTCTTCAAGCGAAGCGGTCTCTCCCCGAGCAGCAAATTCAGCTAACCTGTCTTCGAGCGGATCAGATCCCTGTGGAGATCTTATACCGACGATAACCAAAATAACTGCCCCGATCAGGATAACCAAACCGATAATAAAAATTGGGAATGTTGCCATTTTTCCTTCTCCTGATATAGAAGCTCTATACCTCGATAGTGGCTATTTTCTGCATAACAAAATAACCCACGATGATCATAATCGCTCCTATTATCAATGCAGGAATACCGTACATGCGAGTAGCCGGATTAAAGAACCGCATCATATATTGGCGGTTTAGAAAATACATCAGAACTATCACCCCGATTGGCATAATTGCCAGCACACGACCTGACATCATCACCTGAGAAGTCAAAACCCGGATTTCACCTTTAACTCGTACACGTTCACGGATGGTATGCGAAATGGTATCCAGAATTTCAGCCAGATTACCACCTACTTCTCGTTGAACGCTCATGGCAGTAACAACCAGGTCAAGGTCTTTACTGGGAATTCTACGGGTCAGGTTCTGCAATGAGGTGTCCATTGCGATGCCTAATTGCATTTCCTGAACTAATCGGCGAAATTCATCAGATATTGGCGGAGGTAATTCTCGGCTCACAGCTTCCATTGCCTGCATCGTGGAGTAACCTGCCCTCAGCCCGTTCACAATCAAACTGAGCATATCAGCGAGCTGGTTATCAAATTTGATCAGCCTTCTACCTTGCTGCCTTCTCAGATAAATGATCGGAGCGAAGAAACCTACTGCTGCCCCAATAATTATCCCCGGGATATTCATGACAACCTGCATAGTTGACTCGCCTCTACCGATATTCGTACCCCCACCGAGAAACCAGCCGACCATGCCACCCAGAATGGTTAATATTGTAATAACAAGGATGAATTCACCCACCTTCATCTTAATATCAGCCCGCGCCAATGATCGAGTGAGAGATTGCCCCCATGTATAACGCGTTGCCTGCTTCCCAACCCACTCACCAATAACCGCTTTTTTGGGAACTACATCTACTCCCTCTTCTTCAAGATATTCAAGGCGGTCGTCAACCAAAGACTTTTCTTCAGTGGCAGTAACAATTAACCCTACTACCAATAGGATTAGAGCTAATACTCCACCCAAGATCAGAATTGTTGTTGGACCCATAATTGACCTCTGCTTTACAGGCGGGTGGGTTTAATAACGCCTGCGTTCACCAATACCAAATATAGACGGAGGAAGATGTATCCCAGAAGATTCAATCTTATCCATGAACTTCGGACGCAAGCCAGTCGGGCGTAATCTGCCGATAATCTTTCCACCTTCAAATCCGGATTGTTCGAACACGAAGATATCCGTCATGGTAATCACATCACCTTCCATTCCAGATACTTCAGTAATATTAACCACCTTACGGGTACCATCCCGCATGCGTTCCTGGTGAATGATCAGATCTATAGCAGATGAGACCTGCTCCCGTATCGCACGGATAGGTAACTCCATCCCAGCCATCATGACCATCGTTTCAAGACGAGCGAGTGTATCGCGGGGGCTGTTCGAGTGGGCGGTTGTCATCGAGCCATCATGCCCGGTGTTCATGGCTTGCAACATATCAAGCGCAGCTTCATCACGAATTTCACCGACGATGATCCGATCAGGGCGCATACGCAAACAGTTGATTACCAATTGGCGTATGGTCACCTCCCCCCGACCTTCAATATTGGGAGGTCGCGATTCCAGCGTCACCACGTGCTCCTGGCGCAATTGCAACTCAGCTGCATTCTCCACTGTAACAATTCTTTCGTCTGTCGGTATAAATTGGGACAATATATTAAGCAGGGTGGTTTTCCCAGAGCCAGTGCCTCCGGATATAACCAGATTAAGTTTTGATTCGACACAGGCTTTTAAAAACTGCAGAGATTCAGGAGTGATCGTGCCATACTCAATTAGTTGCTCTAGAGTGATAGGATTCTTGGCAAATTTACGCACTGTGAGTACAGGACCGATCAATGATATGGGCGGTATGACTGCATTGACACGTGACCCGTCTGGCAAGCGTGCATCGACGTAAGGACTGGATTCGTCGATACGCCTGCCAAGAGGTGCAACGATGCGGTCTATGATGCGCAAGACATGTTCGTCACTTTCGAATGCCACCGGGACACGAATGATCTTGCCGGCACGTTCGATATAAATATTTTTTGCTCCATTCACCATGACTTCAGTAATCGTATCATCCTCAAGTAGTGATTGTATTGGACCATAGCCCAGGATCTCGGCGCTGATCTGCTCAAACAAGCGCTGCTTCTCTGGTCGCGAAAGGACAATATTCTCTTCTGCAAGTACCTGTTCAAATAAATCCTGGATCGTGTTGCGCACCTCGGCTACCCGGGTGATATCCATCGATGGATCCAGCTCAGATAACAATCTATTTTGCACGCGGGTTTTTAAATCGGAATATGTATCCTTTTGGACGCCCACACCAGGAGGTACGACGCGACGAGCTTGTATAGTAACCAGACTCGGTTGCGCGCCTCCACCGGAAGGCTGGGGAGCCTGCGGTTGGGCACTTTTACCTTGCTCAATTCGTTTCAGGAGAGACATTTTGAATCCTCCAGATCAACTTCGTGGATTTATTTTTTACCATTACCTTTACCAAGCGACTCAGTTTCAGCTAGAGATTCCATATCAGAAATCCGTTTTCTCACCACTTCAGCTAATGTAAGGATTGAACGGGATAATGGGCGAGATTTATCGACTAATAGAAATGGAATTCCGCGATTAACCGAGACGATCACTCTTTCTTCGAATGGAATTACAGCGGAAATTTCTTGTTTTAAATTCTCACTTACCTTTTCCGGTGTAATTCCAATCCTTTTATCGAACTTATTCATTACGAAAATGATCCGCTTTCTATCAAACCCTAATGCATCGATCTCGTCTAGAAATAGTCTTGAATTTTTAATGGAGGGGATATCCTGGGTAGTGAGCAAGATCAGCAAATCACTATTATTGATCGCACTTGCCGTGATATTTTGCAACGCTGAGGCTGTATCGATAATTATATACGAATACATGTTTCTCAAATATCTGATCACTTTGGAGAATTGCTCAGCTGTCACCATGTCGCTTTGTTCAGGCTTCATTGGTGCAGCCAAAATTCTTATCCCCGATTGTGAATGCTTAATCGTGACACTATTGATAATTTCCGTGTCCAGCTCATCCGCACGTGGAGCGAGATCCAGGATGCTGAATTTTCCCTGCTCGTTTAGGAATACAGCTACATCACCAAACTGCAGATTCGCATCCACAATGACGACCGATGTATCCTCATTATTCAAGCAGACCGCTAGGTTTGTTGCCAGAGTCGTACAGCCCGAACCTCCCTTCGGACTGTAAAAGGTGATAACTTTTCCGCCTGCGAGAACTGAACCTAATGGATATGCTCCTCCCGTCCTCGCAGCTTGGGCGCCGCTTACCTGCGGGTTTTTCGAGCGTTCTTCGTGTGCCATTGCACCTGCTCGTCGAATCGCCGAGTTTAATTCATCGATAGTCGGCGGCTTTGTTAGAAAATCTCGGGCACCGGCCAGCATTGCCCGTCTCATGTAATTGGGATCGTTTTGTATCGATAGGATTACGATCTGCGCAAATGGCACAGTTTTACGGATGATCTCCGTGGCGGCGATACCATCCATATCAGGCATATTGATATCCATTAAAAGAACATCTGGTTTTACATCTTTTGAGATATCAATCGCCTCGCGGCCGGTTCTCGCGACTCCAACAACCTCGACGTCAGGCTCAAACTGTAACAGTTTTCTTATGTTTTCTCTAGTCTCAGCAATATCGTCGACAATGATTACTCGAATTTTTTCCGTATCAACCACTTATCAGCTCCAATGAATCAAGATTAAGGATTTGGGGTCGGTGTGCTTTCGTTCTTAAGCGCTGGAGGAACCAATGCTGTCACTGCCGGTTGAAAACCATACGGCAACTTAACCGGAATGGGTATATTATACTGATCCAACAAGTATGACAAGGTCACTGCTTCAGTTCCATTGGCTTCAGCATCGCGCGGATTTCGTAAAACCAGGGTCAGCTGAGCTCCTCCGTAGATAAGGTAATTTAATGTTACCGCGTCCTGTGGAGATACGATTAAGGTGATTACATCAGGAGGCGCGGGCAATGGTGTCGGTGTCGGTGCGGCCGCCTGAGGTTGCTGCGCATTAGGTTCAGCAGTGGCCGTTGGAGCAGGTTGGGTAGCTTCTAATGCGGTTTTTTCTGCTGGGGTTAAGAAGTTACCCATTTGTAGCACAATCACGTCCTGTATCAATGTTTGACTTACCAAGCGTGGACGCTGAGGCTCTGAAGGTAAGATATAGAAAGTTTGGTTCATCAACAGATCGGTCTCAGGTCGTCCCTGCTCGGAGGACCCACGAAATGGTTGCGCAAGCAGAGTATCTATTGCGGTCTTGTCTGTTGTCCCACCGCCTTCCAATACTCCACCCCCAGCGGGTCCAATCACGTTGCCGGTCCAATTCGGTAAGATCGTCTGCCAGGCAGGATCCAGATCCACGAAAAGCATAGTGACGATTACATTCACGTGATCTCCCCGTTGCGGGGCATAAGAAACACTGGATAAGCGAGTAATTGGTATAGAGACAGCTACCATCCCTGGAGAAATGAACAAAGCATCATCTGATCCCATCTCGGTAATTGGGGATTCCGTGACCAGTGTCGAAGTCACCAAAGTGTATGGATCCAGGGTGAAGCGCGCCATTTTTCCCACCACTTGGTTGATATCGGTGTACATAATTGGCAACACCAGGTCCGACTGATAATCGACAGTGTCCAATTTATCAGCCGTGATAATTTCACCTCGCTGAACTTGTTGTGTAACAACAACAACCTTGGTTGTTGAGACCGGGGTCGGAGTCAATACCGGTTGATTGCTCTCCGTTCCTTGAGCCTTAGGAAATATCCCCCCACCTCTGAATAACAAATATACCAAAGCAAGAGCAATCACGATGATCAAAGCCAATAGTAAGAATATTCTTCCACGACGCATATCTGCCTCCCATAATCTGCTATTCTCGAGCTGCTTTCTGTTTAATCATACGACCATTATGTCAAAAGTCAAGGACAGGGGTTTTTGTCCCCTAAGGGTGTAAATACGTACTCTTATCACCGCCCTTCTAGCTGCAAGATTTAAGCCAGATTTAAATAAAAATTGGACCCGCTTGCACGGGTCCAGTTTTTGTGAACACATTTATTACCTAACGAGAGCCGAAGAGATCTGGCTAAAAACTACGGAGATTTGGGTGCCGAGGACAGTGAGAACAACGATGACAACAATCGCGATTAAGACAATAATTAATGCATACTCAACCATACCCTGACCCTTTTCCCTAGGCGAGAACAACATGACATTCACCTCCTTCCTTATTGAAATTCCTTAAGCCTAACAAAGCATTATAAGCTATATATATAATATCGTATATTCTATTACTAAACGCTTAATAACCCCTAACAGTTGTGCAAGTAATGCTAAGTGTATCTTCGAGGAATGCATTTAATTATGTTCACTCAGGTTTATCGATCCTCCCCATTTGCCGGTCCCGATGATGATCCAAATGGCCGGGATAAAGCCTAACTTACCTGGCTCGCAAATGAAAACCTGATCGATTTTTTTATGCAAATCTGGATACATAGTTTTAACCCATAATC
>JBGPBQ010000037.1:0-20098 GCA_041481345.1 Anaerolineae bacterium
ATCAACCACAAACAGCATGTCTGGAGGGCGGACCAGCTTGCGCACACCACTCAGGAGCCCCTCCAGGCGTTCGATTTCACGCATGAGGATCAGGCCTTCTTTTTTAGTGATGCGACCAAAATCGCCACGATCACGCATACGCTCCAGGCGCTCGAGCTCATTAATCCTCTGACGAATGGTACGCCAGTTGGTCAGAGTTCCACCCAGCCAGCGTGCAGTCACGTATGGCATGTTGGCACGCGTTGCCTCGAGCTGGATCGTTTCCTGTGCCTGGCGTTTGGTACCGACAAATAAGACAACTCCACCACCTGCAACACTATCCCGGACAACGTTGTAGGCTGTATCCAATGCTTTTGATGTTTTTTGCAAATCTATGATGTGAATGCCATTGCGCTCAGTAAAAATATACGGCTTCATGGCTGGGTGCCACTTATGCGTACGATGCCCAAAGTGAACACCGGATTCCAATAAGGACTTCATAGGAACAACTGCCATATTCTTTTTTCTCCTTGTGCGTTTTTCCTCCGCTTTCCTCATTCCAGCCGGGACCGCCGGTGAGATTCCAGCTCACCCTTGCTGCGGCACGCACCGGTTGGTCAGAAAGCGTGTGGGATGATAAATCACCTGCCAGGCAGGCATGACCGCTCCCGCCTGAGGCGGGAGCGGGGTGGAGTATACCATGATTTATAGCGATTCGTCCAGAAACTTACCCGGTCAATCCCCAGATGTGAGACTCACGCGGCGGTCCTTTTTTACCTCATCGCCTATGGGGTTAACACCAGATGGGCCTTGGCTGCATCGATCACCTGCTGCTCGACCCAGAGCATGGGGTGGTATTGGATCGTGCGCCACAGGTCGATCTGGTCATCAAAATTGCGATTGAACGCATGCCCCGACTCACCCGTCGTGTTGACGGAGAGCGACGCAGTCAGGTTGCTCATGTCGACGATCATCCGCTCCGAAGGCAGCCAGACCACCTGGTAAGCTTTTTTCGGGTCGGTTTCTGCCGCGTTCCAGGATGTGGCGTTGACGATCGCGTTGCCCCCCGATGTCCGGTACGGTCCCCGGTTGAAAATGGCTTCGATTGGGCCAATGCCGGATATACCCAGTGTCTGGTTGTGGAAAATCGCAGAATGCATATCGCCCCAGGTCCAGCGCGAGGTGTTTTTTCCTAGCAACTGGTCCAGCTCTGCCACAGCATCTGCGAATGCCAGCGACAGTATATCATCCCTTTTCTCCGCGCTCGGGGTGGTTATATCATCCCACCAGGCGCTGTCGGGGGTTTGGGTTATGTTGCGCATCACCTCAAACCAGGCGTCACCCCCATCCGGCCAATAATCCTTAGGCAGCTCATCGTGGAAAGTTCGTGCCAGAACTGCCCTCCAGAAAGCGTTATACACCGCAGGCGCAGCCAGGTCCATCTGGTTCTGGTAATCCCAGCCGGTGAGTAGATTGCGCACCTCGATAAGGTGCTCATCTTGCAGGGGCAGCTGCATTAGCAGGGGGACCATGAATTCCGCGGATGCGTTATAGTCGTCTCCGTGTATCTTCTGGATGTAAGCCGCGTCAATCGGGCCAGGGGCCGTTTCAATCAGCTGGACGATGCGCGCTGCCCGGAAGCCATAATCCTCTGCTGTCAGGTTGTAGGCATAACCTGGTCCAACCACTTCATTGTTGGCGCTGGCAATGTAGCCTTCAGGTGGGTTGTAAGCATAGGGAAGCTGGTCGAATGGGATGTATCCCTTCCACTGATAATCATCTGTCCATCCTGGCACCGGGTAGTCACCGCTGTGGTCAGTCTGGCGGATGGGGATTTTACCGGGTGTCTGGTAAGCGATATTACCTTCGATATCTGCGTATACCGTGTTTTGCGACGGCACTGCAAAATCGGCTGCTGCCTGGCGGAACTGAACCCAATTCTGTGCTTTGTCATAGCCAAAAATCGCTTTAAAGAGATTACTCGGCTCGAGGGCGGTCCAACGCATGGATATGGCAAAGTCAGCCGGTAGCTTGACCCCCCAATTTTCCTGGACTTTCTGATGGTTGGTCGGGTCATCCCAAATCACCGGTCCATGCCGGGTATAGCGTACGGTCAGATCTACCGAGTCGGAACCCGCCACCTGCACCGTCTCATGCACCAGGTTCATGTCCAGCCACTGCCCATTGACCTCATATTGGTTGGGGTTATCAGGATTGATTTTTTCAATATACAGGTCGAGAACATCCGGTCCCACATTGGTAAAGCCCCATGCGATATGGTCGTTATGCCCGACGATGACGCCCGGTACTCCGGCAAAAGAATAACCGACCACATTATATGGGCAGTCTGATCCTTCAGGCTTGCAGTGCAGCCCAATCTCATACCAGATGGAAGGCATCTGCTCGGTCAGGTGCATGTCATCCGCCAGGAAGGGCATTCCAGTCGTGGTGCGGCTGCCGCCGATGACCCAATTGTTCGACCCGATGCCACTGCCGGACGGACCTAATACTGCTTCCATCTTCACCATGGTGGCTGAAAGACTTTGAAATGCCGGAGTCAGCTCAGTCAAGACCTGGCTCACTTGTGAATAACTTTTCGAACCGCCGGGAGTGGCGCCAAGCGGGAGGTGGTTGACTATGTAGGGATGGTCTGATGGGTAGGGAGGAAAAATGTTCGCTATTTGTTCCGGGGAGAGGGTCTTCATCAGGATGGCGTGCTCGACTTCCGCATCCATTCGGCTGGATCCCAAATCCCATGCCATGGCTTTTCCCCAGGTGAGAGTATTGAGCGGCTGCCAAGGCTCGGGTGAATAGCCCGGGGTGAGCAGCTTGAGCACAGCATATTCCAGGCTGAGTGCAGCCCCCTTGTGGTCTGCCAGGTAGGCGTTCACCCCATCTGCATATGCTTGCAGCAGGGCACTCTCGTCGGGGCTCATGGCATCCAGCTCCTGTTGGGCGACTCTCGCCCAACCCAGTGTGCGCAGGAACGTATCGGTCTCCAGCTCGGTTTTACCGAACATCTCCGAAAGTCTGCCCGAGCCGATATGGCGCCAAAAATCCATCTGCCAGAATCGGTCTTGGGCGTGGACGTAACCCTGGGCGTAGAACAGGTCGTGGGTGGACTGGGCGTAGATATTCGGGATGCCGTAGCTATCACGGTAGATATCCACGGGATGATTCAGACCAATCAGCTTGATTTCACCATTTGTGCGTGGAAATGAGCTGCGCACCAGGAACACACCCACCGCCCCCAGTACAATGGCAAGCACAACGATAACGCTGATAATGGTAACCAGCACGCGACCGAGCTTGGTTGACATAACTCCTCCTTTGGCAAGGAAAGTGGTATTACCGTGTCTACATATTCAATTGTCTATATGCGGGAAAGATAAGAAATACCCGGCTGGATAGATATTATCCGCTAAGATGGGTGTTTTTGCAAGAGATGATGTGTGGCTGTGCGCCTATCTCTACAAGGTTAAAAGCATGGTCGGCATAAGCCGACTATGCCCCCACAAACTCTAATTGGTCATAATTCCTGCCGCTTAAAGATCAGCCAGGCTGCCAGCAGGGGCAACACGATCAAGACGATGGTGACCGCCAGCGCTGTCCAGGAGGCGTTTGTGGCTCCATGCATCAGGCGGATACTCCAGGTGTTCAATTCACCCGGTAGATACCTGCCCAGGTTTCGGATTACACCGATGATAAATCCGATGACAATGAAACCCACGGCCATTCCACCGGCTGCAGCTTGAGATTTGGTGATTGTGCTACAAAATATAGTGATAGCCACAATTACCATTACGTACACGAATAAGAACACATTTAGCACAAGCCAGGACAGGATATTCATGGATTCAAATAACAACGCAGTGTAATAATAACTGCCAATTCCCGCAATCGCGATGGAAATAGCAAACACAGCTGCAAGACCGAGGAACTTCGCACCTAAAAAGGATCCCCTCGGTAATGGTTTCACCAACATCATCGCGGCCGTGCCCTTATCCTTCTCCTGGGCAACGGCTCCCATGCCAAGCAGCACTGCCAGGAGAAGGTCAAACTGGCTCATATTTTTTACATATTGTCCGATAGCATCCCACACTGTTGGTGTCGGGATGATCAAGGATATATCAGTTCCCTGTGGTAATGCCGACGCCAGAACTTGTGGGAGTACCTTGGCCTGTAGTGGAGAGGTCAACCCAAAGAAAACCAACACGACTATAACGATAAGAAGCCGGTAGCTGCGGAGTGCTTCCACCCATTCCTTGCGAAATGCAGTGAATAAATTCATTTTTTTGCCTCCTCCTCACCCACCAGCTGTAGGAAGACGTCTTCCAACGAGGGTTTGACAACCTCGTACTTGTTCAGGATTATTCCAGCCTGCGCGGCTGACCTCAATAGCCCCGTCTTGGCTGTTTCAATATCATTAACAATCACACGTACCACCTGCTCTTGCTGGCTGATGGTCTTCACCCAGGGCTCACGACGCAATGTTTCACTCCATGGATCTATCAATGGTTCCGTTTTTTCATCCACCACCACTTCCAGGGCAGGGACGGCGTACTGCGCAAGCAGAGCTTCCCTGGGGGCTTCAGTCACCAACCTGCCCCGGTTGATGATCCCTACCGTGTCGCAAACCCGTTCCACATCTGCCAGGATATGGGTGGACATGAACACGGTGCACTGACCCCGGAGCTGTTCTATGAAATCCAGCACCTCCTTGCGCCCCAATGGGTCCAGGGCGCTGGCGGGTTCATCCAGGAACAATACCTTTGGGCGGTTCAACACCGCCTGCGCCAATGCCAGTCGTTGGCGCATCCCCCGTGAGAACCCCCCTATCCGCCTTTTAGCCGACTCCTCCAGCCCTGCCAGCTCCAGCAGCTCTTTCGTCCGGGCGGAACGTTCTGCTGCAGGTATGCCAAATACACGTCCCACGTAATCCAGGAATTCACGCGGCGTCATCCAGGTGTAAAATGCCGGCTCTTCAGGCAAGAAGCCGATCTGCCGGGCAATCGCCTGCTGGTTCACTGGCACCTCTTTTCCCATCACCCAGGCCCGCCCACTGGTGGCATGAGCCAGGCCGGTCAGGATGCGGATGGTGGTGGTCTTGCCTGCTCCGTTGGGTCCAAGAAAACCGAAGATGGTACCCTCTTCAACACTCAGGTTCAAGCCATTCAGGGCGGTAAATTCCCCAAAAACTTTATGCAGCTCCTCGGTGCGCACTGCGATCATAATCGCTAGTCCTCTCGCCCGAAGATGAGGTATCCAATTGAGCCGAAGAACTGAACAAAAATGATCAAAATAGCCCAGACCCATTTAGGTAAATAACGTGTCTTTTCACGGCGGACCAAATCCACCAGAGCTATGATTATCAGGATCAGCTCAAGCAAGACGATCGGTATGATATAGGGCAGAAATTCGACCAGCTTTTGAAGTGGGGTCATTGTGTGATCTCCATTCTCCGTTCTATATTTTAATACTCAGGGGACGCAATATGGATCTTTATTCTCTGTATAAAGGCGAGTTGCCTCTTGCCATTGATTTGTCAATATGATCTTTACTCACCCAAGGCAACCACGATCGCGATCGCCTGGTTTTGGGTATGGCTCAGGCTGAGTGACCAGGTGCTCAGGTGGTGCTCTTCAGCCATTTTTTGAGCCTGCCCGTAAAGGTGCAGGATCGGCTCGCCTGAGCAGCCACGGCAAACTTCAATCTCGTGCCAGCTGATATGCCCAATCCCTGTGCCGAATGCCTTCGCCACGGCTTCCTTGGCGGCGAAGCGGGCTGCCAGAGAAGCCATGTTCTCTCCATTTTCTGCCAGCTCGGATTCTGTGAACAGACGCTTCAGGAATCGTTGGTCGTACCTGAGGTAAGCATGTGTAAAACGGTCAATATCGACTAAGTCAACCCCAGTTCGTAAAGATGATATATTCATCCCTGGTTATCTAGGTAGAGGCTTCAAATGTGCCTGCTGTAGCCACTGCCAGGCGGTCTGGGTGCAGGTAGCGCCGCGCCGTCTCCAGGATTTCATCGGCTGTGATCCCGCGTACAAGGTCGGGGTAGCGCTGGTAATAGTCCAGCCCCAGGTTGTAGCGCTCGAGATTCAACAGAGAGGCGGCCACCCCTGAGTTCGATTCAAGCGAGAGCGGTAAGCGGCCGATATAATTTGCCTGGCTGTCTTCAAGCTCCTCGCGGCTAACCGGCTCGCTAACAAACCTGGTAATTTCCAGGCGCATGAGCTCGACCACTTTTTCGAGGTTCTTCGGGTCAACCCCGGCCAGGAATATCCACGGTCCCGGGCCGATCCCACCGCTCAGGCTGGACGAGGCGTGATATGCCATCCCTGAGCGCTCCCGAACCGATTCGCCGATCCGTCCATACATTCCAAACTGCCCCAGGATATTATTCCCGATCGAAGCCGCCAGAAAGTCAGGCGATCGTCGCGGCGGTCCCGCTGTTCCCATGACGATATCAGCCTCCGACTTGCCAGGAAGGCTCACCTGGCGCGAGATCATCTCACTTAGTGGTTTTAAAGGTGGGAGCTCGGGCTGGTCGGGCTGATTTGGATTCTCCCAATCTGACAGGTAACGGCTGACCGAATCTAACACCCGCTCTGCCTCCACCCCACCCACGATGGAAATCACCATTGCGCGCGGTCCAAAATGCTTCTCATGGAACGCCGCCAGGTCTTCACGCCTGATTGCCCGGATCGTTTCTGGGTAGCCATCTTCAGGGCGGCTGTAGGGGTGCCCGGCGTACACCAGCTCATCAAATGCGAGTGCCGCCATTTCAGACGTATCCTGGGCGCGGATCGCCAGGCCGGTGAGCAGCTGGACGCGCATGCGTTCCACCTGGTTAGCCGGGAATACCGGTTGGCGCACTGCCTCAGCCAGGGTTCCCAGCAGCAAGTCCAGATCTTCTGCCAGAGCGTGCCCGTAGAATCCGGCTGAATGAGTGCCTCCATCGATGCCCAGGCTGGCGCCGTTCGATTCCAATCCATCATAGATCTGTTGGAAATCACGCTGGGCAGTCCCGCGCATCAGTGCCAGCGCAGTAAAACCAGCCAGGCCGAGCTTGTCATCCGGCTCGAAGATCGCCCCCGCCGAAAGGTAGCCCGAGATCACCACAGACAGGCTGCTCATGTTGGGTCGGTAGAGGACGACGATCCCGTTGGGGAGCTCTCGCCTGACGATATCATCGGGTCCGGGTAGTGAATGGCTGCTCAAGTGTGGGTCACTCCTGTTGATTGCTTGGATAATTCATTGTGGTTTTTGGGCTGCATCCTCAGGCAGGTATACCCCCAGGGTGCGGTTTTGAGGCCGCAGACAGGTTTGTGCTAGTCGTTGGACGTCTTCAGGGGTGACTTTGGCTAGCCGGTCCAGGTAGCTGGTGAACCAGTCCACGCTGGCGAACATCTCGGCGAAGCCCATCCAAAACGCCTGGTTGGAGATCGACTCGCTGCCATAAGCAAAAATGGCGCGGGCTTGTTTTAGCGCCCTCTCCAGCTCATCAACCTGCGGTGGTGCATCCTGCAGCTTCTTAATCTCGGCTTCCATGGCAGCGATGCAGTCGCTGGCATGATGCTTGGGATGAACGGTGATTACAGTCGTATATAAGTATGGATCGATCGTGGCTTGCAGTCCACCATTAACGCCAACCGCCAGTTCTTTTTCCACCAGCGATTTATACAACCGGCTGGTCTTATTGGTGATCCCACCCCCGAACATATTCAGGTTGGTTGGTCCGGTCAGCAGACTGTCAAGCAAATTGAGGGCAAAAAAGTCCTGGTCATCCGCCGCCGGTGCCCGGTATGACACCTGCAAATATACAGTCTCACCTGGACCTTCCACTGATACACGCCGCTCGCCTGACTGGACTGGCTCTGTCCTCTCCAGCCGGGAGGGCTCTACACCGGCTGCCAATGGCTCGTACAGCTCCCGGATGCGCTCCAGCATTGCCTGGGTCTCGAAATCTCCCGCCACCGAAAGCACGGCATTATTGGGGATATAGTAGTTCCGGTAGTGTCGGTAAAGGTCATCGCGTTCCATCGAATACAGGTCCGACAGGTCGCCGATGATTTCATGGTGGTACGGGTGCACGCGGAAAGCCGCAGATTGCACTTCCTCGCTCAACCGGAAAAGCGGCTCGTTTTCACTTCCCTGGCGCTCAGAGATCACCACGGTGCGTTCAGAGCTGACCTCATTGGGGTCAAACGAACAGTTGAACATCCGGTCCGCTTCCTGGCCCAGTGCGAAGTCGATCTTATCTGCCGGAAGGGTTTCAAAAAATGAGGTCCAATCCAAAAAGGTGAAGGCGTTCAGGTAACCGCCATCCCGTGAAATCGTCCGATCCAAAATACCCAGCGGGAACTGCGATGTGCCTTTGAACATCATGTGTTCCACCCAATGCGAAGCGCCGGTCAGCCCAGGCACTTCATCGCGTGACCCGACACGATACCAGATCCACTGACTGATAATGGGGGATGTGTGGATCTCTTTCAGCAGTACCAGCAATCCGTTGGGAAGGGTTAGTTTTGTCAGTGTCTCATTCATTCAAGGAACCAGGTGTCATTACTGGATATTGAAAATAATATGAAGCTAATTCGCGGCTGGTCTTGGTTCATTTACCAAAGACAAGCCCGCATAGCCAGCCGGTCAGCCAATTCTTGCATATCAAGAGCTCTTGGGGAGAATTAAAAGTCGTGCCCATTGTGGTCTTGTAAGGTGTAATCGCTTCTTGTAAGCCCACAATGGATTGGTGCAGATCGGTCTTATCAATCGCAATATCGACTGGCACCTGTAGGGTAACCGGGACGGTGATGTCTACCGGGACGCTCGTGCTGACCGGTATGGTCATATCGAAGTTTACTTGCAGGGGTGTGTTTATGGGTAAAGTGAGATCGGTCGTCACCGCAGTGTTATTCAAATAGATCTTAGCCCCGTTGATGTTGGTTTCTTCTGCCAGTAATAATTTTGTGCTTTGATTGATCGGAAGGTCGAAAGCAACCGGCAGGTTGTCTTGCAGCCGCACCGTCGTTTCCACCGGCACGTTGATAACAATGTGTGCCTGGTCCATCATCGCCAGGCTGTTGGAGGCTTTCGTTACGAGGCCATCCGAGACGAGCGCCTTGAGCTCGAAGAAATGATGTCCAAATGAAACCAGTAGTCCAACCAGGATGATATTTACCAATAATGAGAAAATGCATGCCACCGTCCAAAAGGCAGGGAAAAATTTACCTTGATACACCACCTTTTGTAATCGTGGAGATTTGCGATAATAATCTTTACCATCAGTAAATAATACCTTCGCCTTTTCGGCTCCTTGCTTGACTCCTCCAATAATTTTGGTGCCTGTCTCAGTAAGTGGATCGGCTTTGGCTTTAGGTTCAGGCTTGGGTTCATTCTCGGGTTCAGTTCCCGGTTCTGGAAGGTTTGGCTCGGAATTGTCCATAAGTTACCTCCTGAAGTATATAGGCTGAATATAGCACAAACAGTCTGATTAGGAAAGCGTATTTACTTGGTGAGAATTCGAACAAACCGCTTGCATCAATTGGTAAATTTCTCTTGTGCAATTATCTCCCTCAGGCTAAAATACTAGAGCATACCATTACCGGTAGCAGGCACCATGGGCGGTAAAATGGTCCCTCGGGCGGGTATGATGGATCACTCAGACGGCGAAAGCCGTCTTTTTGAGGAGCACAGGATTTGGTTGAGGACACTTTTGGGAGATACCTCGTAGCCGTCATTGGAGCTGGTCCAGCCGGTCTGTTTGCCTCCCGGCTCCTTGCCATGAGTGACGTCCATGTTGTCCTGCTAAATAGGGATATTCTTCCTGGGGGGCTGGCAGAATACGGTATTTATTTCGACAAGTATAAGATGAAGGAAGGTCTACGCAGGCAGTTCCAACAAATCCTGGCGCTCCCGGCGATAGACTACTACGGGAATGTCAAAATTGGCGAGGCGGGGAATTTTCGCCTCTCTGATTTACGCGCCATGGGCTTTCAAGCATTGTTGGTCTCAGTCGGTGCCCAGGGGACGAAGTGGTTAGGGCTACCGGGCGAGAATCTAAAGGGAGTTTATCACGCCAAAGACCTGGTGTTTCATTACAATTTACTTCCGCCTTTTGGCACCCAGGATTACCACATTGGCAAACGCGTGGCACTCATCGGCGCAGGAAATGTCATGCTGGATATGGCCCATTGGCTGATCCGCGAACGCAAGGTGGATGAAGTCATCTCGGTGGTGCGCAGGGGCCCCAACGAAGTTAAGTTTTCAAAAGAAGAGCTGAAAATCGTAGTCCATAATCTCGATCTCGCTAAACTATTTGCCGAGATTGAGCGGGCGCGACCGATTGCTGCCTCGGTGGATCAAAATGTGGATGAAGCCAAAGACTACATCCTCTCGGCTTTACCAAAGGGGCTGGAACCCGTATCCAAGACCCATTTTTATTTTGACTTCCTGTCCTCACCCAGCCGTATATTAGGGAATGAGCAAGGGCTTGTCACTGGCTTGGAAGTCGAAGATACCACTCTGGTATGCTCAGAAGGTGAAGTCCAGGCAAAAAGGTTGGGCACCAAGCGCATCCTGAATGTCGACACGGTGATTTTTTGCATCGGCGACAAGGTGGACGAGACTTTCGGATTGCCGGTGCGGAATAATGCCTTTGTCAAGAACCCCAACCCCCTGCACCCCGTGGAAGCGCTGTCCTTTGAAGTTTTCGATCCCGATCTTAACCGGCCGATAGACCGTGTATTTGTGGCCGGCTGGTCACGCGAGGCCAGCAGTGGGTTGGTCGGCGTGGCGCGAAAGGATGGTGAGAACGGCGCCAGGGCGGTGTTGGATTACCTCCAAACTGTACCCCGGCTGGTGAATCCAAAATCTACTCTAGATGATTTTACTGCCAGGCTGGAAAAGCTAAATACCCCCGTGATCACGAAAAAAGACCTGGAAAGGCTGGTCGAAGCTACCCAGGCAGAAGCCGAAGAATTGGGTCTGCCAGATCACAAATACGCCACCAACGATGAGATGCTGGCAGTGATGGGGCTAAAAAATCCTATATCGGGATGATTGGGACGGTCAAACTAACGATCGATAATCAAAGCTCGCCAATGCTAGGCTGAGGCTTTTTGTACGGGATCAGCAGCAGCAGACCGATAGCGATCACCAACTCACCCGCCAGGGTGCCAATCTGCTGATAAATGCCAAATACCGGCACGGTCGGGTAATTGTTGCTGCCAAAGCCGAAAATATCCGCCATTCCGCACGCCACCTCGATGACATATCCAGTACACACGAGGCGTAATCCAATATCTGAAGCGATGGATTTCTGCCACCCGTTCCAGAGAGCCACCAAACTAATATATCCCCCCAGACAGATAAAGCCTAAACCCACCAGGAAAGTGGCTATTTGCACAAAACCAACCACCGGGCTGCGGTCAAGCCCGAACACCCCGGGTTCAGCACCCAGCAAGTAAATAATGAATCCAAATATGGTCACCCCCAAACCTATACGGATGCGCAAACTCCCATTGTTCTTCCGAACAGGTGGAGTATCTATCATACAGCCTCCGGCAAGGTATTTTGAAGATGTACCAGCCAATTATTGCCTAGGATGGAAGCAATGTCGGATTCAGTATACCCCTTTTGCGCCAGAATTGGAATTATTTTCCTGAGGTCTGAGATTGTGTCGATCTCGATGGGTACAGATTGCAAGCCAAAACCACCATCAAAGTCACTGCCGATCCCCACGTGATGCGCATTGCCTGCCATCTGGCACACATAATCCATTTGCGCCACGTAATGTTCCAGTGTTACGCCAGACCTGCCTCCGGTTTCATGCCAATCCGGTCGCAGGAATCCATTTGCCGGCACAATCCCGATCATACTGTCTCTCTCTAGCAGCCCCTGAAGCACCCGGTCGGTAAGGTGCCGGTTGCTATTCGTACCTTTGAGCAAAGCCAGGGCATTGGCATGTGAAGCAATGACCGTGCCGGTGTAGCTATCTAGAGCCTGCAGGGCAGCTTTTTCATCCATGTGGCTGATGTCAAGTGTGAGATGGAATTCAGCCATGCGCTCCAAGAGTGCGTAACCTTCCTTCGTAAGCCCTCCCGGTTCATGGGTACCGCCGCAGAAACGCGTCCCCACCCAGGCTGGTCCGATGATGCGCACTCCCCGCCGGTACCACTCCTCCAGTTCAGCCGGCTCCCGCACCCCCTCCGCACCTTCCATCAGGACCACCAACCCCACCGGGTGTTCCTCGGTATCCATGCGCTGCCAGTGTGCCAAAATGGATTGTAACCGGGCGCGTGTATCGACCTTCTGGAATAGCGCCGGATGTTCATCGATCAGGCGCTCATACGCATCCAGCTGTATGCTGTATCGCATGTGAGCTTCGTCATCAGAACCATAACATTGCCGGTCCCACTCGCCCAGTTTATAACGTTCTGGGGCCGCGAACAGGGTTGAAAACACCACTGCAACTTTTCCGCGCTGGTAATCCTGCCAACCCAGCAGAGTGTCATCGTTCACCTGGGACGCCAGCGCTCCCGTTTCCCGCTTGCGCGTATCTTCTGCTGACAGGGTGTAATCCCTGCCGAAGGTCAGCATGTTCCAGGCAAGGTCTTCATGTGAATCAACGAGTAAATAGTCAGTCATAGGGATGTAGATGATACCAGAGTTTGCGAAATTTGCCGATCAATTTTACCCATTGGATATTGCGATAATTCATCCGGGATGACCCAGCGCACCTCCGCCGCCTGAATTGGCTGCGGTTCACCTTCCACAAGGGTGCAAGTAAATGCATACAGAGTGACCCGAAAATGGGTGTAGGCATGCTGGTACACCCCAACCTGTTCGCCAACTGCAATCTCCGCTCCAAGCTCTTCGTGGATCTCCCGCTGCAGGCAGGTGGGAAGGTCCTCGCCTTCCTGCTGCTTGCCGCCCGGGAACTCCCACATTCCCCCAAGCAATCCACGTGGCGGCCGGCAGGCAATCAGCACCCTGCCCTCCCGGCTGATCACGGCGGCCGTGACGATGTAGTGTGGTATGGCAGGTTTTGGCAGCAGCACCGGCCGCTGTTCCTGGATCCCGAGCAGCCTCGCCTGGCATCCCTGATTAAGTGGGCAGTGAATGCAATCAGGGTTTTTGGGTGTGCAGATGGTAGCCCCCAGCTCCATCAAGGCCTGGTTGTAATCCCCGGCGTGACCCTTTGGCAGGTATTGGGCTGCCAGGCTCCACAATAAGCTTTCTCCGGCTTTCGAACGGGCATCCAAATCCACATTAAAATAGCGCGCCAGCACCCGGCGAATATTGCCATCCAGTGTGGGCTCATCCCGACCGAAAGCGATTGAGGCAATGGCTGCCGCTGTATAACGCCCCACTCCGGGCAGCTTGCGCAGCATGTGCACTTCTTCCGGCAGCCGGCCGTGATACTCCTTCAGCACCAGCTGGGCTGCCTTAACTAAATTTCGGGCACGACCATAGTAACCCAGCCCTTCCCAGGCTGCCAGCACCTCCTGTACACTGGCGCTCGCCAATGCCTCGAGGCTGGGAAAGCGCTGCATCCAGCGCTCGAAGTAGGGGATTACCGTCTCCACCCGTGTCTGCTGGAGCATGATCTCCGACACCCACACTGCATACGGGTTGGGGTCACCTCTCCACGGCAGTCGGCGTGCATGGTCGGCATACCAATCGAGCAATTGCGCGGGTAAAGGGTTACTTATCAAGGTGATAGGTCGTGGTATTGTGGGGAGCCGAAACCCTATTTTCGATAAAGCAGAAAACCGAGTACGGCGCTGACCAGGATGATGATGGCTGGGTTGACCTTAGTAAAGGTCAACAACACAAATGTCCCAGCCACGAAGAGCAGCTTATCCCAGCCTTGAGCTAATGCCTGCCCCCAGCCGAGTTTCTGCGCTCCGAAGACGGTTTTTGCCATGTCATAAGCTGTCCACAGCAGTAAGCCGACGACCACCGGTCGTACAGCCAAGAGCATGGCTTTTACTGTTGGACTGTTCTTGATCCCGAAAAAGAACACGATCAGGATCAGCATCAACAAGGTGGTAGGGATGACCGTGCCTGTCGCAGCTGCTATGGCTCCCGGAACGCCAGCCAGCTGGTATCCGACATAAGCTGACACCTGTGGTGCAATGGGTCCCGGAATGGCGTTCCCGATTGCTACGGCATCTGCAAATTCATCAGGTGTGATCCATGGAACAGGCTTTGTCTGACCGGGCGGTGTCCAGGTGGCGCTAGTGGTCTCGCGTTGCATCAACGCCAGCGAAGCCGGACCTCCTCCCCATGAGAACATCGCCACACGCGTGAAGAGAAGGAAAATTTGCCAGAGCAATAGCATGTTGGTCATACACCTCTACAATTCAAGGTATTTAGGTTTTCAATCAATAAATGGGTGGTTATCCCTTGCGTGACTGTGGCTCACATCTGAAATCCCGCTTTGGCCGGGACAATTTTATATTGGTAGTTCTCTACGTAATCCATCAGCCGGTTGACCAGCCCCTGCCATTCCTTCGTGTCCAGGATGCTCTGCATGGCCGGTAAGTCTGACATCTGGGCGGTAGCCATGATCTGCGGCTGTTCACCATACATGGTCAGCCAGGCATCTTTCAGCTCCATCCCCAGCTGCTGCACCTGCGGGATGAACTCGCGGACCACAAATTCGAAGTATTCCTGCTCGCGGCCTGGGGTGATATCCCAGGTCATGATTAGTTTAACGGTCACGGTACTGCTCCATTTCGATCAATGTTGATAGTCCAACACCACCACATGCGTTTCTTCTGGGATCATGCTTTTTGTCACTTTTAACGAAGGCTGGGGTTTGATAGTTCCCAGGCCCATCTCTTTTAGGAATTTACTCAATGGTGCTAGCTTCAGGCTACAGGCTGGAGTGCTGTAGTGCATCGGGATGACAATACCCGGTTCCAACAAGCTGACCACCTCAGCAGCCTTGGCGGCATTCAGACCTCCCCCGCCCCCCACGGGGACCAGGGCAATATGCACCGTACCCAGGGCTTCGATCTCGGTCTGGCTGGGGACGCGGCGCAGGTCACCCAAATGTGCCACCGTCACCCCCTCATAATCGAAAACGTACAGGGTGTTGCGTGGCTCATCCGCATCCTGCTTCCCAATCCCATTGGTCTGGATGCCCGTGATGAATACACCACCGATCTCATACTCACCTGGCGTATTGATCAGGTGTGAAAAACCCTTCACACCCGAGGTATAACTGTGCCCTGGCGCCTCGTGACTGGCGGTGAGGATATCTGCCCTCAGCTTGAGCGGCTCGTAGCCTGCTATTTGACTATCATAAGGGTCCGTCACCACTGTTGCCAGGTTGCGCTCGGTCAGGCGAAAACAAGATAGACCGTACCAGGTAATTTCCATTCAGCCTCCAATGATGAATGAATTATATCATTGGCAGAGTTCTCGCTATTTTGGTTGGGCGTTCTGCCGGAGTTGAGTACATGGTATGATAGTTCAACCATGCGCCACACCCCTCCTGTTATGCATGTCAGTGAATCCCCGGGCGCCCAGGTGGTCAAGCTTGGGGAGAATTCCTGGCGTCTGGAAATCGCTTCCAGCCCCAGGCTTATGTACCGCCTGGCGCAGCTCGATGACCACGCCCAGCGCCGGCGGCGTGATTTCCACTGGAAGCCTCCTCTCACTTTCAGCCTGCAGGCACGCGTTTCTACTAAAGATCTGCCTGGTACATGGGGGGTTGGATTCTGGAATGACCCGTTCAGCTTTCTACTTGGTTCTGACCAGCAGCTGAAGCGCTTCCCGGCGCTGCCGAACGCTACCTGGTTCTTCCATGCCTCCCCTCAGAATTACCTGTCCTTCAGGGATGACCTGCCGGCATGCGGTTTCCTGGCAGCCACCTTCAGCTCAAAAAGAATTCCGCCAGCCCTGCTGGCTTTGGCTTCCCCTGCACTCGGGTTCACCCTGCTACCATCGACGGCTCAGCTCGTCCGCCGGGTGCTGCGTCACCAGGTCCGCCAGGATGCCGCCTCAATCAATGTCGACGTCACCGAATGGCATGCCTACACGCTTGAATGGGAGCCAGGGATGGTTAGGTTCAGCATAGATCAAGGTGATGTCTTTGAAACGAATATTGTGCCTGCTGCTCCCTTGAGCCTGGTGATCTGGATCGACAACCAGTACGCCGCCATGCCGCCTGCAGGCAGGCTGAGGTATGGCACTCTGCTCAACCCCGAGCCTGCCTGGATGGAAGTCAGGCAGGTTGAGCTAGTAGATAATTCATAGAAAAGTGGGACTTTTGGCGGCAAAATATTAACTGCAATATTTTCACATGAGAGTATAATATACGCTTGCTTGTTAGGAGGCATAACTTAATACTTTAATGCGACCCGTTTATCCTTTTACAGCCATCGTCGGACAGGAACGGATGAAGCGTTCCCTCGTCTTGAACGCAGTTGACCAGCGCATTGGTGGAGTTCTAATCCGTGGCGAGCGCGGTACCGGTAAATCCACCGCCGCCCGTGCCATGGCAGCCCTGTTACCAGATATTCAAGTTTTCGCTGATTCACCTTTCAACGACGACCCCGAGGCACCCCTCACCTGGTCGGATTGGGTGAAGGAACGCAAATCCCAGGGTATCGACCTAAAAGTTGTCAAGCGCCGCATCGCCTTCATCGATCTGCCGATCAGCGCTACCGAAGATCGGGTGGTGGGCACCCTGGATATCGAGGTCGCCATCCAGAAAGGCGAACGCATCTTCGAGCCGGGCGTGCTGGCTGCTGCCAACCGGGGCCTGTTATACATCGACGAGGTCAACCTGCTGGACGATCATGTGGTCGACCTGCTGCTCGATTCTGCCGCCATGGGCGTGAACGTGGTCGAGCGCGAGGGTATCTCCTTTGCGCATCCGGCGCGTTTCATCCTGGTTGGGACGATGAACCCGGAGGAAGGCGACCTGCGCCCACAATTACTGGACCGCTTTGCACATTCCGCTGAGATTTACGGTATCCGTGAAGCCCGCGAGCGCGTGCTGATCATGGAGCGTAACCTGGCCTTCGAGGAAGACCCTGAGAAATTCCGTAAGCAGTGGCTGGATAAGGAAAAAGAGCTCTCCCATCAGATCGAGCTGGCGCGTGGTTTGGTGGACCGGGTTACCTATAGCAGCCGTGACCTGCTTTCGATCGCTGGTCTCACCGCCTCGCTCAACGTGGAAGGTCACCGCGCCGACCTGGTGATCCTAAAAACGGCGCGCGCCCAGGCAGCCTTCGAGGGGCGCAAATCCATCACCGAGCGTGATATCGCCCTGGCAGCCGAGCTGGCGCTGCCTCACCGCATCAGGCAGGGTCCGTTCCAGCAGGCAGTCGTCTCGGAAGACGAGCTGCAGGAGCGCATCGAACAGCTGCAAGGCTCCACAGCCAGTGCAGGAGAGCCAGAACCAGTGGCGGAGGACGAAGATCATACTCCACACTTTGATAAAAAAAAAAGACCTAAACCTCACCTCACAGGAAGACCGACAGAATCCGAACCAGAGTGAGCCTTCCCGCCAGAGCATCTTCGACGTCGGTAATGCCTATTGGTGGGATGGGGGAGAGAAAGTAAAGGTCGGTGAATCCTTCCGGCCGCGCAACCTGAATACCAATTTAGACCAGTTATACCGCAAGCGGGCGGGTAGGCGCTCGCGCACCCACACCGACCGCAAACGCGGGCGCTACATCCAGGCCCGTCCGGCGGGAGGAAAAACGGATGACCTGGCCTTCGATGCCACCATCCGCGCCGCCGCCCCTTTCCAGAAGGAACGCGCTGAGATGCGCAAGCGGGTGGCCTTCGCCATCCGCCCGTCAGACTTCCAACGCAAGGTGCGGGTGAAAAAGACGGCCAATTTCGTGCTGTTCGTGGTGGATGCCTCCTGGTCCATGGCGGTCGCCGAGCGCATGTCTGCCACCAAGGGTGCCATTCTTTCCCTGCTCACCGATGCCTATCAGAGGCGTGACCGGGTGGGTCTGATCGTGTTCCAGAAGGACCGCGCCACCATGGTGCTGCCACCCACCAACTCGGTCATGCTCGCCCAGCGCGCCCTGGCGGATATCCCCGTGGGTGGCAAGACGCCCCTTTCTGCAGGCCTGTATATGGCCCATCAGACCCTGCTACGGGAGAAAATCCTTCACCCTGACGTGCAGCCACTGGTTATCCTGCTGACCGATGGAGCCGGTAATGTGTCAATGTCGTCCATGCCCCCCCAGGATGAAGCCCACCGCCTGGCAGAGCAAATCGCTGCCGATGGCATCCGCTGCGTGGTGGTCAATATGGAGCACGCCGCCTTCGACCAGGGTCTGGCCCAGTCACTGGCCGACCACCTGGAAGCCCCGTGCTACACCCTGAGCGAGCTCAAAGCCGAGACGCTTTACAAGGCTGTCAAAGAAGAGATGGAGACCGGGAGAGGGTTGTAGTTCTGCGCGATGTCATTGCGAGAAGGGCAATCTGTTCTACCTATCTCAGTATTACTTTAGAAGAAAAAGACACAATTGTCCTAATGTAATTTCAGTTTGGAACTATCTGCCAAGTGCTAAAGGCAGATTGCTTCGCCGCGAAGACCACGCCTTCCCCGTTCAATCGGGGGGATATCGCAATGACATACTCGGGGGTATCTTATCCCCCAATGCTTTTTCTCCTTGGGTTCTTCAGCCCCGTGCGGAGCTTGCTGCCCACCTCACGCTTCACCCTGCCCGCCAGCACCTGGTCATATTCCTGCAAAAACCCATCCACCGCTTGCGGGTCAAAATACACCAGCATCCTCAACGCCCACGATAAGCCCTTGACTACCATGTCCTCGTGGTCAGCCGCAAGCATCCGGCAGATGGCGAGGGTCCGCGGCGTATCCCCCTGGCCTCCTTGCGAGCGGACATTGAACGCCACGGTGCTTACCAGCGCTGCCCTGCGCCACCACAGGTCGGGTGAGCGCGCCCAGTTAGCAATCAGCTCGTCGCTGACCAAACCATCCTGCCATGCCAGACCCGACAGCGTGCGGGCGAAAGAATCCGTCGTCCACCAGCTGTTGATCCCCTGCCCCAGCTGCTCCAGCTCATCGGCGCCCAGGCTCTGGAAAGCTGCTGGATGCCTCGCAATCAGCTCGTATGCCTGCCAGCGGTGACCATAAGTGAAGAGCAGCTCGCGCGCCAGTGCCAGCACATATTCGGCGTCAGCCAGGCGCACGAGAGTGGAATACTTCCTGCAGATTGCCCGTTCGGTGTGAGTGACGTGCACCGTAAGTGCCTGGTGTTCTGTATCGAAAGCTGAGGCCAACTTAGCTGGCAAGATCCCCTCAAATTCGGTCATTTTTCCTTATCCGGCTGGCCGATATCGATAGTCACTTCCCAGATCCCTTCCACAAAACGTGTTTGGTGGGGCAGGCCGCTTCTTCGCACCAGCTCGAGCATGCGGTTGTTGCCGATCTGCATATTACCGCACAGGTAATGGATGCCCTTCGCCCGCGCATAGCTGACCAAACGCCTGAGCAGCAATTTACCGATCCCACGTCCCTGGTATTCATCCGCCACCACCACCGCCGACTCAGCCATCTCTGGATCATCCGCATCCAGCAGAGCATAGCGTGACACCCCCACCACGATCTCATGCTCATTTTCCATGCAGATTGCGACAAATGCCATGCGTGAGGTGTAATCCACCGAGGAGAGGATGCGCGCTTCCTCGTCAGTTAGCTCTTTCTTAACCGACAGGAAACGCAGGTAGATGCTTTCCATAGAAAGGCGCTGGAAAGCATCCTGCAGGTCGGCAGCATCATCCGGGTGGATGGGACGGATGACGATCTGGGTTCCATCCTTGAGCGTGACGGGTTCTGGGTCAAGAGAAACGGTAGGAGGGAGCATTAGGGTTCCTGGGTATAAGCGGGTAAATAGCACCTGATTGTAACAGAAATGGGTAAAGGTAAGCGGCGTGGTCATGGAAGGAAGTGGGGATAGGATTCGTTTTAGGAATTGTATTGAAAAAAATCTAGCCACCTGACACTTTAATAAAAGAATAGTTGGTCGGCATGGATTCTGCACTAGATTTAGTTTTCTGCAACCATTCTAGTAGCGGAGTAATCCAATGCCAACCAACCGTCTCAATGA
>JBGPBQ010000038.1:0-20023 GCA_041481345.1 Anaerolineae bacterium
CCGGATAATCGAAGGTCAGGCCTGAAACCGACGCGTCGGCATCTCCCATTTTAACCATCATGGCAGTGAATACATTCGGCTCCAGGATACGCCTGCGGGCATGCCAGATCGTGACCCCCTTGCGCTGACGCAGTTTGCTGTATTCTTCTGCATAAACCTCAAAGCGTGGGTAATTTTCAGGGTCAACGATGAGCATGTCATCCTCCAGCCCTAAGGACTGGAGCTTGGCACGAATGACCCATTCCCTTCCCACCAGGATGGGGATCCCAATCCCCTCATCAAGGATCTGTGCCGCCGCTCGGATGATCTTCGTCTCCTCCCCCTCCGCAAAGACGATCCGTTTCTTCGGTGAAGCCGTCCGTGCTGCATTCATGATGTAATAGCGCACCTGCTCCCCCATTCCCTGGCGGTATGCCAGCTGCTGGCGATATTCCTGCAGATCGATCGGCTTGCGTGCGACCCCGGTCTCCATGGCAGCGCGGGCCACCGCGGGCGACTCCCACAGCAACACACGCGGGTCCAGCGGTTTGGGAATGATGTAATCCGGCCCAAATTTTAGGGATTCCAGCCCATACGCTCTCAAGACACTGTCCGGCACGTCTTCCTTGGTCAGGGCTGCCAGGGCTTTCGAAGCGGCCACTTTCATTTCTTCATTAATTGCTTTGGCGCGTACATCCAGCGCACCGCGAAAGATATATGGAAAGCCCAACACATTATTAATCTGGTTAGGATAATCCGAACGCCCGGTCGCCACGATCGCATCCGGGCGGGCTTCTTTAGCCAGCTCGTACTTAATCTCCGGATCTGGATTGGCCATAGCGAATACCAGCGGATGCTCCGCCATGGTTTTAACCATATCAGGGGTAAGGATATCTGCGATCGACAACCCGTAGAACACATCTGCATCTCTCACTGCTTCGGCCAGAGTGCGCTTATCGGTATCATTTGCCAGGCGCTCCTTATACTTGTTCATCCCCTCAACCCGGCCTTTATACACCACCCCACGCGTATCCACCAGCATGATGTTTTCCCGCTTGGCACCCAGCCGGATCATCAGCTCCGCGCAGGATATGGCTGAGGCTCCCGCGCCCGATATTGTAATATGCACCTCATCCAGCTTCTTACCCACAACTTCCAATCCGTTCACCAGTGCGGCCCCTGAGATGATCGCTGTGCCGTGCTGGTCATCATGAAAAACAGGGATATCCAGCATTCCCTTGAGGGTCTCTTCAATATAAAAGCATTCCGGCGCCTTGATATCCTCCAGATTTATACCGCCAAAAGTGGGGGATATCGCCGCAACCGTTTGGATGATCACGTCAGGATCGTGGGAGTTAACCTCAATATCAAATACATCCACATCAGCGAAGCGCTTGAACAGCACCCCTTTGCCTTCCATGACTGGCTTGGATGCCAGCGCACCTCTATCTCCCAACCCAAGAATGGCGGTGCCATTGGTGATAACAGCCACCAGGTTTCCCTTGGAGGTGTATTCGTAAGCCAACTCGGCGTCCTTCTCGATCTCCAGTACCGGCACGGCAACCCCTGGCGTGTATGCTAGGCTGAGATCGCGCTGAGTTTCCATGGGTTTGGTCGGCACCACCGAGATTTTGCCTGGTTTCCCCTCCAGTTGATGATATTCAAGTGCTTCTTCACGCGTGACTTTGGTCATGATCATTCCTCCTGAAACGCTTAATTATCCCTCTTCTACCAAAAATTCTCTAATCATATTTTATTTTACCCCTGCTAACGCTATATTTAGGGAATAAATTGAATAATAACTGATTAATAATCCTGGGCTGTTATCATCTTTGCCTATGGCTGACTTTGCAGCTCAAGCCTGCGCAGCATCGCCAGCAGGACTAAAGAAACCACTACCAGTAAAAGTGATAATACCAGCGCAATCCCAAGGCTCTGCTCAAACCCCACGTAAATCGCGAGGGGCATGGTTTGGGTTTTGCCCTCCAGGTTACCGGCGAACAGCAGGGTCGCCCCAAACTCACCCAAGGCGCGTGTCCAGCACAGAATGACCCCGGTCAATAAGGCCCGCCCCGCCATGGGCAGCATGATGTGCTGGAACACGTGCCAGTTGCTGGCTCCCTCCACCTTGGCTGCCTCTTCCAGTTGCGGATCGATCGAAGAAAAACCTACCCGGGCTGAACGCACTAAAAATGGCGCTGATACAAATACCTGTGCCATAACCACTGCAGCGGTTGTAAATGGCAGGCTGATGCCGAATTTATCCAAATAGGTACCAATCAGCCCTTCCCTTCCAAATGCCAGCAGCAAGGCAATCCCCGCCACTGCCGGAGGTAGAACGACTGGCAGGTCTACCAATAGGTCAACCACTGCCTTGCCGTGAAATTTTGTATGCGTCTGCAGGTACGCCAACGGAGTACCCGTCAACAGTGCAATTACTACCGTGATCACACTGGTAAACAGGCTCAACCTGAGCGCATTGAGTGCGCTTTCGGATAATGCAAATGAAAAGATATTCGAATTGATTGACCTCCACACCAGAGCAATCATCGGTATGCCGATCAATCCGATGAGCACCACGCTCGGTAGGATAAACTCCCAGCCCAGTGATTCTCCCCGCCTTCTGCGGTAGAATTTTCTCTCGACAGGTTCCATGGGTTACCGGGTTGCACCTCCAAATCCCCATTTCTTCATGATTGCTTGCCCGGCAGGAGATAGAATAAAGCCTGTAAAAGCTTCAGCTAGTTTTGGATCGGGATCATTTGCCAGCACCGCAATCGGGTAGCTGGCAGTGATATTGAATTCGTCCGGGATGGAGATGGTCACCAAATCTGGGGCTGCGACCGCATCGCTGACATATACGATGCCTGCATCTGATTCACCCAGCTCAACCTTTGTCACCACCTGTCTGACGTCCGTCTCATTCGAAACGACATTCACCAGCACCTTCGCCATAAAATCTGAGCCATAAGCCGTGTTCTCACTCATATTTGAAAGCACCTGGCGGGCATAACTGCCTGCTGGGACGGACACATCCGCTAGGATCAGCTTCAGGCCGGGTCGAGCCAGGTCTTTAAGCAGCTGGACGCTTCCCGGGTTTCCTTGGGGCAGGATCACGACCAACTGGTTGGTGGCGAAATCCAGGTCCGTATTCCCGTTCACCAGACCCTTCGCGACTAAGATATCCATGTTCTTGTGATCTGCGGATGCGAAGATATCCGCCTTAGCACCCTGTTCAATCTGCATGCGGGCGATTTGTGAGCCGGTAAAATTGAATTGCACCATGACGCCTTTATTAGAGGATTCAAATTCCATCCCAAGTTCCTTGAACGCATCAGTTAAGGATGCCGCTGCGAAAACAATCAGCGTTCGTTGTTTGGGTGTATCCGTCGTGATTAGCGGTTGAGCAGACGATGCTGCATCTTCGCTTGAGATTGGCGATATGAAGTCGCCACCTTTTGGACTGCAGCCAGAAATGATATAAATGCTGATCAGGAGAAGCAATCCGCGCAGTTTATGCATGCTCATCTCCAACAGATTGTCCTGGCTCAAATGCAGCATAGCATTCCTTCAGCCAGCTGATCACGGAGTGAAGCAGCTTGATCCGCAGCTCCAATGCCAGCCGGTTGAACATCTGGGTATCTGGTAAATCCCTCAGGTTTTCTTCCTGCTGAATTAGCCCATTAGCGACCACATCCACCTGCGTATGGATCATCTGCAACACTTTTTGGGGGTAGTAAAGCTGCATAAAATATAGGCGCGAGATAAACTCCACCCGGATGGCATGCACACTTGATTTGGTCGGGTTATCGAGCCACTCTTCGAAGCGTCGTTTACCCGCTCCAGTAATGTGTAAAAATTGTCTTGGTGGTAGTTTCTCCTGCTCAACCGGGGTCGCTATGATATACCCCTGGGCCTCCAGTCGATTAAGGATATTATAGGTTTGACTTTGGCTTGCATGCCAGATGTTCTCGAATTCACTTTCCATCCGCTTGTGAAGATCATAACCATGGTTGGAATCTCTATATAGAAATCCCAACAGCACATATTCTGGCGAGAGCCTGCTGGTTCGTTTGTCGATCATACTCACTGAGTGAGTATATACACAATTGGGATAAAGTTCAAGGTCCAAAATATTGATTCAAGCTCACCCATCACGGTTGTCGGCTGTAACATCAAAGGTTAAGCCTGGATGAAAAAGACGATGTAATCCTCACCTGAAATACTTATATTCATGTATAATAGTTGTATCGTCATCGGAATTATCTGCTTTTTACGTTCCTGTAAAAAGTGATTAACAACCGCCGGACTGATTGGGTTTTTAGATGAAGTGAAGGTTTTCCACTAAAAACCTATTGCTAGTGACCGGCAATATGCCTGACGCTGCGCAGATTTTTTATACCATCTTCCTGCCGGCTTCGGCTTAGATTAGAAACTGACTTGAGAAATTTGAAACGTTTGGTGTCTGGATAACCTGGATTGCACGTATATTTTGTTTCTGTACCTGTCAAAACAGGTTGGTGCTAAATCGGATAGTATGGATGTAACATATGAAGGTTGAGATTATTACAACAAACCCTCTGTATATTCCTGTATTGTTGACAATGATCAATATCTATCCGGATTCGCCCTGATCGAGAAGTTTGTACATTAATCCCAGACAATGGATTGAGGAATAGTTCAATCCTATATCGACACTGAACTTCAGCGAAACTCATCAGCGTATTATCGTAGCCGTGGCCCGAGGAGGAGGGGCGCGGCTATTTTATTTTGGAGTGTTCTATGAATGATAGTGTCGTTGGTGGTAAAGTCACGGCTCTCAAAGTCCAAAAACATCATCCCAACCGGGTCAACGTCTACCTGAATAACGAGTATTCCTTTGGTTTGTCTCGCATTACCGCTGCCTGGCTACAAGTGGGTCAGGAATTAAGCCCAACGAAAATTGCCAAGCTACAGGCTGAAGACGAACGCGAAGTGGCGTATATCCAGGCGCTGCGGTTTCTCGACTATCGTCCACGCTCGCGTGCAGAAGTGCGCCGTAATCTGGAAAAACATGACGTGCCTCCAGATGTAATCAACGAGGTCTTTAAGCGTTTGGAGCGGAGTGGGCTGGTGAATGATGAGCGTTTCGCCCAGGATTGGGTGGAGAACCGCAGTGAATTCCGCCCTCGCAGCCGGCGCGCTTTAGCCTACGAGCTGCACCAGAGAGGGCTGGACGATTTGGCCATCAAGAAGGCTTTGGAAGGTTTGAACGAAGAAGCCCTAGCCTACCAGGCTGCTCTAAAACAATCACGCCGCTATGAGGGGTTCCAGATGCGGGATTTTCGTAATAAGCTGGGCAGCTACCTGGCAAGGAGAGGTTTCTCATATGAGATTATCAAACAAGTGGTCGCACGCGTCTGGGATGAGAAGCAGGATAAAACGGATGATTGACTCGCCTCAGATGACCAGACATACGCAGATTTTACACAATCGTGAGGAAATGCCATGAGCCCTGTGACAGCTGTGATCATCGCAGTGGTAGCCCTTGCTGCCGGCGTAGCCATCGGTTATGGGTTATATTATTTCATTGCCAAACAAGAAAAGACCCGTCTCCAAATTAAATCCGGTAATATCCTCACCGAAGCAGAGGAAAAGGCCAAGGAGATCGATCTGCAAGCCAAGGATAAAGCTTTGCAAGTCCGCCAGCAGGCCGATGCAGAAGTGTCTCGCCGTCGAGCTGAAATCTCCCGTGAGGAGGACCGCTTGACCAAGCGGCGTGAAGAAATTGAAAACCGCACTGACCGCCAGGAAAAACGTGAAGCTGATTTGAACAAACGCCAGAGCGTCATAGATAAGCGCTCCAATGCGATCGAAAAAATGTATGAAGATGAGATGGCGGAGCTGCAGCGCATCTCGCAGATGTCGCAAGAGGATGCGCGCGGTGTCTTGTTGGCGGAAGTGGAAAAGGATGCTCGCGGTGATATGGCGCGCATCATCCGCCAGGTGGAAGCCGAAGCGCAGGAGGATGGCGATCGGCGGGCACGTGAGATCATCACCACAGCCATCCAGCGGGTGGCATCTGATCACGTCAGTGAAGTCACCACCTCCACGGTGTCCATCCCATCCGATGAGATGAAGGGGCGCATCATCGGGCGCAATGGGCGAAATATCCATGCCTTCGAGCAGGCTGCAGGTGTAGATGTGATCGTCGACGATACTCCCGAAGCCGTTACCATATCGTGTTTTGACCCTGTGCGGCGTGAAGTTGCCCGGCGCTCCCTGGCCAAGCTGGTATTGGATGGTCGCATACACCCGGCGCATGTTGAAAAGGTGCTCAAGAACGAGCAGAAGGAAGTCGACCACATCATCGAGGAAGCCGGAGAACAAGCCGCCTTTGAAGCCGGAGTGCCTGGTCTGCACCCCGAGATCACCAAGATGCTCGGCAGGCTCAAATTCCGCACTTCTTATGGTCAGAACCAGCTCGATCATGCAGTCGAGGTCGCCCGCCTGGCGGCAGTGATTGCCTCCGAGCTGGGAGCGGATGTTGAAACCGCTAAGGCTGCCGGGTTGCTGCACGACCTGGGAAAAGCCATGGATCACAACATGGAAGGCACACATGCCATGCTGGGGGCTGACTTTGCCAAACGCTATGGGATTAACTCGGTGGTGATTAACGCCATCGCTTCTCACCACCATGAAATCGAGCAGGAATCGGTCGAAGCTGCTATCGCAGAAGCTGCCGATGCTATCTCAGGTGCACGCCCTGGGGCTCGCCGTGAAAGCCTCGAGCAGTACATCCAGCGAGTGCGTGCCCTGGAAGATCTGGCAAACTCCTTCAAGGGAGTCAGCCAGAGCTTTGCCCTGCAGGCTGGGCGGGAAGTGCGTATCTTTGTTAAACCCGAGGATATTGACGACCTAGAATCAATCCGCCTAGCACGTGATATCGCCAAGAATATCGAGGAGACCATGCATTACCCTGGCCAAATCAAGGTCACCGTCATCCGCGAGACCCGCGCTGTCGATTATGCTAAATAAGATCTAAGAAAACCACAACGGACACTAAGGACACCCAGGTTTTGTAATATACATATCACGGTGTCCTTTTGTTATTATATTTTAGATATTTTTTCTCTTAATTCTTTCCTTTATCTGAGTTTGTCTGTGTCCATCTATGGATAAATGCTTATAAATCCGCAGTCATCTGCGGTCATCTGCAGTTAAATCTCTTAAGACAAAAACGGGTTGTCCCTGCGTTCTGCACCCACGGTCGTCTCGCCCCCATGACCGGATAGCAACCGCGTATCATTCGGTAGGGTCAATATTTGTGTATGGATGCTGCGCATGAGCGTGTCATAGTCACCACCTGGCAGGTCGGTCCGCCCGATGCTTCCCCAAAAGATCACATCTCCGCAAAACATCACTTTTTCAGCTGCGCAATAAAAAACCACGTGCCCGGGGGTATGCCCAGGGCAGTGGCGCACCTCAAAACTACGCTCTCCCAAGGTTAAATTTTGTCCATGCTTGAGCCGCACTTTTGGCTCTGGAGCTGCGCCAATGCGCATTCCAAACAAAGCTGCCCCGCCGTGGGCTGAATAAAGCGGCAAGTCAGATGGGTGTAGTGCGATCTGCGGCGCGGGTGCAATAGCTTTTATAATCCCTTCGATCCCCCCGATATGGTCGAAGTGGGCGTGCGTCAGCCAGATCTGTTGGATTTGCCAATTACGCCGTCTGGCTTCCTCCACAATAAGCTCACCATCCCAGGCCGGGTCGATCACCATCGCCGCGTGGATGTTGGTGTCGCCTATCAGGTAGGCATTTGTCGCTACAGGTCCCAGCACCATCGTTATGATCTCAAGCATTTCGATCCACCTGATTTTCTCTATAAATGCATGTTACTATACTTATTCTTTTTATCTAAATCGGTTTTAAGATAACTAATCCTTGTTTATCTGCGGCTAATTATTCTTAATTCCGCGTTGATCGGCGTTTATCTGCGGTCAATTCATTTCTTCTATCTTATCCAATACAATTTCTTTTTATTATCTGTTTTCATCTGTGGTCAATTCTATCTTATCAGCTTTCGCATCCAGGCAATCAAATCATCATAAACGATCACCGCAGCCAGAATGACCCCCACCCCACCCAGAAAATACGCCAGTGACTCATTCAGTCCGAACAAGCTGGAGGTCTGGATATTGATTTTACCGATATAAATCGGCACCTGGCTGGCTTGCCCTCCATCAAGGGGTAGGAACCGCAGGGATAACCACACCGTGCCATCATACGAACCGACCTGATCAGCATTGATCTTCCAGGTGAACTTCACCGGCTTCCCGGCTGGCATCGACTCCCTGGTTGGGTTGGCAGGCGTCACATTGACCCCAGCTACATCATACCTAGCCTCAGCCATTAGATTGTAACGGGTGTAAACATCGGAGTATCCGGCGGGTTGGTTTGACGAGGCGGGATCCGTAACGACTGGTTTGAACACGATCGTGATTGCCTCGGCTTCGCCTATGCGCATGGACCCAGGCCACTCCAATTCCACCTGACGGTATGGCAAGCTCAGCGGGTCACTGCCCTGACCGGCTTGTGATATCTGCATCTCAGCTGGCGATATAATTTGGACCACAGCATGGTGCTCATTGGGCAATGCTGCCCACACGATCATTGAGATCGATATCAGTAGAAGGATGAGAGACACGGCACGGAGAATTTTTTTGAACATCAAGACCCGATTATACCCGCCAATCTCGCAAGCTTATCCGAATATCATCACCTATAGAAATTCTTTTGCCCAAAATCTAAAACAGTCACACACCCTGCCCTAATTAGCTTGACGTTTCCCATATTTACCCTTAACATAAGTTTGGTAGCGAAGTTCCTTGTCAACCTCATTTCTCCGCGCTCAAGCATGCTCACCTGGTTGCCTGAGTGGCTGATTACTTGATTACCTAGATACCTAATTGCCTAGTTGCCTAATTACCTAATTCTCTGATCCTTTCCTCCCCGGAGCTCCTATGGAAGTCGGTCTCGTCCGTTCAGTTGATATTGACAAAACCATGCAGCAAGCTTACCTGGACTATGCCATGAGCGTAATCGTCGCCCGCGCCTTGCCCGATGCTCGCGATGGGCTCAAGCCAGTCCACCGGCGCATCCTGTACGCCATGTTCGATATGGGTCTACGCCCCGACACGGCTTACAAGAAATCCGCCCGCATCGTCGGTGAAGTGCTGGGCAAGTACCACCCTCACGGAGATATGGCCGTGTACGAATCGATGGCCCGCATGGCCCAGGATTTCTCCATGCGTTGTCTGCTGGTGGAAGGGCAAGGCAACTTCGGCAGCGTGGATGGTGACCCGCCCGCTGCCATGCGCTACACCGAAGCCCGCCTGACTGCTCCTGCCATGGAGCTGTTGGCGGATATCCGTAAAGAGACGGTCGACTTCTCGGATAACTTCGATGCTAGTCTCCAGGAGCCGGATGTCCTCCCTGCTGCCATGCCCAACCTGCTGGTGAATGGTGCCACAGGCATCGCTGTGGGTATGTCCACCAACATTCCACCCCACAACCTGGGTGAGGTGGTAGATGCCCTGGTCTACATGCTCAATAATTGGGAGCGCCTGGATGATGTCAATCTCGAAGACCTGATGAAATTCATCCATGGACCCGACTTCCCCACTGGGGGGCTGATCGTCCAGGATACCCACGAAGAGGACCTGAACGCCGCCTACGGCACCGGGCGCGGACGGGTGACCGTCCAGGCGCGCTGCCATATCGAGGAGATCACGCGCGGCCGCAACCGCATCATTGTCACTGAGTTGCCCTACATGACCAACAAGTCATCCCTCATCGAGCACATTGCCGAGCTGGCGCGGGGGGGCAATCTGGAAGGTATCGCCGACCTGCGCGATGAATCCGACCGCCATGGGCTGCGCATCGTTGTTGAGCTCACCCGCACCGCTGAGCCCGAAAAGGTGCTGCAGGTCCTATACAAACGTACCGCGATGCGCTCTACCTTTGGCATCATCATGCTCGCCCTGGTCGACGGCGAGCCGCGCATGCTGTCCCTCAAGCAGGCGCTGCGTGTCTATCTGGACCACCGCCTGGTGGTCATCCGCAGGCGCGGCGAATATGAGCTCGCAAAAGCCAAAAGCCGCCTACACATCCTGGAGGGTCTGCGCGTAGCGCTCAAGCACCTGGATGAGATCATTGAGCTGATCAAAAAAGCCCCAGATGCTGATATCGCCCGCGATCGCCTGATGAAGCGCTACCGCCTGTCAGAAGTCCAGGCTCAAGCCATCCTGGATATGCAATTGCGTCGCCTGGCAGCCCTGGAGCGCAAGAAGATCGAGGATGAGTACAAGGAGCTGCTGGCGCAGATCAAGCTGCTCGAAGGCTTGCTGCACTCTCCACTTAAGATGCGCCAAATCGTGGCAACCGAGCTTCTGCAAGTGAAGGAAGCTTATGGCGATAGGCGTCGCACCCAGATCACTCGCCTTGGAGCAGGTGCCAAATCCGTCCTCCCCGTGCTCACTGCCACCGACCTGCTACCCGAGCAGACGGTGTGGGTCTCCGCCACCTCGGACGGTTTGGTCTCACGCACCCTGGACGAAAAGCCGCCACGCATCAGCGGAGCTGCCGCCCCAAGGTTCCTCCTACAAGTCAACACCCGCGATACCCTGTTCCTGGTCTCCGAAAAGGGTGAAGCCGCTGGCATTCCAGTACAAACTCTGCCAGAAGCCGAGAGCCCCCAGGATGGCGCCCCATCGCATAAAGTCTCAGCCTTATCAGAAGAGGATAAGCTCGCAGCTTTGTTTACCCTGCCTCCCAAGGAAGAAAGATTGGAAGGCTGGTTCGTGTTCACCGCCACCCAGCAGGGTATGCTCAAGAAGACCTCCCTGGAGGAGCTGCCTGGTTCCACCGGACATAGCTTCACCCTGGTCAAAGTTAATGAGGATGATAAGCTCGGGTGGGTTCGCCTGACGGATGGACTGGCCGAGATCCTGCTGGTCACTGCTGATGGCATGGCGATCCGCTTCCATGAAGATGCAGTGCGCCCGATGGGATTGGTCGCCGCGGGTGTGGGTGGGATCAAGCTTGGGGCACGCGACCTGGTCATCGGCATGGAGCTTCTCCCCCGCCGTGCGGAAATCCTCCTGGTCACCTCCGATGGGAAAGCTAAGCGCGTGCCGCCCGACCAATTCCCCCGCCAGGGTCGTTATGGTCAGGGTGTGATCGCCTGGAAACTGCCCCGCACCTCACAGCTGGTGGGTGTGGCGGCCGGTAAACCCAACACCCGTGTGACCCTGCTATTGGACAAGCTTTCCCCCAAAGCCATGCGCTTCGACGAGGCTCCCCTACAGACGCGCATTGCATCGGGTAAGTCAGTCATCGACTTGAAAGCCGGTTATCAGGTCCTCGGCCTAAGTATTCCATGGGCAGTTCCCCGCGCAGTCGTGGGCGAAAAAGCCATGTTGGAGAAAGAGCTCGAAGTTCCTGCAGAGCCTGAAGAACAGGTCTCTCCTTCGGTCGAGCAGTTAAGCTTCGGGATGGATGGGCAGTCGGCACAAGCCTCTCCCAAAGCGGCTAAACCCAAAAAGCAAAAGCCAGTCTCTCCGCTAAAAGCTAAAACGAAACCCGTTGAGCGTAAAACCAAGACCGCCCTCGCTGCTCAAGCTACCCTGATTACTAAATCTGTTGGGACGCAGAAAAAGACACCTTCCGCTAAATCCAGCCCGCCCAGAACATCCAAAGTCAAACCGACATCCGCTGGAAAGTCCCTATCAAAACGCGGCCGTCCGAAAGTAATCAAAACGCCTCAACCAAGTAAAGGTAAAGCGCCTGCTAATCAGAGCAGTCGTCCAAAATCCAGCCCGAAAACCCCTAAGCGAAATGCTTTGCACCCTACTCAAAAAGCTGGCAGCACACGGAAAACCAAAACAAGCCCAGCCTCTGCCAGGAAGGCTATCAAGCCCGCTTCCAAAACTGGAGGTTCGAGTGCAGAAAAAGTCTCTAAAGCCAAGACGAAACAGTCTGTGAAACCTACAAGCAAACCAACTGCGAAACCCACAACAAAACCATCTGCAAGGACTGTGACCAAGAAAACTGCCAGCCGCAAATCCCGCCAGACCAAGATGATCGTAAAATCCTTGGATACAAATACTAAGGTCATCCTCCCGCCCAGCTGGAAGCCACCTACCAAAAAGAACCCGTCGACCCGGCGCAACACTCGCTCGCAGAAACCGAAACCTTAATTTATTCTCCTTAGTTCACAGAATAGAAGAAGATATGGATCATCTACTCATCCATATCTTCTTGTTTTTATTAATGATCAATTTCTATGTTTTTATGAATTTTATTTTAGCTTTTTTTGTAGATTTTAATTCATTCTATCTGCGTTTATCTGCGGTAAATCTTTTGTATCAGTGCTGGAGGGCGTTTACTTTGCGCATCATCTGAGGTTTATTGTATTTAAGGTTTATTGATCTCCCCACCACAGTACGTGTGAAACCACGCCGCTTCCACAGGGAAATTCACCTCCGCATACGCCATCGCTTGCTCGCTAACCTTCACTGCCTCATCCAGGTTAACGTTCGCTGCACTGCTCCAGGCACGCGGCAGCACCATCAACGGGTCATTGACCGCCCTTTCCTCCGCACCCAGTGGGATCCAATTGAACATCAACGGTCCGCGCGAGTAGGCGCTGAAACCGAGCTCATAACCTCCCTCTCTAGCTACCTGTACACTAAGGGGGGTAAAATTACCACCTGGCCAGATGAATGCGATCGGGCGCACGCCAAAATGGCCCTCCAGCACCTGGGTTGAGTTCCAGATCTCATTTTGGATCTGATCCAGGGGCGTCTCGGGCACAATATATAACTGCCCAGTATATCCGTGCGATTGGACGTCCAACTTGCCTGACGCATACAGCTGCTCCATTAAATCCCACGCCCATTGCAAGCTGTTAGGATCAGCGATATATGCTGCCGTGACGGTCCAATCGTTTTCTTCCAGCACAGGCATGAGCCAATCCCTGATCAACCCCGGGCGGCGGTCATCCACGATGATCATCATCGAGCGCTGCGGTATGCGGGTATTGTTAGTTAAGAAATCCAACAATTCTGGGGTGGTAATGGTTTGAAAACCCAAGGAACGGGCATTGTCCACAAAATCATTATATTGTTGGGCGGTGATATCCTTGTTCGGGTCGGCCACTTGTTTGCCATCCTGTACAATGCTGTGGAACATGATCGGCACAACCACTGTACCCGGCTGGCTCCGATCTGCCGACCAGCGCTGCTTAAGATATGAACACTTATCTTCCAGGTATGTTACAGGTAACACACCTTCTCTCAACAGCCGTGTTTCGAACACCGCTAGCGGTGCCAGGGTGGGTGTGATCGTTGGTGTGGCTGTGCGCGTAGCTGTGGCGCTCGGGCTGGGTGGGACCGTCCAGGTGGGCGATGGGGTGTGAGTAGGTGTTACAGTGCTGGTGACCGTATCCGTGGGGATAATTGTCTGCGTCGCGGTTTGGCTTGCAGGTGATGCAAGGCTGCATCCTGCCAATACCAGGGCAGTAATAACTGTTCTAAATATCAGCTTGAGATAATTTCTATCTGGGGATGGCATTCAAAGGTGTAACGGTAAAGAAGGAATAATGATAACTAATTTTACCTTTTAATAGTCCCAGGGTGTCGTTTCCATTGCGGACCAACCCTTTGGTGGATGAGGCCGACCAGGTCATATGGCGTGAGCTGCCCTTTCCATTATAGCTGCCCAATACGAAATTTCCTTCGGGAAGAATTTCATTAAACAATTGAGTATACCAGCGGCGCAAAGCTTCGAATCCCTGGGTTGTTCGGATGGCATTGATGTGGATGGCTGGCAGCGTGTAGAGGGACAGGATTTTATCGACATTGTGCTCATTCATCGCTTCCATCAAGCTTACACAGATATCAGGCGGCTCATCTTTCTCCCGCCACTTATATTGTTCGATCGTATCCCATACGCCTGGTAGGTTTCCGGATCGTGCGTCCGACCACTCCCAGAAATTTACGCCACTCAGGTTCAGCTCCTTGGCCATCTTGCAGAATTCAAGTACTTCCGTATCGGTGGGCTTCCAACCAAATTCGCGGAATGCAGCTCCCGTGGGTACGACTGGTCGTGACGGGACCTTCGCCTGTAGCTCTTTGACAGATCGACTCAATTGATCTCCTGAGTTGTGTGCTTTCATCCAATATACCTGCGGCATATTTATATTACAATGTTCCAGAAACTCGGCCCACGGTATCTGCGGGTGGAGGGAAGGGAAGCGGTAAGAGCTGAGGGCGATGGTAAGGTCTGGGCAGGCAGATCTCAGCTGCGCCATAAACTTTTTAGCAGCTGATTTTTTGGTACTGGTCTCATACTCTTTTTCCGCATCGATCACATAACCGTCAAGATTGTATTGGCGGATGCGGGTGATAGCGACGTTTGCTTCACCGATTGGGTCATCTCCATACACGTAATGCCAGCCCCAAACTTTAATCCCATGGGCGCGTAATGCATTTACCACCGGGGTATTGTAATCCTTGGAATCACCCCAATTCCCGTTATAGACCATCGTGCCATCTGCAATTTTAAGGATCAGGTGGGTTAATCCTGCCTCCTTGGCCTTTAAAGCGATTACCTTGGCATCCCCATGCTCGCAGTTTGGGATTTTCCAGGTAAAAAAACCTTTTCCCTCCAACGTCATTAAAATTTCTCCTCAGGCGCAGCTCCCTGCATCAGGCTGCTATGGCTCACTAATCACCTGACGCATTACTTCCAGCACCTGATCTCGGACAGGTACTAACACCATGGCGCCTGTTGTATTGGTCCAGCTGTAAACCTGCCCGGCACCAATCGAATTACCTTCGATACCATGTGTTTCTGCCATCTTGTAGGCTACCGGGATTAAACTCGATACGCTCTCAAAATCGAGGTTTGTGGTCACATTTTGTTTGTAAATATCATAGAGCTCAGGTGCTCGCTGGAGTGAATCCAGGCTCATTAACTTATCGAACACAGCGTCCAAGACTTCCTGCTGACGTCTGCCTCGATCGAGATCGCTGGTGCTGTACCGGGCTCGCACGTACCACAAAGCCGACTCACCGCTCATCCACATTTCCCCTTCCGAGACGCAATACCAGCCAAATGCATCCCGGTGGTCGCAGAAGTCCTGCCCTATATTCACCCTTATCCCTCCGATTGAATCGATCACGTCCATAAATGACCAAAAGTTGATCAATACGTAGTAATCGGGTTTGATGCCAAAGTTATACTCCATGGTTTCCGCCAGCGCTTCAAAGCCACCCCAGCCCATGGCGGTATTAATTCGCTGCATTGTATATCCAGGGATGTAAACGTACAAATCTCTCGGGAAGGAGGTCAGCTTTACTGTGCTTTCCAGCGGGTTGATTGTCAGCAGTTGGATCGTGTCTGTGCGGAAGCCACCATCATTGGGGCGTTGGTCCGATCCCAATAACAGGATATTTACCTGTCCTTCAGGATGAGACAGGATGCCCACCGGTGCAGGGATATCCATATCCGGCCACACGCTTGGACCAGGATAATCCTGCCAGTTGCGCCCCTCATCGGAGATAAACCTAACCGGGGGTAGCGGAGTGGGCGGCAGCGGAGTAGCTGTAGCTAGTGGTCTAATGGAAGTCGGGATATAGGTGGGAGTGGGCGGGATGGGTTGAAATGGAGTAGGTGTTGGGCTGGATCCAGCCGGAGCAACCAGGACGTAATCGTTCCGCCCTGATAGACTGGCATGTGGAGCTAATATCTGGTTCTGGAGACTGCAGGCTCCCGCCACCAGCGCGATGATTACCAGGATTAGGATCCCGTATCTTTTCATATCATATCCCAGATTGGACGGAGGTAGGCAACTTTGTGGCTCAAATTTTTATTTCCTAAAATCTCATTGAAGCTGGATTTACCGATACCGATTCCTCTGATAGGAGTGCAATATTTATGCCGGACGGTTTATGAATATCAATATCAGATGGATGGGATCACTTTTCGTACGCGAGGAACCCGCCCGGTGAAAAAGAATAATTAGGTTGTTTTCTTTAGCCTGTGGAGGCTGATGGCTCTACCTGGTTGGATTGGTCTTCTGCCAACGGTAAAAGTACGCTAAAAGTGGCTCCAGCACCTTCCTTGCTGTCTACCCACACACGACCTTTGTTCAGCTCAACCAGACTTTTTACGATAGATAGACCAACCCCGGTATCGCCTATCCCGTGTATGAGGGGGTTTTCCATTTTATACCTGCGCAGGAACACACGCGAGATATCCATTTTCTCGACCCCTCCCCCCTGGTCGGTCACGGAGATGTGGATATAACTCGGTACATTTTCCTCTTGTTCGATAACGGTTAATAGCCTGATCCACCCATCAATCGGTGTGACCAAACAGGCATTCTGCAGTAGATTTTCCATGATTTGGAGTAGAGCATCTTGATTAACCCTGACTGCCACCAGTCTATCCGGAAGCTCCACCCGCATATCAATATTTTTCTCACTGATCTGTCCTGCAATATTTCCCAGAGCCTCATCGATCACAGTTTTTAAGTCTACACTCACAGCTGTTTGATCGACGGTTCCGCCGTCAATCGACATCACCTCCACCAGCTCGTTTAGCAATATCCCCATCCGCTCTGTGGAGGCTTTCACTCTCTCCACGAATTTTCGCTGCACTGCCCCTAACAGACCCACCGATTCTCCCAGCAAGAGGTCGGTGTACCCGATGATGGATGCCAGCGGTTGGCGGAATTCCTGGGCGATCGAATTGACCAGCTCAGTTGGTTGCATATCATCCAGGCGTTTCACCGCGGACAGCTGCAGCTCCAACATCTTCTGGTCAGATTTAGATAATGTGGATGGCATGCGCGCCAGGTCCACCAGAGTAGCACGTAGTTCCTGCCTGAGCTGTTCGACCTCCTCCACAGAAGGTCTCCCCCTGGCGAGTAAGCTCTCCAGCTCATGGTTTCGAGTTTCCAATTGGGTAATCGTACCCTGTAAGTTTTTTTGGCTTTCCAGCAGGGCTGCCATCTCGACTGCCATGGGTGCAGATACAACCACCTGTGTGGAAATGCTGTCATACTTGGCTTTCAGCTGAGCGTATTCAAGGCGGGTTTGGTCTGCAGATGCCTGCGCCTGCTGAAGTTTCTGCAGCAATTCTCCCTGGTCGACTTGTAGACCAACGCCCTTTGAGTATTGTCCGGCTATCGAAACCAATTGCTGCTCGATATCCACCAGCTGCGAGGCATCATCAGAACTCCATGCATTGGTTGCTGTCCCTGAAACCATCGCCATAGCCATGATCGCATTGGAACCTTTTGGATGGAAAGGTACCATCATAAAACTGGTAGCTTGTTTCAACCCAATTGCAGCTGCCAGGGCTCGCAGTTCTGCATCTTTGTCGCTTGACAACTGCAGATTCTTACCACTCTTGATCGCTTCCAGGATAATGGGCATTTTCCGACCATCCGATGCGAACCCATCGATCATCCTGTCATCTGACCGGCTGTAACCCACCGGGATAATAAGCTGGTCACCGGTTTTTGGCGGCATCAACAGCAGGCAAAAGTCTGCATTCATGAGTTGCGCCACTACCCGGGTCAATTCCTGGTAGTATTTTTGAGGGTTGGGTTCTGAAAGCAGGTTGGTGATCGATTGGATCAGCTGCCTGCTGGTCTGTGGAGATCCCACCTGGGTGGTCTTAGCCTTACCGGTAGTAGTCTCTGCCTGCCAGAGGTCCACCAACCTCAGCGGTAGCGCCAGCAGTACGATATACGCGACCATTTCTCCCAGGTGTACATACCAGTCATAATCTGCGTCCGCCTGGCCCCTAAATAATTGCCCAACGTACCCGGCAAGCATAATGGTCAGCATGAGCGTACCATAGCCCCAATAACGCGGTCGGCGCAACAACAACAGGATGATTCCGGCTACTACAAGAACCAACCCGGTGTAATAGGCGTATCCTTCAAGTGCTGAAGAGTTAAAGGAAGCATTCGAGCCGATCGTCATCCATACGATGACACTGCCAAGCCCAAGCAACACAACAACCCCCGCTGCGACTGAGGCAATAATATCTCCGGTAGGGTGGCGTTCAGGGAATGCCCACAACCAGACGATAAGTATCAGACCAAATAATGCCACTGTTCGGTCGAGAGGTGGGAGATAGGAATGTCCGCTGGTACTCCCCCATGCCAGGCAGGCCGCCCCAAAGAGTATCAGCTGAGCTATGAATAGTATAACCAGCCCAAGCTGCATCCGTCGACCAACTGCGGAATGCCGGTTGCGTCTTGCGTACCAACACGCTACCAGAGCGGCCAACGCACACAGCCCCAGTACCAGAGAATATATCAAATTTCCATCTGGTCCTGAAAGCAAGCCAATAACCTGATCAAAGATGGGAGCCATGATTATGAACCATTGAAATTATAGCATGCTACTCAAGGTTGACAAAACGAAAAATCCAGGTAAAATTTCGTTCACTCCTGTCAGATTGAATCTTGCCGAAGTGGCGGAATTGGCAGACGCGCTAGGTTCAGGGCTTAGTGAGCATTACGCTCGTGAGGGTTCAAGTCCCTCCTTCGGCACTGGCACATTCCCTGCATCTTCTTCGAAGGGAATTTTTTCTCCTTGCGAGAACATGGAGGCTGGAGTAAGATGGTGAAATGAATATGTCGGGAAAAGGATGGAAACCTGTTCTGATCTTGGTTGGGTTCGCCGTGCTGGTGTTCCTGGTGATGGATTTTAATAGCCGCATGGCTGAGCTCCGGCGCCTGACTGCAGAGAAGGAAGATGTAAGTGCCCGCGTGACGAGCCTGGTGAATACACAGGATTCTCTTGAAACCCAGGTGGCATATGCCACCTCTGAAGCTGCAGTTTATTATTGGGCTTACAATTTTGAACACCTCGGCAAACAGGGAGACGTGTTGGTAGTCCCCATCCAGGCAGCAGGCAGTACACCCGAACCCACACCCACCCCGGTTATTATCCCTGAAGTAATCCAAAACTGGCAGGTGTGGCTTTCACTGCTCGTTGACAAGCCGCCCAACTCTCCTTGACGCCAAACACTGGGCGTGCTATAATACCGCCCGCTCGAAAAATGGGCACACAACCGATGCGGGGTGGAGCAGTGGCAGCTCGTCGGGCTCATAACCCGGAGGTCCTCAGTTCGAATCTGAGCCCCGCTACTAACCTGAAACCATAGCTCGTCGGGCTATGGTTTTTTAATTGGCCCGATGGTGAGAGATTGACAAATTCTTAAAAACGGAGGATTTTGTCATGAACCACACACCATCGGGCTCGTTATTACTGAGCAAAGCCATTCCAGGCTTCATCAACTATAAAACAGCCGAAGGCTTGTCAACACGCACGATCGACTCGTATGAGCGCCTGCTCAACAAGTTGCTTGAGCACATCGAAGATCAAAAGATTGGCAGTATTTCCGCCCAGGATATTATTTCGTACATCTGGCTGCGCATCGAATATACCCCGCATCGCTACAACGGAAAAACTCACCCTCTCTCACCAAAGACCCTGCGCAATGTGTGGGTAACCCTATCATCTTTCTACTCCTGGGCTGCCCAGGAATTAGGGGTTGCGCAGATCATGAAAGATGTCCCTGCCCCACATGCCAAGGAAACTCCCATCGAACCCCTCACCCAAGAAAAAGTTCAGCGAATGCTTAAAGTCTGCGTCTACTCGCGCGAGGCGCATCCCAGTAACCGTAGAAGCTTCATCATGCGCCTACCGTACGGTCATAGAGATCAGGCCATTATTCTAACACTTATCAATACTGGCCTGCGCGCTATGGATCTATGCAACTTGCTGATCGGGAACATTGACTTAAAGACCGGACCGGTGGAGGTGAAGCATGGTGTGATTGGCGGGGCTAAGGGCGGTAAAGGATGTACGGTTTACCTGGGCAAGGCAGTCCGACGGGCCGTGTGGCGATATCTGGCAGATCGGGATGACGCAAACGACCTCAATGCACCTGTTTTTCTCGCCCAACATGGTCA
>JBGPBQ010000039.1:0-19935 GCA_041481345.1 Anaerolineae bacterium
ATTCACGATTTAAGGCTATATTTGGAATTTCATCATCTTTAAGAATTCTCCAATATTATTCAACCTTTCCATCCGTATTAAAAAAGCCTATTAAGTGATCGCTTGGTTTCAATTCACTGAGGTCATAAAGATCCCCTTTATTATCAAAAGCAGCAACCAAAAGCGGAATTGGAAATCGGTTAAGCCAGCTTTGCAACTCCTTCTCCATCGCATTAACAATATCGGTTATGCGGGCTTCCTTAACTATTACTAGATTTAGGGTGGCAAACTTTTCCTTACAAATAGGAGGACGGTATTCTACAAAGTACCAACCCCTACTTTCCTTAATCGGTTCATATTTCCTGTCTGAAATCATAGTATTCCTTTCCAAAAAGGTATAAGTAAGAAAGGAGTGATCTTACATATTAAATAATGACCGTTGAATTGACATTATGTCAGAGAAGCCTTGATGCAACTTATTATATTGCACTAATAGGTCTAGGATGCATTAGGCTAATCTGTATGCACGTCATGTTTACCATGTACGAAATTCCCATTCAGATGAAATAAAACATCGACTTTGGTTTTGTTTTTGTGGTTTCATTATCATAATCATCCAACGACCCAACTTCTCACCACCCTTATCGCCAACCGGGTTATCCTTCCTGATCAACCCCCAAAGGGAATCGATCTTTAAGGTTAAGCTTGCATTTTTCCCCAAAAAAATACCCCGCACTTTTGCATCCAGAAATTCTGGTAAAACGCAAAAATGCGGGGGAAGTTGAGCTTATCTGTGATGAAGATCAAAGACATCGTCTTGTTTAACACAAGCAGCAATTCCAAGCGGCAACACTGCTGTATCGGTCACATTAAATGTCAATGTTACACCAGACGCCTGACTTTGTGTATCAAACAGTGGAATTGTAGGAAAGACTTGTATTCCCTTCTCTGGGTCACCATGAACACTTATTTGATACTGCTTTGCCCATAGCGTTTGTGTCGTGGCAGCGAAAGTTGTATCCAAATACTTCTTGTTGAGTAAGTAATATAGGATGTTTGCCGTAACACGTTCAAAAGCACTTGGTACGTAACATCCATCAGGAAGCATAGCAACCTGAATATCGTACGAACTACTAATTAGTGGTGATAACACCTGTACACCTATCGGCATAAGGTACCATTGAAACCCCAAACCACCATATAGATGCCACTCATTAGGGCCAATGCTTACACAATTGTTTTCGTCAAATTTAGGATGCTGTTTCCCCGCATAATACTCATACCACATTGGTAGCGAATGAGGTAAAGTGGTCAGTTTATTTAAAGCCCACTCAACTCCCAAAAAAAGGAATTGTGGCAGACCAAAATATGGTTCCTTAAGTAAGTCCTTAAGAACGTGTTCCTGATAGCCAGAATGAATGCGTTTTTTTAGGTCATCTTTTGTAATAGTTACTTCCCCGGGAAAATATTTTAGCCATTCGTCCGGTCCGAACACATTATTCTCGCCTAATATTTGTTTTGCTTCTTCAACACTCGCAATGTGTAAAGTCAGCTCACACCTCCTTAGTGTGGAAAAACATTTAGAATTGGAACGAGCGACATCTAACTGGCCCGCAATGTAGTCTTTGATATGCCTGAAGTCAAATTAGTTGGACCAAAATAAAAACATCATTTTTGATAAACTAGTTCTGGGTATTTGATGATTTTAAGCCAGTCTACTGTTCGGAAATCATCAACGAGCCCCAGCTTAGCTTCGGATGTATTTCGCACAAGAGTTGATTTATGCCACAAAGACTTCTCTGGTAAAAACTGAAATTGCGTCCTTTAAGTTTTAGAATACCCAGATAATGGAAAGGTGAAGAGGGGAAGCTATTCCCGTTGCAAAGGATTATAGCATTTCAACCAAAATGCTGCTACAAAACTATCCTGGACTTTTTGCTTCTTTGTTTTGAGTTATCTCCCCATCCAACTGAAATATAACATCGACTTTGTTTCTACATCTGTGGCTTTAACATCACCATCATCGCCGCCATGTTCATGCTGGTATTCAGCCGCATCCTGGGTGTGCGGTGTGGTGCATATGGAATGCAGATGTAATAATTCATAAGGCGAACCAAACAAGAACAAGCGGGGTACAATAATCTGAATATAAATGATGAAAAAATACATAGCACTGCTGGTCATTAGCCTGTTAGGGGTAGCGGGTATCTTTTTCTTCTTTTACTACTTTGGTCATCATGACACTAAAGCGTTGAAAGAATTTTCTCGTGCTTATATAAATTATGACGTGGCAATTTCAGATCTATCCACGGCAGTTTTTGCATCCAATCTTGAAGGCACAACTATCACTGGCGACTTAGAACATAAAGCTGATCAGGCACTTGAGGTACTTAATTTAAAAGCATCGGTAAGAATCTCTTCTCTAACCAGAAATGATCCTGAGCTTATGAGCCTAACTCAAGAGATTGCAGATCTTTCCGGGAAAGAATTAGCGGCGTTAAAGGCGAACCAAAGCTCGATCACAGATATGGATGCTGACCTGGATATGTTAGCCAAACAACTGAATGATCTGACGATCCAAAGACAAGCTGCCTTTGCTCGTTTTCAGGAACTTAGCGGATATTAGGATAAAAAGGTCAGGCAGCAAAATTGCTGCCTGACCTATTAACTTACTTATTTAAGGTTTCAGACCGTGGACAAATCTGTCAGCCGGTGTGGTGGCGTGGCAGGTGGTGCAGTCACTCAAACTGCCCGTGTGCCCCTGCAGCGAAATGAATTTGATGCTGTCGTTGGATTCACGGCTGGGGGAGATGGCATGCGTGCTGTCATGACAGGCCTCACAATAGAGTCCACCGTGACCGATGGATTGGCGGTACAGCGCCAGGGTGGTATCGTACCCACTCCCATGACAACCAGTATCGCTACATTTCGGCTCATTCAGCCAGGGATTCTGGTTTTGGGCGACTACGGTAATATCCCCATGGCAGTTGGTGCAGTTCAGGCTGAAGTTCTGAGACATCGTGTCACGGAAGCATTGGGTGGTCGGTCCGGGGTGGCAGTTGTAGCACCCCTGGGTATCCGGCGTGATGTCGGGCGCGTTAGTAGGGTTGTGACGCCCATGCATGGCGTTGGAGAGGCTCTTCATCTGACCCACCTGAGGCGCACCGGTCGCATTCGAGCCATGGCACCAATCGCAGTTCACCGGCTGATGGTCCATTAGGGGTGTTTTCGCCAGCAGATCTGGATAATCAGCCAGGTACTGTGTGTAGCTGATCACGTTGAGGTAATCGTGGATCGCCAGGATGTTGGTCTCCACCTTACCGGTCGGCGTGATCGGATAACGTGTGGTGGCGTCCATGGTGTCGTCATGGCAGTTTGCACACATTAATTCAGTCGAGACCGGCGCTACGACCGTGAGCTCGGTCAGGGTTACTGATGGATCAGTGGCATCCTTCACAGTGATCAATGCCTTCTGGAAAGGATAAGGCGTCATCGTTGAAGCATCCTGATCACGAATATTGGTGAGGGGAATCCCCTCTGCAATGTAGTACGCCCCGTCTTTAGCTAAATCCATGGTGCCTGAGAGGCCCTTGCCTGTCAAGCCGATGTTCGGTGGGGTTGTCACACCCTACAGTACCTGCTCGAAGTCCCAAAAATTGGTCTTGTCAGGCTGCCCGGGTATCCCAGCAGAATACGTATTCTCGGGAAAGCTGTACTCGACGGTCACACCTGAGGTGATGATCTGCGGCGGATCTCCAATTTTAATGACCTGGGCGAGAAGTGTATTGTAGGGTGGTAAGATCGCCAGGTTGCTGAAATCGGGGTTATAGCAGTGCATCCCCAAATTATTCCAACCGATCACGATATATGCTGGCACTGTCTGGGTCGGTTGCCCGGTCGGTGAGATCGTGGGTTGCATAATCATGGGTAGGGAAACCGTTTGGGTTTGCAGTTGGGTTGGTGATGGGCTAGGTTGCGAGGTGACAGCAAGCATATCTGTCCTCTTCCGCGTGCCAAAGACCCCTGCGGTAATGACAAGGATGATAATAGGGATCGCTACCCAATATGTTTTCTTCAAGATTCCTCCTCTATGAATAAATTCTCAGCTTTGTGTACTATCAATGACTATGAGATGGTGGCATGCGGCATGCAGATGGAGCCTTCTTATTAATTCCAATAGTGAATTAATCCACTAATTATATTCTACTAATTAATTCTTTATTAATAATTTGCGTTCATTGGAATTAATTGACAATTAACAATTATTTAATTAATAGCCATTAGTGGTAGGATTATTATTGCAGGCAGGAATAGTAAACCGATTATCACTCAAACCTCGATCTGGATGGACATGCTTTTATCAGAAGGGTCAGATGGAAACCATCACTTCTTCATTTGCTGGTCTGGTTCTCGAGTAAACGTGTGTTCTCCTGGAGCGTATTTTCCCATCCCCACGCAGATTTTCAACCCACTTGACCTGGTCCCATTACTTACAATTTTGTAAGGACCTTTTTCACCTTATTTTGATTTGAATATCCCTTCACAATTGCCCAAAAAATTAAAATGTGCTAAACTGAATACACACATACGCATTCGCACAAGGAGAGGCAGCCATGGCAGATAAAATCCTGATCGTCGATGACGATCCCGATACCGTCAAGTTCATCAACATCATGTTGAGCCGACTGGGGTACCAGGTGGTCTCCGCCACCTCTGGCATGGAAGCCCTCGAACGCGTGCAGGTGGAACACCCCGACTTGATCATCCTCGACGTCATGATGCCGGGGATGGACGGTTATGAGGTCAGCCGCAACCTGCGTCGCAACCCCAAGACCGCCACCACACCAATCCTGATGTTCACTGCCAAGACCACCATTGAGGATAAACTGGCAGGATACGATGCCGGTGTGAATCTTTATCTCACCAAGCCCATCCACCCCATCGACCTGCAAGCCAATATCCGCAATCTTCTCACCCAGAAGCTGACAAAGGCCGAAGCCACGGGTGACCATGGTTATGTGGTGGGGGTGCTCTCCGCCACTGGCGGCGCCGGTGTTTCTACCATTGCACTCAACCTGGCAATCACCTATGCCAAAAAATACAATATCAAGGTTATCGCTGCCGAGATGAAACCCGGGCAGGGTTCCTGGGCACTTGACCTGAACCTGACCGAACCGGTCGGACTGAATAACCTGCTGGGGATGGAGTTGCCAGACATCTCTATGGAGGCTGTCTCCAAGGAGCTGATCCAGACCAACTTCGGGATCAAGGTGCTGTCTGCTTCCAACCAAACTGAGAATGTCGAATATGCAGCTGCCACACCTCAGCTGGAAGCCGTGTTGGGTTACCTGACAAACCTGGCGTCATTAGTGGTGCTGGACATCGGCACCAGCTTCCATCCAGGATTTAATGCCATCCTGAATAAATGCGACGAGCTGATCATGGTGGTGGAGCCCCAGCCCGTTCCGATCAAACGCTCCAAGCTGCTGGCCAGCGAGCTTCACCTCAAGGGCTTTGGCAGCATGAAAACCATGAGCACCGTTCTGGTCAACCGCACACGCTCCGATATCGTGCTTAATATCAGCCAGGTTGAGCAGATCCTTGGATACCCGGCCGTGATGGGTTTCCCGCCGGTGGTGGAGCAGGCTTATCGTGCTTCAGAACGCGCCGTGCCGCTAGTTTCCATCCAGCCCGATGGGATCATTGCCATGCAATTCAACACCCTGGCGAGCCAGGTCAACGAGCGATTACCTGCTCATTAATTTTTATATCTCTTTATAATCTCTGTAGTACAATCCATCTTTGATATAGTAGATTTACGATTCGCTTCGATTCAGGGGAGTGATAATATGGAACCGTCTTTTCGCATTGAACATGATACATTGGGGGATGTAAACGTACCTGCCGAAGCCTTATACGGGGCACAAACTCAACGCGCTGTCAATAACTTTAATATCTCGCGGCTGCGACCCTGGCGGGCATTCATTTGGTCGATGGCGGTCATCAAGCGGGCGGCAGCTGAAACTAACCGTGACCTGGGTCTACTGGGTAGTGAAAAAGCTGCCGCGATCGTCACCGCCGCTCAGGAAGTCATCGACGGCAAGTGGGATGACCAGTTCGTCGTGGATCCTTTCCAGGCAGGCGCGGGCACCAGCCACAATATGAATATGAATGAAGTCATCGCCAACCGCGCCACCCTCCTGCTGGGCGGAAAGTTGGGGCAGTATCTGGTTAATCCGAATGACCAGGTGAACATGTCGCAATCGACCAATGACACCATCCCCACAGCCATCCGCCTGGGCTGTCTCTGGCGATTGGATGAGCTGCTGGCAGCCACCGACGGGCTTTCAAATGCTTTAAGTCAAAAAGCACAGGAATTCGATGATATCGTCAAATCAGGGCGCACCCATCTGCAGGATGCCGTTCCGGTCCGTCTCGGGCAGGAATTTAGTGGGTACGCCACTGCCGTCCGGCGGGATTCAGAGCGAATCCGACTCGCCGCGGAAGGTCTGCGAAAGATGGGGATCGGCGGCACTGCCACGGGCACTGGCTTGAATGCCCACCCGGAATATGCCGCCCGCATGGTTCAGCGGCTCTCAGAGCTTACCAGCCTCAGCTTATCGGGCTCGGATAACCTGTTCGAAGCGATGCAGTCCATGGCGGACGCCGCCAGCTTCTCAGCCTCCATGCGTACACTGGCGATCACACTCACTCGCATTGCCAATGATTTCCGCTTACTCGCATCTGGCCCATCCACCGGCCTGGACGAGATCCTGCTCCCGGCGGTGCAGCCTGGGTCGAGCATCATGCCGGGAAAAGTGAACCCTGTGATGGCCGAGATGCTAAACATGGCCATGTTCCACGTCCAGGGCTGTGACCTGACGGTATCGTTGGCCTCACAGGCTGGTCAGCTCGAGCTGAACGTGATGATGCCGATCATCGCCCATAACCTGTTCGAGATGATGCAGGTGACAATCGGGTCGATCACGGCTTTTACGCAAAAATGCGTGCTGGGATTACAAGCGAACAGGATCAAGGCGGAAGGTTGGCTGGCACACAATGCCATCGTCGCCACGGCGCTTAACCCCCTGATCGGTTACGCAGCCAGTGCAGTGTTGGTGAAGGAAGCCCTTCAGCGTAATATCACCATCCGCGAATTGGCACTCCAAATGGCGGCCGAGGGCAAGCTGCACCACCTCAACGAAGAGCGCCTGGTCACCACGGAAGAGATCGACCTGACACTGAAAGACCTTAAGCACCTCACCTACGGCGGAATTGTTGGGCACTGAAAGCAAATTATCCGTCAGGTTAAATGACCTGCGCTTCATGCAGCTCAGCTAGAGCTTTATCATCCAACCCCAATAATTCATGCAGGATCTGTTCAGTGTGCTCCCCCAGTAAGGGCGGTGGCAGACGTATCTGTGGTGGAGCGGTGGGAATTTTCAGGGGTGAGGCCACCATTTTTATCGAACCAGCGTTAGGATGATCGACATCAACCACCATCCCGCGTGCCTGCACTTGAGGATCCTTCATCACCTGATCGATGGAGTTGATCGGTCCGCAAGGGATTCCGATAGCCCCTAAAATTGATAACCAGTGCTCAATCTCAGACTGTACAAAAAGATCGTCCAGTAGTGGGATCAAATCACCCCGGTTCCTCACCCGGTCGGCATTGGTCTTATACCGGGGGTCTGTCGCCCATTCCACTTTACCGGCTTTTTCGCAGAACTGCCTCCATTGACTGTCATTGCCAATCCCCAGCGCAAAATAGCCGTCGCGGGCTTTGAACGTCTGGTATGGGACGATGTTGGGGTGGGCGTTGCCATAGCGTAAGGGTTTTTCTCCGGATACGAGGTAATTGCTGCCCACGTTCGCCAGCCAGGCAAGCTGTGAATCAAGCAGGGAAATATCTATCCGCTGCCCCCTGCCGCTGCGCTGATGCTCAAACAATGCCGCCAAAATGGCGTTGCAGGCAAACAGACCAGCAGTGATATCGGCAATTGCCACCCCGACCTTATACGGTTCACCCCCTTCAGGCCCTGTGATGCTCATCACACCACCTTGAGCCTGGATGATGAAATCATAACCCGGAAGGTGCCGGTACGGACCTGTATATCCATATCCGGTGATGGTGCAGTAGATCAAACCGGGATGAATAATCTGGAGGGCTTTATACCCCAAGCCCCATTTATCCAGCGTGTCCACCCGGAAGTTTTCCACCAGGATATCACTCTGCCGGACAAGCTCGCGCAGGATGTGCTGCCCCTGATCTGATTTCAGGTTAAGCGTCAGGCTGCGCTTATTGCGGTTGACGCATAAAAAATAGGCAGACTCTCCCCCTTGTGCAAATGGTGGACCCCAATGCCGGGTATCATCACCCAACCCAGGGGCTTCAACCTTGATAATATCCGCCCCCAGGTCGCCCAACATCATCGTGCAGTATGGCCCAGCTAACACCCGGCTGAGGTCCAAAACGCGCACGCCTTTTAAAAGGGCATGATGTTCGCTAATCATCGGGTCAATAGCGAAGCAGTGCTCCGATATTTTTAAAACCGTCCACCTTATGTTCGTGCTGGAGTACCTCCACTTCGCCTCCAGCCTTCATCACACTGTGCACCGCCATCTCGACCGCATCCGGGATGCGCTCAAAGCTTGACCCACAAAACTGGCATCTAGGTAGCTCGATGGCGGTGATGTACCCGCACCCCTGGCAGCGATAGCCTGGCTCCTGGTAACCCTCCTGAATAACCAGCGCCTGCACCCGGCCATCATGGATTGCTCCCAGGGTTTCATCCAGGTTGAGTACACCTTTCTGTTCCTTGGCCGCTCCGGTAACCAGTTTCTTCAGCACCTGTTCTTCCTTGCGAAATTCAGCTTCTTTGCCAATTTGCATTGACTTCTCGAGCACCTCAACATTACTGGCGGACATGCTCATGGGGAATGTACCCACGATCAGGCTTTGCCAGCTTTTGGGCAGCTGGCTGCGGAGCAGGGCGATATTCTCTTCTGTACCTCCAATTAAAATCCTGCGCACGTTATTTTCGCTGAAGAAATGACCGGCAAACTCAGCCACTTCACGGATATTCCGTCCGGCTAGCTCATCTTCATAGTTGGACTGTCCGGTCATGCCACCTCTCACGCCGGTTTTTGCCGAAGCTCCACCACGCTTGGTATGCCTGATACTTTCACCCAATATCCCTTCCTGTTCCCGAAGCGCACCCAGGTGAAATGAAAATAACCTCGCTCCCTGCTTATCCACCAACACAACCCCATATCCACCATAATAGTCCAACAAGCTCGCCAGCGGTTTTACATAAGGACGCTCACTGACAATCACCTGGTTACGGATAGAGATCGCTAAAGTGTATGCCCTGAAGAATGCATCGGGTGCACAAGAAAATACCACCACGCTTCGACCTGTCCGATCAAACTCTCGGCTGAAATAATTCTCGATTGCCTGTACATCGGATGATAAGTTGATATCCTTCAACATACTCCGTAGATTCGATTTATACACATCTGCACTACCTTCGGTTGGATCGGTATTCAGGTACAGACTAAGCACCTTATGATCCGTCTGATAGCCAAGTAATTCTTGCAGGTTTGTTTCAGTTAACATAAAAACTCCTCTCTATACTTGGGTATGGGATTAGCAAACTTACCCGCGTTTAAGTTCCTGAAACAATTCTTTTTGTCGTGCGGTCAGATTGTGCGGGATTTTTACCTTGATATGGGCAAATAAATCACCCTTGTTGCCGGGTGAGTTCAGGCGCGGGACGCCTCGACCTGCCAGGCGGATGCTCTGCCCGGGCTGGATACCTGGCGGAATGGTCAAAACGACATTTCCGGAAAGTGTCTGGACGGTCACCTCGCCGCCCAACACGGCAGTGTAAAGATCGACCGTGACTTCAGTGTGCAAATCATTCCCTTTAACCTGGAAGCGCGGGTCATCAGCGACCTTGATCACCAGATATAGGTCGCCTTTCTGATCAGCATTCCCAGTAGGGATAGCATTGGCTACGCGCACTTTTGTGCCTGTTTTTGCGCCCGGGGGGATTTTGATTTCAAGCCTGCGTCCATCCAGCTCGATCCGCCGGGTGGTTCCTTGATAGGCCTCGGTCAGGCTGATGGTCACTTCCTGCTGGTATGAAGGAGTCGATCCTCGCCTGATGCGTTGATAAGTACTTCTACCAGAATTGGGATTACCCGAATTGCCCATATCGGGCACACCTCCAAAAATCCGCCGGAAGAATTCTGAAAAATCACCACCTAAAATGTCTTCTAAACCACCCACATTAACCCGCACGTTCCCTGACTGCGAGGGTGTGAACCAGTCTTCCCAGTTGAATCCCTCAGCCGGAGCGCCTCCCTGCTGCCATTGGGAATACGATTCTCCCAATTGGTCATACCGTGAGCGCTTCTCCGGGTCACTCAAGACCTGATATGCCTCATTGATTTCTTTAAATTGCTCTTCTGATTTGGCGTTCCCTGGGTTGCGGTCTGGGTGAGTCTTTAATGCCAGCTTCCGGAAAGCACGCTTAATCTCATCTTTGCTGGCATTGCGCTCGACACCAAGAACCTTATAGTAGTCTTTATATTCCATATGATACTAGCCACCGCTATATGGCATTAATCAATTCTTGCCAATACCATTGTATGCTCATCTGGTATACAAAGTCAAGCATTCAGACAGATTTCTTACAAAACTCTAACTGATTGCGTCACGCTACATGGAAATGATACTTTAAATAAACAAACATGCTATGATTAATCATATGAACGGCCACAATGAGCACATCCTGGTGATTGAAAGTGACCCGCACATCAGCCAGCTAATAGCCGAGCAATCATTAATACCTCAGGGTTATCTGGTAGATGTATTCGAGTCAGGTGCCTCAGTCGTTCAAGAGATTGGGAATATCTCCCCGGATGTGATCATCATGGACTTGAACCTTCCCGGGCTGAGCTGTAAGGACCTGATGGTTGCATTGGCCTCTTGTGGGGTCAACGTCCCCATCGTCGTGATCGCCAACAAAGGTCAAGAAGCGGATATCCTCCAGACGTTCAGGTTGGGGGTAGTAGACTTCCTGTTCAGCCCGATCCGGGAAATTGAAGTCATCAATGTAATCGAAAATACACTTAGCAAACAGCGGGCGCAGAGCGACTCGGAAAATTACTCTAAAAAATTGGATCAAACGAGAGCCGCCATGGAGCGGCAGTTAGCAGATTTTTCTGAGCTATTTTCGTTTATCAAGCTGGCGTGTTCCACACCAGACCCGGGAGTGCTGTCAGAAAAAATAGCCAACCTGGCGGTGATGCTTACCGAGGCAGACAGCGCCTGGGTATTAACCTTGGATGCCAACCATCCGCTGTTTATCATGCGCGCCAGCCAAAATGTACCCGAAGTGATGCAGTCTGGGCTCAACCTACCTTATGAGGATGATTTGAGCTCCTTGAGCGCGGTAACTGGGCAGGTTATATCCATCCATGGCGAAGCGCTCAAACGTTTTACAGGATTGGAATGGATCGGTGCAGTCCTGACCGTGCCGGTGATCAATAATGGCAAAGTCTGTGCCATCATCACTGCCAGTAGGAATGAAGCTCAACCTTTCACCGCTGGCCAGCAAGCTATGCTTGAATTAGCAGCTGAATTTGCCTGGATCTTGTTGGAGAATTCCGGGCGATCCCATCGAATGGAACAAAGCCTGGTCTACCTGAAGCAAGCGAATATTCATGCCACCCTCGAGTCCAATTTGAAACACGATTTACTGCACCAGGCAAGTTTGGAATTACGCAGTCCATTAAAAATGCTGATGGACAATGTGGATGCGCTGCTGAATGACAGTGAGCGGAATCTGAGCCGGGAGCAAGCCATCGCGCTGAATGACATCCAAGAGGAAACTGAAATCCTGATGGACATCAGCGACTCAATGCTTATCAGCCGGCACGATGAGTTAGTACGGTTATCGGAGGAGATTGACCTGAATGAGGCTGTCCGTACTGTAGTTAACCATTTTAGGCCGATTGCTCAAATGGGACGGATTATGATTAATCTGGACCTTCCTTCAGAACCGACCATAATAAAGGTTTATCCATATCAGATCACAAAGGTCATCGAAGGCTTGCTTTCGAATGGGTTAAAATATAGCCCGACGAATGGAGAGGTCACACTCCACGTCGCCCAAAATGAGCACAACACTATCGTGGCGGTGAATGACCAGGGTGATGGGATAGATGAAAATTTGGCTGATAGGATATTCGAGATAAATTCCAGTGTATTCGGTCATACTGCCAGGAGGTTCGGTGGGATTGGCATCAGCCTGGCAACGGTCAAAGAGATAATTTCAGCCTACAAAGGTCAGATATGGATCGACAACTTGCAGGGCACAGGTTTTACGATTTCATTTTCACTTCCGCGAGGATGAGCCCTTTATATCGTATGGTTTAATAAAATGACAGATATCGCTCACCTATTGATTTATTCAGCTCCAGAGCTAACCGATGCCCTCGACCTGACCGCATTTACGACTGAAGGCAATGAAGTCACCCCAATTTCGCAGCCCAAAGAGCTTGAGCTGTGGCTGATACCCAATCTGCATAATTCCGCCTTGATCATCGCCCATCCATCCGCGAGGCTGGGCTTGAAATACGCGGAAGATATCCTGCAAACCCACCCACAGCTCCCGGTCATCCTGGTTACCAATGAGGTCGACCAGTTGTTTTTGAAGCACGCCCTGGAGCTCGGATTGGCTGACTACCTGACCCTACCGGTCAATCCGGCCGTCTTACAAAAGGCTGTCCAACATGCTTTGGAGCGTCAAAAATCCAGGCGTATGGAGCAGGAGCTTGAAAGGGTGTTATCCGAGGTCGTGGATGGTTTCGTCCTGGCAGATTTAAATTTCCACCTGTTACTGGTAAATCAATCCGCTCGTGCCATTTTTGGCATTACGGAAGACCAGCTGGAAGGCAAGGCAGTCAACGAAATCTTTTATCATCCTGATTTCTTGGATATTTTCAGACCGCAAAGAACCTATCCCTATCGAAATGAAATTTCCCTGGAGGATGGACGCGTATACAGTGCCCAATCGAGCCTGATTTCATGGGTCGGGATCGCCGTTGTCCTGCAGGATATTACCCATCTCAAAGAGCTGGACCGCATTAAAACGGATTTCGTAAATACGATCTCCCACGATATTCGCTCTCCCCTGACCTCAATCTATGGCTTTATTGGATTAATCGACCGCGTCGGTCCGATCAACCGGCAGCAGGCAGAATTCATCCATCACATCCAATCCAGCGTACAGCACATCACCGCCCTGATCAACGACCTGCTGGATCTCAACCGGGTTGAATCAGGCTACGACCTGCAAATGGCAGAAGTCCACCTGAAGGACATCATCATGCAAACCGTCACCGACCTTGAATATCAGATCAGCGAAAAAATACAAGAGGTGGTCCTATCGGTGCCGGATGACCTCCCGGTTATTTTAGGCAATTCGCTCCACCTTCAACGCATGGTCAGCAACTTGATCGAAAATGCGGTTAAGTTCACTCCGCCGATGGGCAGGATAGAGATCCGGTGCCGGGCAGAAGCCGGACAGACCGTCCTCGAAGTGGCGGATAATGGCCCCGGAATACCACTCGCCGACCAGCCGCATATCTTTGAGAAATTCTACCGGGGGAGTAACCTATCCCAAGTCACCAATGGCACCGGGTTAGGGCTACCCATCGTTAAATCGATTGTTGAAAAACATCACGGTCGGATCTGGTTAGAGTCATCACCCCTCGGGACGACCTTTACCGTCATCCTGCCAGCGTGACAATTTAGCATTTGAATTTTTCAAAACAGGACAGTAACGCGGGAATATTAGCCGTTAAATGACTGCCTCCGCTGGGGTGGTGAGGTACCCAGCGGAGGCTTTCGCCAAAGGAGGAAACAGCAACGAGTGTAAGCGTTCGGGTTCAACCTCGGCTCACTTCTCGTCCCTAATCATACATCAGGAGGAATATTTTTTTTATTGTCAACTGTCATTATTTATTAGTGACATCACTCACAATCTATTTTGTGACTTTTGGTAATAATCACATAAAGATTGCAGGACGCACATCTCACACGCCGGCTTCCGTGGGTGGCAGACTTCCCGCCCCAGGTGTATTAGATTAAGATGGGCAGCTTTATAGGTATCAGGAGGGAATAATTCAGCCAGGTAGCGGTGGGCTTTCTCAGCGTTCATTTTTTCCGGTCGTAAGCCGATGCGACCAGTCACCCTGTGAATATGCGTATCCACCGGAAATGCGGCTTTCCCCAAGGAGAATAAAAGGACAATGGAAGCAGTTTTGGGTCCTACCCCTTTGAATTGACTAAGCCAATCCCAGGCATCATCGTCAGGCATTTCTATTAAAAAGCTCAAGTCGAGCGAGCCTCTTTCGGCAGTGATCTGACGTAGGATCTTTTGGATGCGCGGACCCTTCTGGTTTGCCAAACCGGCTGAGCGGATCGCATCAATCACGTCTGTGGGGTCAGCATCGCGCACTTTTTCCCATGACACAAACCGTGACGTGAGCTGTTTGAACGCCCGGTCACGGTTTAAGTCATTCGTATTTTGCGATAGTATAGTGGAAATTAATTCATCTAAAACTGGCAACGGCGCATGCCAGGTTGGCTCACCATATTTTTCTAACAGCCGGTGATGCACCTCTATTGCGCACTCGCGTGGGTCCATTATTCCTTTTCAAGCGCAAAACAGGGTGACGCAAGCCCCACCCTTAACTTTCGCCAATTTTCCACCGGGAATTCAGGACCATACTCCACCAATTTCTCCAGGTCGTGCGCTTCGAATACACCCAGCTGGCGTAATATCTCCAATGCCGCGGCCGGACGGACGTGACCCCTGGGATCACCGGCGGGGAAATTATGCCCTTTTAAATCCCCATCTGACACTTTGAACGCCACACCCAGGGCCGGTGAACCCGGGCTGATCGCACCGGGCATGATCCCAAAGGCCTGGAAGCCTTCCGCCCCCCCTTTGCAGATGACCCTGCCCTGGGAAGCCTGCATCAGGGTGGTGTCGAAATTATCGGGTCCGCCGATCATGTCAGGATAAGCCAGCATGGCTTTGGTGATCAAGTGGCAGGTCTCAGCCCGTTTTTCCGCCAAACCATCCGGCTGGCATAGACGCGCAAACGCTAGCGCAGTGCTACGCAGCGGCAGCGCGAAGTTGGGAGCCGAACAACCATCGATCCCAAGGTGGATCTCTCCCGGTGGCTGATCTGCCATTTCAGCCAGGGTGGTCACAATCTTCCGTTGCACCGGGTGAGCCGGATCAATATACGGCATGTCATCAGGACCGGTTGGAATCCCCAACATATGTGCAAAAGCGAGCATACCGGTATGTTTACCGGAGCAGTTGTGCCGGTTTGGGGTAGGCACTTCCCCACGACCCTTCATGGCTTCCGCCGTTTTGCGGTCATAAACCGTATGCGTGCCGCACATCAAGTCTGACTCGCTGACTCCCGTCTTGGCTTGGATGGATGTGATAACCGCAACGTGCTCATCCGTACCCGAATGGGAGGCGCACAGCAGCGCTACCTCCTTCAAGGTTAGCCCGTAAAATGACATGCCGCCATTCTCCAAAAATGGGAGCGCCTGCAGCGGCTTAGCGGAAGAACGGGTGAATGTAACCAGCCCAGGGTCACCGTACCAGGCAGCCATTCTGCCTGTGGGTTCTACAACTGCGATTGCGCCAAAATGCAGGGATTCTACAATGTCACCGCGGGTTAATTGAAATAACGGCTCATACGACGTATTCTTCATATTTAATCTTCATTCACCACTGGATTCACTCGGGTGGTAGCGTCGGGCATAGTACTGGAACAAGCCGTGGCGGTAGCGTTGATAATATTGGTCGTATAGCGCGGTCGGGAAGGTCAGGTCGGAGAGCAAGTTGGGGATCAGCCGCTCGACCTCTGAGGTGGATGCGTTGCGTTTGACCATGCGGTCCATCCCCTTGAGGATGCTCTTGAGATGACGCTGCTGGGCCTTCACTGAATCCTGGGTGATTACACCGCCTCGACCGCTGATCACTGCATAATCACGGTAAGAGCTCATCAACAGGTCCAGGGTTTCTGTCCAGGCGGGAATATCTGCATTGGTCAAAAATGGAGGCTGGTTGAGCAGCACCACATCACCTACAAAAACCACCTTGGATGAGGGGATGACCACCCACGTCCCACCCGGCGCTGGACCAGCGTGGTATTCAATGAAAACTTCCAGCTCACCCCAATTGATCGCAATCTTGTGGGTGAAGGTGATATCCGGCAGCGCCCATCGCGTCCCCACTACATCATCGTAGGTCTCCCACACCGAGCCACTTTCAGCATTCTGACCCTTGAACACCGACGGTCGGCCGCGGAATACCTGGGCAGTTTTTTGGTGGGCGATGATGGTGCACTCCATGGACCTGGCACCCAGGGTACGGTCTGGATGCGCATCCAGGTTGATCAGCATGCGGTTGGGCTTCCCTCCCAGGTTGTAAATCACATTCAGCCAGGCACGCGCATCCTCCGCACGCAGGGGAGCATCCACCAGGAGCGTTCCCATGGGCAGGAGAATTGCGCCAACGGTTACGCCGGGGTACGAGTTTTCAATGTAAATTCCATGTTCGATTTGCTGCATAGTCATCTCTGTGTGTTAGGATGAATTGATCGCTTATTTTTTCATTACGGGCAGGTTGAAGATGAAGCGGGAGCCCACTCCCAGCTCACTTTCAACCCAAATCCTGCCGCCATGCGCCTGCACTGCCAGCCGGCAATAAGCCAGGCCCAGGCCCAGCCCTTTTGGACCATTTTCTGATTTCAGGCGGGTAAACTTATCAAAGATTCGTTCCTGCTCGGAAGCGGGAATCCCCGCTCCGTGGTCCTGAACCCAGATATAGACCAATTCAGCTTCAGACCGGGCTCCAACCTCAATGTCATTGCCTGCGGGTGAATATTTACTCGCATTCTCCAACAGATTAGTGACCACCCTGCGGATCATATCCTGGTCGATCAACACTCTGGGGAGATTCTCATGAACATGATAGCGGATGGATTGGTTCTTATTGTTAATCGTTGATTCGATCGCCTCGACCGCTTCATAAATCAGGTCAGAGACGCTCGCTTCAGACCGGTTCCCGATCGGCTGCCCGGCTTCCAGAATGCTCAAATCCAGTAATGACTCGGTCATGCGCTGAATGCGCTCGCTCGATCGCATGGATATGTCCAATAGCGACTTCATTGCCGTATCATTCGGTGGAAGCATCGTCTCGAGCAAGTTCAGACTGGAGACAACATTCGCCAGGGGTGACCTCAGGTCGTGATAAATCATGGATGTCAGGTCATCCCTCAAGGTATCCAGCTTTTTTTGCTCGGTTATATCGCGTAAGATCCATTGCAACCGCGATAACCCTTCGGTTTTAATCTCACGGACGTACACCCGTATCGGCACTTCGTGCCCGCTAGCAGTGCGTAAGCGCGATTCATAAGACAAGGTCTTGCCCGAATGCAGCGCCTCAAATTCTTTACCGACCAGCCCCTGGTCTACCGGGTGGAGCTGGTCAATCCTCATCGAGAGTAAATTATCCTTGCTATAGTCCGAGGTCAGCGCGGCTTTGCGGTTGGCTTCAGCTATCTCGCCCATCCAGTTGGTGATCAAGATAGGGTCGATGCTGTCTTCAAACAAGTCCTGGTATCTCTGGTGAGCCGACTGGAGCTGCTCAAACAGCTGGGCGTGCCGGATGGCAGTGCCTGCCAGGTCGGCAATCCCTGAAAGCAGGAGCAGAGAATCCTGGTTAAAATCCCCACTTCTTGGGTTGATCGCCTCCAGAGTCCCAATCGCCTGGCTGCGGTAATGGATCGGAGCGCACAGGATAGCTTTTGAGATGATACGTTTTACCTGATCGTCTTTGGGATTAACCCGTTTGTCCCTGCTCGCATCTGGGATGATCACACCTTCATCATGATCAACAACCCAGCGTGAAACTCCACCCTCCAGCTTATAAGGGAGTATGCCGTCTTTCGTCTTCGTCCTTCCCTTGACTGCCCTGATCTCCAGGTTACCGCTTTGCATGTCGACCAGCGTCAGAGCGACTACCTGGACGTTCAATGCCAGGATCGCCTGTTCGAGAATGCCCATAAAAACACTACCCAGGTTCAGACTGACCGATATCCCAGAGGCGCTTTTTGCCAGGGTGGTCATGACTTCAGCCTGTCGTTGGCTTTCATCATACAGCCGGGCATTCAGCACGGCAATCCCTGCCTGGTCGGCGATAGCCTGCACCAGCGAGACATGCTCGGTGCGGAAGAAACCGGGTTTGGGATGGACCAGGGTCAAAACCCCCACCAGCTGATCACGCGTTAGGATGGGGGCACTGACTGCGGATTTGGGCAGCTGCTTCTCGTCATCATCATACTGCCGCGGCATCCAGCGTGAATCCTGGTTGGTATTTTCAACCAACGCCACCCGTCGCTCACGCACTACCCAGCCAGATAAACCTTTATCAAGCGGCTCCAGCAAGCGCTTGGTGGTATGTTTATGCACAGTGTCACCGGCGATAATCGCCGAATCCACCGGCACCCCGTTGTCATCCAGGACAATGATGGACCCGTTGATTGCCCCGACATTCTGCATGGATAAAAACAGCACCCGCTCGAGCAGTGTGCGCAAATCGAGCGCTGAGCTCAGCTCGCGGCTGATGTTGTACAGCAATTCCAATGAGGCACGGGTTGAATTGTCTTCTTTGAGAGTCGGAAGCAGATCATTCATCAAAATTGAGACCCTGTCTCAGTATAGCATAGTTCCTGTTCAGTCTGAAAAATTTACCCTGGGGTAATCCATCAGCAGCACCTCCAACGCCAGGCGCGGGTTTACATTGCGATCGATCCGTTCCATCGTACTCTCAATGGCATTAACGTAGAACTGCGCTTTTTGCAACCCAATCTCCGCAGCCAGCTGCTCAATTCTGGTCGAATAATCCAGGTTAGTCAACGCGTTAGTCAATCCGGCTGCACTGATGAGCACATCCCGCCAAAAAGTAAGCCAGACCTGCAGCTCGCTGCGTAATTCTTCTCTATCTTCTGGCTTACTTTTTATAAATGCAAATGCGAAGCGTTCACCACGAGAGCTGCCAAGGATTTGGACCAGCTCTTCCAGCCACGACTGCCTCTGTTCAAACAGTCTGGGTGTTTCGAATAATCGTATCGCATATCCTGGGCGCCCACCAGAAATATGCGCCAACCGGTCAGCCTCTTCCTTCGGAGTACCCCTGAGGGTCTGCAGCCCGGTTGACGTTTCATCGATTGAAAGCGGGCGCAGTCTCAAGATCTCACAGCGCGAGACGATGGTTGGCAGGAGATTTTCCACGCTTTTGGCAGTTAAAAGCACCACCACCTGTGGGGGAGGCTCCTCGAGAGTTTTCAGCATGGCATTCGCCGTGCTGGTATTGGCCTCTTCGAAGCGCAGGATTAGCGCCACCCGGTAGCGCGCCTCGTACGGTGCAAGCGACAGGCTATGCTGTAGCTCGCGCACCTGATCAATCCGTAAAACTTCACCTTCGTGCTCTGCCTGCACGACGGCAAGATCAGGGTGCTGCAATGCACCTATACGCTTACAGCTTGAACATTTCAGGCATGGCTGCCCCGGAGAGGGCGGCGAGGGGCAATTTAAGCTTTGGGCGAAGCGCAGCGCCAGGGTTTTCCGCCCCACCCCCTGCGGACCGGTGATGAGATAGGCGTGCCGTTCCCGCCCATGGGCTACGTGCTCTGCCAGCAGGTCAACCGCCCATTCATGTCCGATCATACTCCAATCCATGCCGTGATTTTAGCCTAGAGCCAGAATCTTGACAACCTGGAACACTGAAAATGACAAAAAAACAGCCGGATATGTAATTATGGTAGAATTTGCCGGATGGACCTCCTCAC
>JBGPBQ010000040.1:0-19581 GCA_041481345.1 Anaerolineae bacterium
AGGACTTCCAATTCACGTCTGCTCAGCGGCTCGATCAACAGCTGCATGGAAGGTTGCGTCATTGCAGAGATTCCACCGATAATGGCTAACAGTTCCGCGGCATAGCCGGATCCTCCCTGGCGGGCCTGCGCCTGGCAGAGCATCCTCGTCATAGCCTCCCCTTCATCCAGGAATATGCGCACGTACTCCTCCGGCTGGGCAAGCGTGAGAGCCGTTTCTAAAGCGAGCAAGGCGCGGTCGGGGTCTTTCTTTCCCTGGAAAGCGAGCGCTTGGAGGATGCGGATTTCGATTACCAGTCCCATGCGGCCGGCCGCTTCTGCCTGGCAAAGCAATCTTTCGGATAGCGCCAGGGCAGCATCATAATCTCTTCGGGCTAGTAGCATTCGCACCAGAATAATATACTCGGGTTCCCGCTGATATGTGATTTCGTCATCAACCGCTACCCCACTTTTTTGAATGAATTGTGATAGATTTTCAAGATTTCCGTGCGTTAGCCATAAGCGTGCCAGCTCAGACATCAGCTGAATTGACCGCCGGGGAGATAAGGCATGTTCGTTGGCCATTTGTTCTGCGCTTCGCATGGCCTCTTGGCTGCCTTCCAGATTACCCCGGACTTGCTCCAACCGGGCCAGCATGGCGTATGCCAGAGCTTGATGTTCGATGTCCCCCCATTGCTGGCAAAGATCGATGCACTGGTGGATATACTCATCTGTCTCGTTCAATCGGTTGCGTTCATAAGCTAGTCCGGCCAGGCCGGTGTAGATCCCCCCTGCCAACGGTGATCTTTGTCCATCTGGGCGAACAGCCATTTGCAAGGATTGGGTATAGAGATTAGCTGCGCGGTGGAGTTGCCCTTGTTCTGTCAGGATATCGGCTAGATTGGAGTTGGCAATGATGACCATGTGAAAGTTATCCGCCTCTCGACCGATCCGAATCGCTTCAGTGTAGGCCTGGGTGGCCGCTTCCAAATTTCCGTTGATCCAGCTGGCATCACCGAGGATGGAAGTGGCTACACTACGTATGCTTCGAGAGATGGAGCTGCAGTCGGGCAGCTGATTTAGCGCTAGTTGAGCATATTCCGCTGCCAGACGAGTATTCCCTTGCGAGTTTGCACAATGAGCTCGCGCCGCGGCAATGGTTCCCAACATCGTCCTGACCTCGATACTGGACTCAAGTGAAGAGAGTAGTTGCTCAGGAGCTTGTAGTGTCGGCTCGATCTGGTCCAGATCCCCGGTGAGTGCCAGTGCCCAGGCTTTCTGAATCGCCAACCAGGGCCGCGTATCCGATTGAAACTCGATCGCATCAGCCCAATTCAGAAGGGTTGCTACTTCACCACTCATGAGCAGAAAACAACCATTTTGCTCGATCAGTTGAGCCGCACGATCCTGGTCGCCTGCCTCAATGGCTTGCTGGATGGATTCGGCGATAAACCCGTTTTGCTCGTACCATTGGGAAGCCCGATGATGTAGACCGGGTAGCAAATGAGGAGATTGATGTGCCAGGCGTTTTCTGAGCACGTCCGCGAAAAGGTGGTGATAACGGTACCAGCGCCGCTCAGCGTCTAGCGGGATCACAAACAGGTTCATCGTATCCAGTGTTTCCAGCATTGCTTGCCCATCGACGAGCACGGTTGTCTCCCCACTGACCACAGCCTCGCATAGTGGTCCAGACAATCGATCCAGGATCGAGGTCTGTAGCAAAAAGGCGTTCATATCTTTAGACTGCTGTTTGAGCACTTCTTCGACCAGGTAGTCCATCACATAGTGATGACTACCAGTGAACGCTGAAACGAAACCGTGGATGTCCTTGCATCCTTGCATCGAAAGGGCTGCCAGCTGTAAGCCGGCGATCCATCCTTCTGTCCGCCCTTCCAGCGCAGCAATCTGCTCCCTTGTCAAATCAAGGCCCATGACCTGGTTCAGAAACTCGCTCACTTCATCGACCCTAAAGCGCAAATCGGCTGCGCGGATCTCGGTCAGCTGACCGCCGGCGCGCAAGCGGGCCAACGGCAACGGCGGATCAGCGCGCGTAAGCAAGACCAGGTGCATTCGCGGTGGCAGGTTGTCAAGTATGAAGGTCAGGGCTTGGTGGATGGCATGTGTTTGCATGACATGGTAGTCATCGAGAACCAGGACAAAATCTTGCGAGAAGCTCTCCAAAGCATTTACCAGCAGCGTCATGACGGTTTCCAGGTTTAATGTTTCTGAAGGTTGTAAAAAGGGATAAATTTCTTGGACAATACCTGGTTTAATTGAATCCAGTGCGTTGAGTAGATATTGGAAAAAGCGCAGTGGGTCATTATCGGCAGCATCGAGCGAGATCCAGGCCACCGGCGTATTGCTACCGGGTCCGGCATGCCATTCGCTGAGCAGGGTCGTTTTACCCGAGCCGGCTGGGGCGGAAACGAGTGTCAACATGCCGCTTAATCCAGCTTGCATCCGGTCCACCAGTCGCTGGCGTTGCACGATTGTAGGCCGGGTAGGTGGAATATATAGCTTGGTGGTCAGCAAAGAGGGTTGCACTCTCACACACTGGTGGTCAGTACCTTAATCATAGCATATCTAAAATAAAAATGATCCCGGTTTCTTCGATGCTAGATATAATTACCTCACCATCACTCTCCCACTGTTTGACGGTGTGCCTCACAGTTCAATATATCCATACAAACTATACTATTCCACACAATTCAAGTTTTCTTTATCTTCTTAAGCATAACATCAGCCGAAATAGTCCAACTTTTCTATCATGCAGCTCTCATTTATTATATCTGTAATTTAGAGTAATAATATCTTATTAGTAGTATAATAACATGGTGCTTAAGGGGGATAATGTGCAAGATAAAATCTTATTTAAAAGGAGAATAATATGTCTATAAAATTTATCCCCAAGGTCGGGGCTGCGGTTGCATTGCTGGTCATCGTATTAATATTCTTGGGCGTCAACTATGTGCCCCGTATTTACGCATTATCTTCACATCAAAGGAATAGTGTCGTTAGCTTAAAACTGGTCAGGCCCGATTATGTCGATGAGCAGTACCCTCGCGCCATTGCGCCGCAGGGGTCTTCTCAACTCAATAGTGTGGATAGCGTAAAACTGGTCCGTCCCGATTATGTCGACGAGCAGTACCCTCGCGCTATTGTGTCGCAAGGGTCTTCTCAACTCAATAGTGTGGATAGCGTAAAACTGGTCCGTCCCGATTATGTCGACGAGCGTTACCCGCGCGCCATCATGCCGTAGCTGTCATTCGTTGGCTCAGACTGGATTAGACGTCATCCGGTTTCAGGCACCAGGTGACAATTCCTAGACGCTTCGGATTGGACTGCACGTCACCCCTCGAGCTATGACTCCAATTTGGATTAGATCGAGAGTCATCCATTATAGGATACAAATTACCCATAACCATAGCGATTGTGTTTCATAGCAACCTCCTGGTATTTCTACCAGGAGGTTTAATTTTGCTCTGTCTATCCGGCCCCCAATGCTCAGTAGATAGTGTAAACAGCAATGATTTACCTGCGGTTTATATCCACTGCAGTTTCGCGGTCCCTTCTCCTCGCTTATCATCGACAAGGTACTTTGTGTTAAAATTAACTACGTCCATCCCGCGGTCTGATATGCACCATCTATTAATCGGCATTCGCCAACGCTTCCACCAGATGAACCTATCACAACGGCTCATTCTGAACCTCGTGTTGGTGGTAGTTGCCATCATCGTGTTCATCGGTTTGCCGACCAACCTTGCCATGTGGCGGGCACTTGAAGGTCAGGTTTGGCTGCGCGTCCAGGATGCCCAGTCTGCCACCAACGGTCTGTACAATGCTGAAGTTACCCGTCTGAAGAAGCTTGCCGGGCTGATTGCCGGTCGACCTACCCTGTATAATCTGATCCAACAGGGTGATATCGCCGGGATGGGACCTTACTTGACTTCGCTCAAAGAGGAAAGCGGTAACCTTGATATCGTGCAGGTCATCACGCCCGACCTGCAGGCGGGTGATCAGCTGGCCGGGTTGCCTTCTCCGCAGGCATTTCTGACCGGTAGAGAGCCATATGCGGCTGATTTTGTCACCCTGGGTGATCCGCCGCGCCTTTTTATTGTCGGGATCAGTCAGATTCAATCCTCCACTGACGGGAATCCCCCCATGGGATATGTTCTGGTGGCTCGAGAACTTAAATCAGACTACATGAAAACCCTTGAGCAGCAGTCTGGGCTGGCGCAGAGCCTGATTGTCGGCGGTCGCCGTGTTGCCACCAGCCTGCCGGCTGCGCCGGATTGGTCGCTTGACCCCCAATCCGCCCTGACGGTGGAGAAAACCGGTCAGGCTTGCTGCACCATGGGGGCTGCGCTGGACCAAACATATTATGTCGGTTTGATGCCTCTGACTGATTCTAACGGAAATGTGGCCGCTTTAAGTGAAGTGGCCCTTCCAGGTAATTCCATCCGCCAGGGCATGATCAATACCATTCTCATATCAGCCGGGTTTAGCCTGCTGGTTATGTTGGTGGGTTCGTACCTGGTGGTGCGGCAGGCGCGTACCATCACCAGACCCCTGCTGCAGCTAAGCAAATCTGCCGACCAGATCAGCCAAGGTAACCTGGACGTTTCTACTGCCGTCGAAACGAGTGTGCCGGAGATCAATCAATTATCCCGCCATTTTGAGCTTGCCCGCCGGCAGCTGCGCTATACGCTTTCGGTGACTCAGCGCGAGATGAAACACGCTGAGCGGCTGTTATCATTACTCCCCAAGGGGGTGATCGCTCTGGATGAAAACGACCGCATCACCTTTATTAATCCAGATGCCGAGGAAATTCTGGGATATCACAGCTGGGATGTGGAACGCCTCCACTACACTCATATTTTCCCACCGGCTCCCGGCGAGACCGCCACCATTGGTGTACTTTTACATAAACAAACCGATGGACCCTTAGCACAACGCCTGAATGTACTCGATGCACAAGGCAAGCCGCTGCTCCTTTATGTCACGGTGTCGCCATTGGATGATAATCCTCCCAGTGGATATGGCTCTGAACGAGTGATCGTCATCCGTGATGTGACCGAGGAGGAGGCCGTCAACCGCCTGCGCTATAACTTCCTCGCCAACGTGGCCCACGAATTCCGGACTCCATTATCGGGTATTGCCGCCACCACCCAGATTCTGGTGGAGGAGGGGACCATACTGACTCCCAATGAGCTGAAAGAATTGTTGGAAACTATTCAATTAAGCACTCTGCATCTGCAAACACTGGTCGAGAATCTGTTGCAGAGCACCACCATTGAAGCAGGCTGTTTCCAGGTCCACCGACGGCCGATCAATTTCAAGGGGGTCGTCCAGGATGCAGCTCACTTAATGTCACCCTTACTCAAGCGCCGGAACCAGAAACTTGTATTGGCCTTGCCTGACAAGCTGCCCACGCTCTGGGCCGATGCCAACCGCCTGACCCAGGTGCTGGTCAATTTGCTCTCGAACGCCAGCAAGTTCAGCCCGATGAGCGGGCAGATTGACCTGGTTATCACCCTGGATCCCGACTGGGTGACCGTAGCTGTCATTGATACGGGGCCCGGGCTGCCCACCGATCGCTTTGCCGACCTGTTCAAGCGTTTCGTCACCGCCAACCAGTCGCACGATACCCAGTATGGCATCGGCTTAGGGCTTTCTGTGGTCAAGTCAATTGTTGAGATGCATGGCGGGCAGGTGGGTGCAGATAACCTCCCAATGGGAGGCGCTAAAGTCTGGTTTACCATTCCTATCCATCCTCCGGAGGAGAAAGAAAACCTATGACCAAGATACTTGTCGTTGATGATGATTTGGCGCTGTCGGACGTGCTGGCATTTGCCATCCGCCGGGCAGGCTTCGAGGTTGCCAATGCCCATGATGGCTTGACCGCCCTTGAACAGTTTTCCAAGGAAAGACCCGACCTGATCGTGCTAGATTGGGGATTGCCGCGCCTGGATGGGCTGGAGGTCTGCACGCGAATCCGCAACGAATCCGACGTACCAATCATCATGCTTACCGTTCGCGATACCGACGATAATGTTATTGCGGCCCTGGAAGCTGGAGCGGATGAATACATCATCAAGCCTTTCAGCCCCCGTCAGCTGATCGCCCGCATTCGTGCTTTACTGCGCCGGGTGGTCAAGGAACCCCAGGAGATTCTGCAGGTAGGCTCGCTCTCTTTCGACGCGGAGAGGCGGGAGGTGCGCAATGGCGACTCTGAACCGATCCACCTGACCCATCTGGAAACGCGCTTGCTGCGCGCCTTGATGCAGAATCCCGACCGGGTGCTTAACAACGATACCTTGATCCTGCGCGTATGGGGTCCTGAAGGCGCCACCAATGAAATGTTGAAGCAGCTCGTATATCGGCTGCGTAACAAACTGGAAACAGAAACCGGCGCGCCTTCCCTGATCGAGACCATCCCCAATGCCGGATACGTGCTGAACTCTAAAAATAATCAATCCTAGCCGGTAACCGTCTTATAACAAATAAATAAGGGGGAAAAATTGTAACCACATTGTAACGTGTGGGTGCTTGTGGTTGTGACCTCCTTTCTGTATAAATACATAGTGAATTATTACGAAATCAATCTCGCTTACGCTATGGAAGAAATTCCTGGCGCTGCCTGAAAGCTTAATCACAATAAGTCGGAGGAGAAGAACCATGCCAGAATCTATTCAAACCAGAGCCACACTGATCTGTCGTTATCCAATTGCAAGCGCTGATATGTATTACAACGAGATCGGTCAGCGGGATGTTTACGCCCATGATGATCTCGTGCACGGCTTTCAAATTTGGGGGGAGCTGACCGGGGCAGGAGTACAAACCGCCATCTCTCTGTGTGAAATTTTCCTGGAATATGCCATGTTCTGCCAGACGGGGTTTGATGATAACCAGGCCTATGCCCTCATGGAGAGTTTTGGGAGTGGGTTGGGTCAGGCCGTCGCCATGTATATGTTGGACAACATCTTCCTGGATGGTTTCCCCAACCCGGGTGTATGCGCCTTGGAGTGCGTTCTTGAAACGCTACGGGTGGATTTCACTATTCATCAGATTGGACCCGAGCTGCGCTTCATCATCTGCGATTGCCCATTTGATAAAACTGCCGGGCAGACCGGCTTGCCCCAATCCGAATTAGCCCATGTTGGGCTGAATGCCATGTGCCAGGGACTGTTGAAAGTCATCCAGCCTGAGCTGCCCGTCGCTTCGCCCATTGACGAGCGCTATGATCATATCTTCGCCATTAATACTCAGATTGCCACGATTGCATGAGGTGACCACAATGTTTACCACATCCACACATCCACCAAGAGATAATCGACAACCGGCCAAGGAAGTTTCCTTCGATGCCTTGACGCCCGCCGAGATGGCGGCGAAAGCCGCCGAGACGGGGGTAAAGAAAACAAGATTAGATACGCTGCGTATGTTCCTGCTTGCCATCCTGGCGGGTGCATTTATCGCCATGGGTGCCATCTTTGCCACTACCGTCAGCGCCGGCGCGTCTGCCCTGCCATTCGGCATCGCCCGCCTGCTCGCCGGCGTCAGCTTTACTCTCGGCCTGATCCTGGTGGTAGTCTCGGGTTCCGAGCTGTTCACCGGCAATAGCCTGATCATCATTGCCTTTGCCAACCGGCGCATCACCCTGCCTGCCTTGTTGCGTAACTGGGGGATTGTCTACCTGGGTAATTTCGTCGGGGCGTTATTGACCGCCTACCTGATGTTCCTTACCCGCCAATATACCTTTGGTGGTGGTTCCATAGGTCTGGCAGCCTTAAATACCGGTGAAGCCAAGACGGCTCTGGGGTTTGCCCAGGCTGTGGTGCTGGGTCTGTTTTGCAATGCTCTTGTCTGCATGGCGGTATGGATGTGCTACAGCGCCCGCACCACCATTGATAAAATCCTGGCAATCGTGCCTCCCATCGCCGCCTTTGTTGCCGCGGGCTTCGAGCACAGCATCGCCAATATGTACTTCATCCCCATCGCCATGTTTATCAAGCAAATGGGAACACCTGCCTTCTTCGAAGCCATCAAGAAAACACCAGTAGATTTTCCTCACCTGACCTGGAGTAACTTCTTCCTCGTCAACCTGCTGCCGGTCACGATCGGGAATATCATCGGTGGTGCGGTGATGGTGGGCCTGATGTATTGGTTTATTTATCTCAGCAAGGCTCAGCAAGCAGCTGTTCCGGCGGAAGCCACTCAAAGGATTGCAACTGCCACCGCCCGACCTGAAGTGCCAGCGCCGGTCTTTTTTGTGACCCACGAGCCGCCTGCGCGCATCATGGAAACACCCATCCAAGCCTTTAATGCCAAAGCCAGAGAAGGGGAATCCGCCGCTAAGCGTATGTGAGCTAGGCGACTTGAAATAGTCTCAAGAATGACCTAAAGGGAAAGGTATCTGCATTTGGCCTTTCCCTTTTATGTATTATTTAGTATTACCCCGGATAGTTCTAAATGTGGATGATCGGAACAATAGACTGTGAACGAATAACCCCAATTTTCAAAGGCGTAAAAATGTCATATGTAGGAGATGCCAACGCGTTCTGGGATAACTTGTTAAATAATTTAATCACTGCCCGTTGGTAGTGGAAAGAGTATGAGCGCACCATTAATGTTTATGTTTTGTATAGGTATTGTCTTGCTATTGTAGATATTATGGGGTATAATTGTCATATTGAAAATAAAAAATGGCCATCATAAGGAATTATGGTGTGATCCATGAAGGAGAAAAAATGAACGATCGCGAGATAGTTGTTGAAGATTTAGTGAAAACATATTCCGGCAAGGTGACTGCCGTAAAAGGAGTTAGCTTTAAGGTGGATGCAGGCAAAATCTTCGGTTTTCTCGGACCGAATGGCGCTGGTAAGAGCACCACCATCAAGATTCTGACCACCCTGGCGCTTCCAACCTCCGGGTGGGGCAGGGTCGGGGGTTTCGACATTGTAAGCCAGGCAACTGACGTACGGCGTGTAGCCGGTGTGGCGTTGCAGGATATTGGCATCGATCCTCTGATGAAATCCATGGAGCTACTTGTCCTTCAGGGGCGTTTGTTTGGCGCGAATAAATCTGAAGCCACTACCCGCGCCAGCGAATTACTTGAGCTGGTGCAGTTGTCAGACGCAGCGGATCGCAGAGTGGGCACCTATAGCGGAGGGATGCGCCGTCGCCTCGACTTAGCCCTGGCATTAGTGCATCAACCCAAAGTGTTGTTCCTGGATGAACCTACCACCGGGCTCGACCCGGTCAGCCGCAGGGATGTCTGGCGAGAGGTTCGCCGATTGAACCGTGAAATGGGAATAACTATTTTTCTGACCACACAATATCTGGAAGAAGCCGATGAGCTGGCAGACACGGTGGCAATTATCGTTGATGGGAAGATCGCTACAGAAGGCACTCCTGCAAATCTCAAGTCAGCCCTGGGCGAGGAATCGATCAACCTTGTCTTTGAGACACCGGAAATTGCTGAAAAAGGCCGGTTATCCCTTGAACAGGTGGGGGATCGGATCCAATTGGATCGTGACACAGTCCGGCTTTATTTGAGCAAGGCGGCTGGTTCCATTCCGATGGTGATAAACCAGCTTCAACAGGTGGGGGTATCCCCCATATCTTTAACCCTGACTCAACCGACCCTCGATGATGTTTTCCTACAAGTCACCGGACAGCGCCTGGTTGCATCTGAAACCGCCAAACCCAAATCACCCCGTTCTAACCGACGGGCGGAGGTAAATTAATTATGGACACCCAAATCAACACACTATCAGTTGAACAGCCTAGAAAAACCAGTACCCTTTCACTCCCTGTGCACATTTACCTGTTGGTTGTCCGTTCGCTGACGACTTTATTGCGCACACCGGAGGCATTACTGCCGCCGTTAGCCATCAGTATCTTCTTTTTGGTCATCTACCAATCGACGCTGGGGAAGGCCTCCAGTTTCATACCGGGCATTGGAGGCAGTTATTTGGGATTCATTCTACCGCTCTCTATCGTTAGCGGATCTCTATCTGTATCCGGCATTGCTGCCCAGAATCTGGTGCGCGACATAGAACGCGGCTATTTTGATAAATTACTGCTTACGCCGGTCCGCAGGGCAGCATTATTGCTCGCTCCAATCCTGGCCGGTGCAGTAATCTTGGGAATCCAATCAACCATTGTTGTCTCGGTAGGTCTGCTACTAGGTCTTAAACCTACCACTGGGTTTCTGGGTTTGCTGGTGGTCATTGGACTGGGGGTACTACTCGGGCTCGGGTTCGCTGGCTTCACAGTCTCAGCTGCCTTGGGGAGTGGGAGTGCGGCTGCCACACAAGGCGCCAGCTTCCTGTTCTTTCCACTGACTTTCCTCGCCCCAACATTTGTTCCGTTGGCACTGCTCTCGGGATGGTTGGCAGTAGCTGCTAAACTCAATCCCATCACCTATGTGCTGGAGGCTATGCGCTCACTACTTAATACTGGATGGGATGCGCAAGCCATCGGTACCAGCATCCTGGCATGTCTCCTCTTGGCGGTAGCCATGTATGCGTTGGCAGCCTTTGCCTTGAGCGTACGTACTCGCCGATCTTAGTGTTTATCATAATGGTCAAAAGGGTAAAAGAAATCGCCGGAATTTCCGGCGATTTTTTGTGTTCCCAAACAGGGTTCAGTAGATTATTAGTTGAAAGCAGTGGTGTGGAAATGAGTGTCCGTACGGGGTATCGTCCAGTCAGCAATCCTGCTCGGGATGGGCTGCACAAGGATGCGGTTGCGTTAAAGTTGGTTAGGGTAGTGCCTTCATCGGCCATGCGGCTCAGGTTGGGTTGGTTGATCGCTGTCGACTCCAGGTCTCCCACGCCCAGGTCATCACACAGGATGATGATAATATTGAGGGATGTCTCATAGCAGCGCTTGGTTGGATATGGTTCAGGTATGTTAGAGCTCACTCTGGTTGGAAATTCTGTCCCATTTAGTTATGAACTTGCCAGGTGATGCCTCCAACGACCCCCCGACCACCAACGGCAGCTACTTTCAGAAATCCCCGCCGGCTCAATTTCATGGCCGTCATTCTCCTCCTGGAATACCCTCAACCAATACGTCAGTAAACCATAGCGCCGATAAACCTGTATAGTATGAGTTAATCGGTGTGTGATTTAATAGGTAGCGGTGCTTCCGGAAAAATCTTAATCACGAAAGATGATTATATTGAGTAATATGGCATGTAATCAAATCCATCCATTGAAATATAATCATCGCCCGCGTCTATATCTTGCGCGGGCGATGATTTCACTTTTCACCGTGGAGGTGTATCAGCGATAAAAGCAAAGGCTCATTCTAATGTAAATATTGCTTGGCCATGGCGAGCCAACGGAATGCTAGCAGGTCACCCGGGTCAGTAATCGCTGTAAGCGACCCATATTTTGCCACGATATTTGCCATTTCCAATGCAATCGCACTAAGATAGTATCCTCGTACAGATGTGAGTGTGCCAAGATGTACATAGTCCTTGGCCATGGCCAGCCAGCGATAAGCCAAGATGTCACCTGGGTCGTTGATTGCTGTTAAGGTTCCATACTTTCCAACGATAATTCCCATTTGAGTATCAATCGAATTTAGCGCGATAACTTGCGCAGGGGAGAGCTTAACATCCCTCGAACGGACAGGCTCAAAGGGGCTGAAAGCTAACATGCTGATCATGATCAGGCTTACGCCGAGGATGAGGAAAATATTATTCTTTTTCATTTATTTGTCTCCATTTAATCCCCCTGTATATATGATATTTATGGTTGTATTAGTCTTATTGTAAAGGCGATTGCTTAGATCAAACACCGTAAAACTACGTAACTTGATTACGTATTTTTTGATAAGAAGCGCAAAAACCACGCATAGAGCGAGGTTGTCGCACCTCCCCCTACTAGAGAAATGCTTTGGACAAGCTGGAGACTACTACTCGATCATTTTGTGGCTTAGAGCGAAGTGCGTGGCTGCAGTTCTGGAATTAACATTCAGTTTGCTGTAAATGGATTCCAAATGTTTACTGATTGTACGAGGACTTAAGATAAGCTGTTCAGCCACTTGTGCATCCGTCATACCAGTTGCAACCAGGCGCAGGATTTCGATCTCTCGTTTGGTCAGGTGATATTCCGCGAAAGGCTCATTTTCTGGTGCGGAGGATGTTTCTAGTTGAATAAGATTATCATGGGTGGCCAGCTCGATGACGTCTGTTGGGGTGAGGTCCCGGCCTTGTTGTAAGGCTGCACTATAAGCTTTTTCACCAAGCTTTTCATGCGCCAGGGTCAGATATTTTTGATAATCACTTTGATATGCAGGGGGAAGGGGAGCATCAGCCTTTTCACGTAAAACTTCTGCTGCCCCCCATAGACGAACTGCGCGCACATAATCCTTTTCGCTAATCGCGATAAGTGATAATGTTTCCAAAGTATAGGGAATTTCTCCAATCATGCTGTGCTGCCAGTGAAAAACCAGATTGTTTCGGAAATATTCCTTAGCTTGCTGCAGGTCGCCCAGATGCCGGGCAATTTCCCCAGCAATTCCGGATGCAAACGTGATTCCCCAAGGGTCACCCAACTTCTTGAACAGTACCAAGCATTCCTGGCATGAAAGCGCAGCTTTTTTATTATCCCCCATCCGGTTATATGAGTCTGCTATGTACAGAAGTGCCCTGGCGGATTGCCACTCGTCGCCTGTCTCCTGAAAAGTCTTCAAGCTATCTTCTAAGAGCTTGATTCCCTGCTCACGTTCACCTTGTAATACCCTGATGATGCCCATGATCGCTGTTCCTCGGGCAATGCCAGAAATATCTCCCTGGGTTCTGAAGATTGCCAGGCTGTCTTCAACCAATACTGCCGCCTGTTCATACGCCCCTTGAGCCTCGGCGATATGACCTCTAGTTATAAGGAGTTTCGCTTGGGTGTGATCTGCTGTGTCTGGCAATGCGAGTATCCTATCCAGCCACATTGCCGCCTCGCTAAAATAACCGCGTAATTGCCAGAAACGACTTAAGTGCATGACCAGCTGAGCTGCCACCTCAACATCCTTATTTTCTAGTGACCATTCAATCGCGGCGCGCAAATTATCATATTCCGCCTCAAGCTGATCTGACGCAGCACTCTGTTCCTGATTATATAATTTGGGCTCTGCTTCACCAACAAACCCTAGATAGTAGTTCAGATAGGCTTTGTGAACTGCAACAGTCTCACCGCTAGTCGCTAGCATTTCACTTGCATATTCGCGTATCGTCTCCAGCATGTGGTAGCGTGTCCCTGATTCGGACAGTGGCGCTGCGATTTCGACCTCGATCAATGATTTATTGACTAGTTGTACAAGAAGATCGAGAAAATTGGAGCGTTCGGAAATCGATAGATTCGAACGGGCTACCTGTTCCGCTGCTTCCAGGCTGAAACAGTCTGCAAAGACCGAAAGGCAACGGAATAACCTTTGCTCTGATTCGGTGAGTAGTTCATAGCTCCAATCAAGCGTAGCACGCAGGGTTTGCTGACGAGGCAGTGCATTGCGGCTGCCTCCTGTCAAAATATCAAACCGATCGGTCAACCGGTCCACGATTTCCTTGGCCGAAAGGAGTTTTATCCGCGCCGCCGCCAATTCAATTGCCAGCGGTATTCCATCCAGCTTCTGGCAAATCAGTGCAATCGGTTGGTAATTAATTTCCGAAATCGAATAACCTGGTGATGCTGCCGCAGCCCGCTCAATAAAAAGTCGGATGCTGGGGTATTCCATAAGGGCTGGAATGGGGGGCAAAGACTGTGAATCAGGGAATGGCAGGGAGGGCACATGCCAGGTTGTCTCCCCAAATATCCCTAATTCTTCACGGCTAGTCGCAAAAACCTGTAGTTTGGGACAAACGCTTAATAAATGTTCCGCCAGCTCTGCACAGGCGGCGATCAGATGTTCGCAATTGTCCAGCACCAGGAGCAACTGCTTTGATACAAGGTATTTCTCTACCGTTTCCAGCGGAGCCTGCTTGGGTGCCAGATAGAGTTCAAGTGCCTTTGCGATCGTTTGAGGGATGAGCAATGGATCAATCAAAGATGCGAAATCCACCCAACATACACCGTTGCGGAATTTACTTGCTGCGGCATTCGCGGCTTCGATCGCCAGGCGGGTTTTTCCGACGCCACCTAGACCAAGCAGGGTGAGGAGTCGAGTAGCGGATAACAGTCGTCCGACCGCCTCAACTTCTTTCTGTCGTCCCACAAGACTTGTCAAAGGAATGGGAATATTATTTTGATTCAATCGACCATCGCTTCCAATAAGTTGACCAGATTCCGGCTCTAATTATAATCATTTTTTAAACTATAAATTTCGTCATGAGTTCAATGTTGGTACTCGCATCTTGGCTCGTATCCCCGTAGCGACAGGCACGACTGTCATGGGAATCTTTGCCTTAAGCGCATAGTCTCGACGACCATAGTATCTTGTGTGCTGGGGTGCAGGCGAAGAATGTTCGCAAGTTCCAGCTCTCAGGCGGAATTGTTATCACCCTGCATACGTGCTATACTAAGAACCACTCAAAATCGGCGAGAGGTAGAATCCATATTAATGACCTTGAGAGGAGCCGTCCATGGCTACAGTAGTCTGTGACCAACCCCGTTACGCGATTAAAACCCCTACAAATCTTTCCTCGCGCATCCAATGGCTGCGCGAGTATTATTTCCAGGGCGTTCGGCGCCTCTGGAACAATGAGTACACCTCCTGGACCACCGGTACCACGTGGGATTTCCAGTACAACGAGCTGAGTTTTTATATCGTCCCTGAAACGTACTCTTTTCTACAGACTTTCCGCTCTTCTTTCAAGCAGGTGGCGCGTCCTGTGCAGCTGGACCGGGACTTCTGGACATGGTCTCTGCCCGAACGTCGCGCCTGGTTCAACCGTGAAGTTATGGTGAATTACCTGCCCCAGGAAATCCTGCCAGGTGATTTGCTTGCGGGTGGGCGTTTCAATATTATGACCTCAGCCTGCCTGACGGAGAAGGAAACCGGGGAGCGCGATAACCTGGTGTATGGGCCAAACGGCAGTCGATCCGCCATGCTGTGGTTTCATAACCATGGTTACGGTAATGCTGGGGCCACCTCCGGGCATCTCATCCCTGATTATGGGCGCATTATCCGTGAGGGTTGGAAGGCAGTCTATGCGGAGTTGGAACAAACCTATACTGCCCTCACCAACGCTGAGAAAGTTAGCAAGAAGGGCGGGCAGCTGCGGGCGATGATGATTGCCGCGACACTGCCGCGCGACCTGGCTGCCACATATCGGCGTGAATGCACCCGCCTGGCTGAAATTGAGCCGGATGTAAACCGCCGTGCTGAATTGGTCCAGATGGCCGACAACCTAACCCGTGTCCTTTGGGAGCCTCCCCAGACTTTTTGGGAGGCGGTTCAGGCACTCTGGCTGACCCATATGCTGGTTATGGCTGACGAAAACTATCCCGGTCCGGGTGATTCTTTCGGCCGTCTCGACCAATACCTGTACCCATTGTGGCAGAAATCCATTGCCGAGGGTATGGACCCGGAATTTGGCAAGGAAATCCTGAAATGCTTCTGGATCCATTGCAACACCGCTTATGATGGCTTACTCCGCACAGGGGGCAATCAGGGCATCACGGCTGGTTATGGTCAGCTATTTACAATTTCAGGCCTGGGGCCCGGTGGGCAGGATATGTCCAATGATCTGACCTTTATCCTGCTGGATGTGATTGACGAGATGTCACCTATCCTGGAACCCAAGCCAAATGTACGCCTGCACCGCAACACGCCTGACAAACTTCTAACCCGCGTGGTGGAAATGATTGCCTCCAGTCAGGGCTCGCCTTTCCTGCTCAATCTCGATGAGCGCTCGATAGCTGGGATGATGCTCCAGGCGAAAAAATCGGGAGTGGTTGATCTCATCAACGAACGTAACGTTTTCGATTACGCCCCGGTGGGCTGCCTAGAAAATACGATGGTCGGTAATGATCGCTCCGGCACAGTGGACGCCAACCTGAACCTGCTCAAAGCAGTCGAGCTGACCCTCACCGGCGGTTATGATCTGCTGCCTTTCAAAGATCCGATGACCGGTAAGGTGGAGGAGGTCAAACGATGGGGTGAGGCTACCGGCGATCCCACCCAATTCAAAACCTGGGAACAATTTTGGCAGGCTTATGCTGCCCAGACGCGCGCGATCATTCGCCGCATCGTGGCGCTTTACGAACAGAGCGAATCCCTGCGGGCGCGCTTTGCCCCCACACCCTATGTATCGTGCCTTGTCAAAGGCTGCGCTCAGAAGGGGCTGGATATTACCGAGGGCGGCGCAGAGCTGGGCTACGTTACCATCGAGGCGGTCACGTATGCCACCACTGTAGATTCACTCCTGGCAGTGAAGTATCTCGTGTATGATCACAAGTTCTGTAGCATGGCTGAGCTTGTCCAGGCGCTGCGCGATAACTGGGTGGGTCACGAAGTCTTGCAGGCGCGCGCCCTGCATAAGGCTCCCAAGTATGGCCGTGATGATGACGCCGCCGACGAGCTGGCGCGCCAGGTGATGGAACTCTGGGCGGAAGAAACCTGGAAGTATAAAACTCAATCCACAGATCGCCAGTACCGCCCCGGCATGTTGAGCTGGAATTATTGGGTGGCTGATTCCTTTATCCTACCAGCCAGCCCAGACGGGCGTCCTCAGGGCAAATTCCTGTCGAATGCTTTGTGTCCCTCCAACGGAGCAGATATCAATGGTCCGACCGCCAACGTCAACTCGGTTGGCAAGGTTCTGGGTGGCAAGGCCGCGGACGGTAAGGGCGATTGGGGTGAATACCTGAACATACTACCCAACGGTGGCAGCCACACCATAACCTTCAACCCTTCCATCCTACGCGACCCTGAGCACCGCGATAAATTCAAGGCCTTCCTGCGTGGTTATATCGAAAACGGCGGTTCAGCGCTACAAATTAACCTGATCAATGCCGACATGCTGCGCGACGCCCAGAAAAACCCCGAGAATTACCGCCACCTGCTGGTGCGTGTCACCGGCTACAACGCCTATTTCACCGCCATCGGGCGTGAATTACAGAACGAGATTATCGCCCGCGAAAGTCATCAGATGAAATGATGCCCCTCACCGGACGCATCCTGCACCTTCAGCGCCTTTCAACTGAGGATGGCCCGGGAATCCGTACCACGGTCTTCTTCAAGGGTTGTCCCCTACGCTGCACCTGGTGCCATAACCCCGAGAGTCTCTCCCCCCAAGCCCAAACGCAATGGTTTGCTATCCGCTGCCTGGGGTGTGATACCTGTTTATCCGTTTGTCCTAACCATTGCCTGACCCGAACAGATTCTGGGCTCAGCATTGACCGGGCTCGCTGCGAGGGTTGCGGAAGATGTGCCGAAGCCTGCCCTGCTGGCGCAATCGAGCTGTTGGGCAAAACCATTTCCGTGGATGAGCTGCTGGCTGATCTGCTCAAGGACCGGGTATATTACGAAAAATCGGGCGGTGGGGTGACGCTCTCCGGCGGCGAGCCAACCCTGCAAGCTGATTTTGCTGAGGCGTTGCTGCGAGGATTGAAAGCTGAAGGCATTGCCACCGCCCTCGATACTTGTGGCCTGTGTCCTTCAGATACCCTGGACCATCTGCTGCCCTTTACTGACCTGGTGCTCTACGATCTGAAACTGTACGATACTGACCTGCACCGCCAATACACCGGCAGCTCGAATCGCCACATCCTAGATAACCTGCTTCACCTGCTGGATGTGCAGCATAGCCAGTCACAGCCATTCCAGCTCTGGATCCGCACCCCACTCATCCCAGGGACAACCGCCACCTACGACAATCTGACCGCCCTGGGATATTATCTCAGTGATGAACTTCCTGGAGGCGTGGAACGCTGGGAGCTGTGCGCCTTCAACAATCTGTGCCGTGACCAATATGCCCGCCTCGGACTGGAATGGGCCTATGCCCATACACCGTTGATGACCGCGGACGAGCTGGCTGAATGCGAACAGATCGCGAAAACCGCCTGTAGCCGCCCGGAACTCGTCCGGGCTACTGGCACAACCAGGCAGATTGCTTCACCATAGGAGTCCAACATGAACCAATCCCAGACAGCTTTTTCTCCAGAAGATATCCTGAGCACACAACCGGCGATGAAAATTGGCCTGCTGGCGACTGTCACCCCTGCGGGATTGCCGCACGTTACGTTGATCTCATCCCTGATGGCGTGTGCACCGCAACAGCTGTCATTTGGGCAGTTCACCGAGGGCCTTTCCAAGCAGCATATCCTGAATAATCCTAAAACGGGCTTTCTCATCATGAGCCTGGAAAAAAACCTGTGGCGTGGCAAGGCGACCTTCACCCACTCCACGCGAGAAGGCGCGGAATACGATTACTACAATAATGTGCCGATGTTCCGTTACAATGCCTATTTTGGCATTCACACGGTTTACTACCTTGATCTGCTCTCCCACACGGGTGAACAACCCCTGCCGATGAACCGCATCATCTTGGCAGCTATTCAGACCGTGCTGGCCCGCACGCTGAGCCGCAAGCCCGGCAAAGAAACTGTGCTCAATCCCTGGACGCGATCCTTCCTGGATAAACTTGATAACCTGAAATTCATCGCCTGGGTTGGATCAGATGGCTACCCATTCCTTATCCCCGCCATCCAAACCCAGAGCCTGGATGGGCAGCACGTCTTATTTTCGACCTCTGTATATACCGATGAGCTGAAAGCCATCCCAGCTGGCGCAGATGTGGCGGTCTTCAGCATGGCGCTCACGATGGAAGATGTGCTGCTGCGCGGAAAATATCTGGGTATGCGGCATATGGCAGGGGTTAAAGCTGGCATGGTGAAGGTGGATTGGGTATACAACCCGATGCCTCCAGTGCCCGGCCAAATCTATCCGCCGGTGCAATTGCACGCGGTGGAGAATTACTAGAGATCTGCCATTAAAAAACGGTTGGATTTCTAGATTCCAACAGCCGACCACCTTAATTGCCTGGGTGGGATGATTAAAACAAATACACCCTTGGTTTGGGTGTATTATCTGGAACGTACGGGCGAACTATTTCTATGCCCCCAACGAGGTTCGAACTCGTGTTTTGGCCTTGAGAGGGCCACGTCCTGGGCCACTAGACAATGGGGGCGGAAAGATTCGAAATTTTACCATCTCCCTATGGCTTCGTCAATTGCCAGTCTTCAAGCCTGTTTTTAAATATATATTGCCAGCTTTGTGCCCCTTGAGTCCCTGGCAATCTTATTCCATCGCTTGCAAGGCCGGCTGGCGCCAGATTACCCACACGGCGAATACGAATAAGATTGCCGCGCTGATCATCACCGTTAATGGCTCTCCAATGGCATCTGCTGACCAACCTGCGATCAATGAGCCGATAGGAAAAGCACCGAAAAAGAAAAATGTGTACACGCCCATCACTCGGCCGCGCATTTCGTCTGCGATCCGGGTTTGCACCATTGCGTTGGAAAGGTTAGCGATCACCATGAAGGTAAACCCCATGGCAGCAATGGCGATTAGCGAAGGGATCAGCCAGGTCATCAAGGCAAAAATGATCATCGAGATGGGCAGCAGGATACTGTTTACCGTCCATACTTTGCCC
>JBGPBQ010000041.1:0-19473 GCA_041481345.1 Anaerolineae bacterium
ATAGATGTGAATGGAGGGCATAAAACAATATCCACTCCCTGGATAGCTGTCAATCCAGGCAATAATTCTGAGAGCAAAACCCGGGCTTCTGCCACGGTCATAAACATTTTCCAATTTCCAGCGACCAACGGACGACGCATAATCACCTCAAAGATGTTTTCAAATCAGAAAGCTATGATTGTATGTTCTTAATGAGATAGCTGGAATATCACTCTGTGCGTTAAAGCATAATCCTGTGGACGTCAGTCGCGTAGCAGGGATGAACGAAAATATTCCAGCCAAAAATCAGCATCTCCTCCAAGCAGATGCAGTAGGATAGAGGAGACGCTTGGTAAACCATTATTTGTCCTGAAGTGCCACCAGGCCTGGTAAGTCCAATCCTTCCAGCATCTCAAGTGATGCGCCACCGCCTGTTGAGATATGTGTAATCTTATCTGCCAGTCCTGCTTGGTTTATCGCCGCAACCGAATCACCTCCACCGATAATGCTAACGGCTTTGCTTGCTGCAACTGCTTTGGCAACTCCAATCGTGCCTTCTGCGAAACGTGGAAATTCAAATACGCCCATAGGGCCATTCCATACTATCGTCCCAGCCGTCGAAAGGATCTTGCCAAAGTTGCTCACCGTAGCCGGGCCGATATCAAGGATACGCCAGCCATCTGGCACCGGGCCCATCGCGATGGTCTTCTTTTCCGCTTCAGCGTCAAACCGGTCACCAATGACCACATCTACGGGCAGATGCAGGTGAGACGCGTCTGATTTTAACAGCTGGCGCGCTGTATCAAGGGCTTCATCTTCGCACAGCGAATCTCCAATCGGATAACCTTGCGCTTTGAAGAAAGTATTGGCCATACCGCCTCCGATGAGGATTTGGTCAGCCTTTACCAGTAGATTCCGAATCACACCGATTTTATCGCTGATTTTCGCTCCACCTAAAATCGCAATGAACGGGCGTTTCGGGTCGGCAATTGCCTGGCCCAGGTATTGGATTTCCTTTTGCATCAGGAACCCCGCCACGGCAGGTAAGTAATGTGCTACACCCTCAGTGGAAGCGTGTGCCCGGTGAGCTGATCCAAAAGCATCATTGACGTAAATATCTGCCAGAGCAGCCATCTTCTTGGCTAACCCGGGATCATTCTTCTCCTCTTCAGGGTGAAAACGGGTATTTTCTAGTACCAGGACTTCACCGGGTTTTAGTGCCTTTGCAGCTGCCTCAGCGACCGGTCCGACGCAATCTTCTGCAAATGCCACCGGCTTACCTAACAGCCCACTTAAATGCGCTGCCACGGGTCGGAGGGAGAATTTCGGGTCTGGTCCATCCTTCGGACGCCCTAGATGGGAGAATAAGATGACTGCAGCGCCATGGTCAAGCAAATAATTCAATGTTGGCATGGCTGCCACGATACGAGTATCATCCGTCACTTTATTATCTTTGATCGGGACGTTATAATCCACTCGGACCAAGACTCGCTTCCCCTTAACATCAATATCGGTAATGGATTTCTTATTAAACATTTTCCCTCCATATTGACAGGATGCGGATGGCAGGTTCTGCCATCCGCATCCTGCATTATGATTATAAGTATTTTGCCAATAGCGCTGCTAAATCTGCTGTGCGCACCGAATATCCCCATTCATTGTCGTACCAGGCTACGACCTTGGCAAAGTTATTCTTTTCCTTGCCCAACACCATTGTGAAGGGTAAATCGACGGAAGAGCTGTGTGGATCACCCTTGTAATCAATGCTGACTAATGGTTCATCTACCGCCTGCAGTATGCCCTTTAATGGACCAGCAGCAGCATCACGGAAAGCCTGGCGTAGTTCGTCAGTGGTGGTGCTGGTTTCTAATTCGACGGTCAGATCGATCACTGAGACGGTCGATATCGGCACCCGTAATGCGTAGCCATCCATCTTGCCTTTTAGATCTGGAATCACCAGGCTGATGGCTTTGGCAGCCCCGGTCGTTGTTGGGATGATGTTCATGGCAGCTGCACGGGCTCTGCGCAGGTCACTATGGGGCAGGTCCAATATTTTCTGATCATTGGTGTAAGCATGGATCGTGGTCATGAACCCGCGCTTGATCTTGTATTTGTCGTGCACCACTTTAACTGCCGGGGCGAGACCATTCGTTGTACACGAGGCGTTCGATAGCACATGATGGATCTTTGGATCGTACATGTAATCATTCACCCCTAAGACAACGGTCAAATCTTCTCCCTCAGCTGGTGCCGAAATGATCACCTTCTTCGCACCGCCCTTAGTGATGTGGTTCTCGGCGCCTTTGACGACTTTCCCTTTTTTATTGACACCATCGCTCTTGATCGTGAATAACCCGGTGCTCTCGATAACGATGTCCACCCCCAGAGACCCCCATGGGATGTTGGATGGATCGGTTTCTTTAAATACTTTAACCACCTTACCGTCAACAAACAATCCATCATCTTTGACTTCAACAGTGCCGTCGAAGCGACCATAATTGCTGTCGTACTTTAGCAAATGTGCCATTGTTTTTAAGTCGCCGATATCGTTGAATGCGACCACTTCCAGGTTGTCAGGATAATAATCCCGGATTGCTTTAAGTACCTGCCTTCCAATCCGTCCAAATCCATTAATTCCTACTTTTGTTGTCATTTTTGCCTCCATCCGAAGTTGTATTCAGCAGCGTATGCTTTTGGTCAGGCTGCTGTGGATTACATTAAGAAATTTCTATCGAGCTATGATTCTACCAAAGGTCCGGTTCGTTCTTGGTATAAATCAATAATAACTCTGGCTAATTTTGATGAATCATGCCGCCACGGTTGGATGTGATCAACCAGGTCAGACCGATATATCGGGTACTCCGACTCGGTCTCCGGAATCGTTTTCACCCATTCCGTTCCAGCAGGTAGTTGACCTTCATAACTGGAATTGAGCACAACAATATCGAATATGGTAGCTCCAACGTGATCGTTCAAGACAGTGATGTGATCCTCAGCGCTATATCCTTCAGTTTCCCCTTGCTGGGTGGCTACATTACACACATAAATTTTTAATGCCCGGCTGGCTTGAATAGCTGCCGCAATATCCGGGACGAGTAAATTAGGCAATATACTGGTAAATAGGCTACCAGGTCCAATCACGATGATTTCTGCTGCCAGGATCGCCTGAATGACCTGTGGATAGGCTGCGGGGTTATTCGGTTCAAGCCACACCCGGTGTACATCGCCGGGAAATTTAGGGATGGTGCTCTCACCTTCGATGCGCACTTCGCTGATACTGTGTGGCAGCTGCATATCCGCAACTAGACGGACGTTGTGTAATGTCGCCGGAAGCACCTGACCTTGAACTGCCAGCACTTTTCCTGATTCAACTACTGCTTCCTCGAAGCTGCCGGTGATTTCCGATAGGGCGCTGATAAATAAATTTCCGAACGGATGACCATCCAGCTCTGCGTTCGTGTCTGAGAATCGATACTGAAACAGCTGGGTCATCAGTGCCTCATCATTGGATAATGCTGCCAGGCAATTCCGAATATCGCCCGGCGGGGGTATTCCCTTTGCGCGTCTAAGCTTTCCAGACGATCCCCCATCGTCAGCCACAGTTACAACTGCTGTGATGTTATAGCTGTAGCTCTTCAGACCCCTTAACAAGGTTGCCAATCCGTGGCCACCGCCGATGGCTACGATTCGGGGTCCACGCTCTTTCCTTCGATGATCCGTAAGCTGATCAAGCACCGGTTTCCCTGCCCGACGGTAAGGTGCTAAGAGAGACCGGTTGATGCCCCAAATTCCTAAAACCACCAGTCCCGTTCCTAACCCACCAAAGATCAGAACCCGCAGTGGTCGGCTTAAGCTGCGCGATGAAACAAAAGACAATATTGGTAGCCACCAAGTTTCAGGTGCTGTGCGATATATCTCTAATACCAGCACAGCCAAACCTACACCCAATAATGTGGTCCCGAGAAGGATAATGATCATCCAGCGTTTTATACCCAGACCTGGTATCAACCAGCGTAATGGGTCGTATAAACGCTTCCACAACTTCTTTGAATTGGTGGACTTTTTCTTTCCCATACCAAACTATGATGATAGCAGTCTTTAGGTATATCGTCAACAATAAATTACTGACCTTCGGAAAAACCTCGGACGATAATATAAATCACGTGTCATTGCGGAATCCCCTTGTTTCTAGGGAAGCCGGAAGCGCTCTTCTTGCGGAGTGGCAATCTCCAACTTGACAATTTTTCAATGCTAGAACCCTTCAAATTACCGCTCTTAATGAAATGATCGAACGTTGTCCGAACCAAATTAAATTATGCTATACTCTCATTATGGCTAGATATTTCATCGTAGCAGACGTTGGTGGGACCCATATCCGCACCGCATGCTTCCCTGCTGACAGCCAAAAACCTGACTCAATAAAACGGATCCACACAAATGGTGTAGGTGCCCCGCATGAGCGGTTGATCAATCTGATCGGTGCGACCATTCCCAAGGGTGTAGAGGTAGCCGCGATCACTGTGGCGGCTCCCGGGCCAACAGATCCATATGATGGGATAGTGTTGGAAGCTCCCAACATCCCTGGATGGACGAACCTTCCGCTGAAAAAATTAATCCAGGAATGCTTTGATGTTCCCGTTGCCATCGGCAATGATGCTAACCTGGCCGCGCTTGGTGAATGGCGCTTCGGTGCAGGAATTGGACATCGCAACCTGGTGTATTTCACGGTCAGCACAGGGATCGGTGGCGGGGTAATAATCGATAACCAGCTTCTCTTGGGTGCTCGCGGTCTGGCTGCTGAGCTCGGGCACGTCACCGTCATCCTGGATGGACCATTATGCAGTTGCGGTCAACGCGGACACCTGGAGGCGGTCACATCAGGTCCAGCCATTGCTCGCTGGGTGGAACAGGAATTAAGCCAGGGTATTCCTTCATTATTAGCTGATAAACGACCTATCACAGCTGAAGCTATATCCAAAGCCGCCAGCCAGGGTGATGAACTAGCTACAGCTGCTCTTGCCCGAGCAGGTACCTACATGGGGATTGCGGCTGCAGATTATCTTCATATATTCAATCCCAGTCTGGTCATTATTGGGGGTGGCGTCTCCCGAAGCGGTGAGGCTTTCTTTGCACCGCTTCGAAAAGCGATGGAAAAACATGTAATGTCGAAAAAATATTTGGAGAATCTTACCCTAACCAAAGCTGACCTCGGGGATGAGGTAGGGTTGATGGGCGCCCTGGCTCTCGCCCAACAATTGGATGAACCATCGCCATGCCTGTAATAACCAAACGATGGGAGGTAGCTCCAACACTCCCTTCAGAAGCCATTCAAGAGCTGAGTGGTTATCCTCCGATACTTCGTCAAATTCTTTATAACCGCGGCTACCGTACACACGATCTGGCGCGCATCTATTTAGAAGCTCAGCCCCCACCGGGGTGTGAGCCGTTTAAGTTAATCGGTCTACCCAATGCGATCGACCGTATCAGCTATGCAATCAAACAGCATGAAAATATCGTGGTGTATGGTGACTATGATGCTGATGGGGTCACTGCGACTGCATTATTAGGCCTGGCTTTGAAGTCACAGGGTGGCGAAGTAACAGAATATATCCCCAACCGTTTCGATGAAGGATACGGTTTAAACCTTGATGCCATTCGCTTGCTATCCGAGCAAGATGTTAAATTAATCATCACAGTAGATTGTGGTATACGCTCTTGGGATGAAGCGGAATTGGCACGCTCGCTGGGGATCGATTTAATCATCACCGACCATCATCATCCGCTCGAAGAACTTCCGCCTGCTTTTGCAGTCATAAATCCAAAACAAGCCGGTGATCCTTACCCCGAAAAGAATCTCGCCGGAGTCGGGCTGGCATATAAGTTGGTTGAAGCATTAGCCTTATCCGGGCAGTACCCGAACTTAAATTCACACGATTATCTTGATCTGGTAGCGCTGGGTACCGTTGCAGACCTGGTTCCACTAACCGGGGAAAATCGTTCCCTTGTGCGTTCTGGCTTAGAATTAATCCGCCAACCATCGCGCCAGGGTCTGATGGCTCTGATCGGTGTTTCTGGGCTGACCCCAGCCAGGATCACGACCACAGATATCGGATTCGCCTTGGCACCCAGGTTGAACGCCTCAGGCAGGCTCGATTCTGCCTTGAATTCTCTCCGTCTCTTGACCTCTCAAGACCCTATGGAAGTTGGTCAGCTTGCTCAATGGCTGGAAGTTCAAAACCGTGATCGCCAGAAAATCACGCGCGACATCCAGATCAAGGCTGAAAAACAGATCATCATTGATGATCAAGTCCCTCTGCTTCTGTTTGCCGCGGATACGGAATATAACCCGGGTGTAGTTGGGTTAGCTGCCTCAAGGCTCACCGAGCAATATTACCGTCCATCGATCATCGCCAGTATTGGTGAAGAATATACCCGCGGCTCCTGCCGGAGCATCCCCGAGTTCCACATCACTCAAGCGTTGGACCAATGTAAAGATTTGCTGGTGCATCATGGCGGTCATGCTGCTGCAGCAGGTTTTACAGTAAGCAATGAGCTGATCACTGTTTTAATCGACCGCATGCGAGCTATTGCCGAAGTGCAGCTCAAAGAATTGGATCTGAGACCAAAAATTACTGCTGAAGTAGAGGTCCCCCTCTCCGATCTAAAACCCGATTTACTAAAATACCTTGGCTGGCTTCAGCCCACCGGGATGGGCAACCCCACTCCCGTCTTTATGTCGAGCGGGCTTCGAGTGAGCCGCCAAAAGGCGGTCGGTGCAGACGGTTCTCATTTAAAGTTTGCAGTCACCGATGGGAAAATTACATACGATGCAATTGCTTTCCGTCAGGGTTATTGGATCGCCCAGCTTCCTCCCAGGATCGATTTAATGTACACGTTCGAGCTGAATGAATTTAATGGTCAGGTTTCTCTTCAGCTGAATGTTAAAGATATCAGAGCTTCGATGGGTTGACCACTTTCCTAATTAGTCTACAAACCGATATTTGATCAAAGTCCACATCGCAATGAATGCATCTTTCATTTTGATCTTTTTCCCCTCTGAGTAATCGCGCGGGTTAAATGTGATCGGCACTTCATAGATACGAACCTTACCTTTGAGGATTTTTGCCGTGAACTCTGGCTCAAACTCAAACCCGTGTGCATGCAGGAGCATATTTTGAACCACCTCGCGGCGGAACAGTTTATAACCGGTTTCCATATCCGTGAGGATATTATTGTAAAGAATATTAGTGACAAAGGTTAAGATCTTATTGGCTACCATATTCCAATACAACACCGGTCGGCGACCTGCCCCCAGAAATCTTGAGCCATACACAACATCCGCAATCCCCTCCTGGATCGGTCGCAGCAGGTTGGGATACTCACGTGGGTCATATTCCAGGTCGGCATCCTGGATTAATATCAAATCGCCACTCGCATTCTGGATCCCGGTCCTAACAGCACTACCCTTGCCTTGATTGTGGTCGTGATTAACGACTTTGATCTTCCCGTCTTGGTTGAGCTTCTCCAGCAATTCTCGACTGCCATCCGTTGAGCCATCATCGATCGCCAGGATTTCATCCACCAGGCCCGTCGCCTGCACTCGACGTATTATCTCTTCGATTGTCTTTGCTTCATTGTACACAGGGATAATTACGGAAAATTTCATCGCAGCTCCTCGTCGTTGAGATAATTTTATCCTATAATTACTTTATGGATTATTATTTAATCTCTTGCCATGCTATAATCATCCTGGTTATCTGTCTAACGCCCTTTGTCAACGGAGGTTGAGTGATGGATGCTTCGATACGTGCAAGACCAATGATGGGGACTGCAAGTGGTGTTTTTACACCGTCTATACTGCAAAAAATCGAAGATACTGGCCTGTCAACATTATGGCTGCAGGATCTGACCTTAAAAATCCTTTATTTCCAAGGTTATCTTACCGGTTTCAAGATTGCAGAAGAAATGGCACTGCCCTTCACCGGGATTGTTGACCAGCTTCTCGAAAATCTGAAACGGGATAAATTCGTTGAAGTAAAAACCTCCCAGATGGGCCTCGGGGAGGGAGCTTATTTATACGCCATCACCGGTGCCGGTAGCGATCGCGCCCGAGAAGCCATGGAACGCAGCCAATATGCTGGACCAGCCCCCGTGCCAATCCAGGAGTATAACGAATCGGTACTCCGCCAGGCGCAGGGACGCCCGACTGTTTCGAACCGCATGATGCATCAAGGGTTATCCCACCTGGTCCTACCTGAGTCAACTTTCGAACGTATCGGTCCGGCAGTTAATTCGGGCACCTCAATTTTCATGTACGGACCACCAGGAAACGGGAAGACCAGCGTCGCCCGCGCCATTGGGAATATGATCCTGCATGAAAGTATGTATATCCCTTATGCCATCTATATCGATGGACAGGTGATTAAACTCTACGATTCAGTCAATCACCAGCTGTCTACCGATGAACCGTCTCAATCGGGTGCCACCGCCGGACGGATGAATGGCAGACGCGATTTGCGCTGGATCCGCATCAGGCGTCCTTTCATTATCACTGGTGGGGAATTGACTTTAGCCGGGCTCGATCTGGTTTTTGATGACGTCCATAAATATTATGAAGCTCCTTTTCAAATCAAGGCCAATGGCGGTATCCTCCTGATTGATGATTTCGGTCGCCAGCTTGTGCGGCCGCGCGACTTGCTCAACCGTTGGATCGTCCCACTTGAAAATCGTATTGATTTCATGACTTTACACACAGGTCGCAAAATTGAGATTCCTTTTGACGTCCTGGTCGTTTTCTCGACGAATTTACCTCCCCGCGATCTCGTTGATGAAGCCTTTCTGAGGCGGCTACGCCATAAGATCGAGGTTGGTGATCCGAACTTTGATGAATATCGTGAGATTTTCACTAGGGTCGCCTCAGCCAAAGGCGTACAGTACAACGATGAGGGGTTGGCGTACCTTCTCCAGGAATGGTATATCAAACGAGCTCGCAAACTGCGTGGCTCACACCCGCGTGATCTGTGTGATCAAATTTTAGACATCGCTCGTTATCTATCCGTTGAGCCAACCATGTCGCGTGACCTCATTGACAGGGCAGCCAGCGCATATTTTGTCGAGCTATAATTCTATTTGATGCCAGAGAAGTACAATAGCTCACCTTATGGTGATTTAAAACAACCGACGATATTTGCCCATCGCGGCGCAAGTGCCTATGCTCCCGAAAACACCATGGCAGCCTTTAAACTCGCGGTTGACCAGGGAGCCGATGCAATCGAGCTGGATGCCAAACTCAGCGCCGATGGTCAGGTGGTAGTGATGCACGACGATTCCGTCAACCGGACCACGGATGGTTCAGGCAGCGTGAAATCCCTTAGCTTGGCAGATATGCGCTGCCTCGATGCAGGCTCGAAGTTTCTGCCATTTTTTAAAACGGAAAAGGTTCCCAGCCTCGAAGAAGTATTTGGAACACTGGGTCGAAAAATCTTTATTAATGTGGAGCTGACCAACTACTCTTCTCCGAATGATGACCTTGCAGATAAAGTAGTCGCATTGGTGAAAAAATATAATTTGGATGAGAGGGTCTTGCTTTCATCATTCAATTTGATTGCGTTGATCCAGGCCCGCAAATTACTACCTAAAGTCGCTCTTGGGTTCTTAACCTTTATCGGTCTGGCAGAGACGGCCCTGCATTCAAGGTTGGTGCGGTTCGGTCCGCTGCTTGCCTTGCATGCATCTTATAAGGATGTGACGCTATATTTGATCCAAACCACCCAGCGGGCAAAATCTCGCATCCATGTTTACACCGTCAACCAGCCTGAACAGATCCAGCAGCTCTTCAAAGCTGGTGTAGATGGCATTTTTACCGCCGACCCACTATTGGCACGAAAAATCTTGGTAGAAAATCATCTCTAGAAAAAATGATCCCTTATACATGGCTGGAACAAGCCTGCGAGCGTATCAGCCCCTATATTAATCAAACCCCATTAACCTATGATGAAAAAAACCACTTATATCTAAAGTGGGAAAATCATCAGGTGACCGGTTCCTTCAAAGCGCGAGGCGCGCTCAATAAAATCCTCGCCCTCCAGGATTGGGAGCTTCAGCGCGGGTTGATCACCGCCTCAGCGGGAAATCATGGGCAAGGGGTAGCATTGGCCGGTAAAATCAAGCATGCTCCGGTGATTGTTTTTGCCTCGGAACACGCCCAGCAAAATAAACTCCTGGCAATGCGTGACCTCGGAGCAGAAATCCATTTGGTGCCCGGTGGGTATGGTGAAGCTGAACAAGCCGGAATATCCTATGCGGCAGCCACAGGAGCTACCTGGGTATCCCCTTATAACGATGGGATGATCATCGCTGGTCAGGGCACCCTCGCCATGGAAGTAAAGCGTGAGTTGCCGGATCTTAGCTCGATTACCTGGGTCGTTCCAGCTGGTGGAGGCGGTCTTACTTCAGGGATTGGATGCGCACTTCAGGATGTAGTCCCCTCACCGAGATTGGTCGCAGTTCAATCGGAAGCTTCCCCATTTTTGTATAATATCTACCACTACGGCACTCAGGAAGGGGTGCAAGATCTTCCTAGTCTCGCTGATGGATTGGCTGGGCACATTGAAGACAGCTCGGTGACCATCCCAATCCTTAAGCATTATGTAACTGAGTTTATCCTGGTCACTGAGCTTGAGATCCGATCTGCCATCAAATATGCCTGGTACACCTACCATGAACGGATAGAAGGCTCAGCAGCTGCCGCACTGGCAGCAGTAACCTCTAACCGGGTCCCTCAAAGGCCTGCACTGGTTGTGCTCACGGGTGGAAATATTGATCCCGAAGCTCATGCCCAAATCATAAACGACCCTGATTTAGCGGTGGGTCCAGGGTAGAGGATTAATGGCGATTACCTCCGATGAATACATGGTGGTCTGTATGTCGCGCCAGGTCCGGGATGGTGAATTGGTCGCGCAGGGGTTGGCTACACCTCTGGTTGCTGCAGCCTACCTTCTTGCGCGCCGCACCCATGCGCCAAATTTATATTTTTCATCTGCCATTGGGCAAGGTATTTGCCGCTATCCCGCCCCTCTGAGTCTCAGTCAGATCGAGCGGTTATGGTTGGATCGTTCACTGGTGAATGTCGGCTTCGCCAGAGCTGTGAGCGAGGTTTTACCTTCCTTGAAACCCCTGGAGTTTTTCCGTCCTGCTCAAGTCGATCCAAACGGGAATTTTAATAACATCGCCTTTGGGAAGGATTATCACCACCCGAGGTTAAGAATGCCTGGCACCGGTGGAATTCCGGATGTCACCACCTATTTGAATGATGTGTTGTTATATGTTCCGCGGCACTCGCGGGTCACATTTGTACCTCAGCTTGACTTTTGCGCCGGTCTCGGGCATAATTCCGCGCGCAAGCATGGGAAAGGTCCTCGGTGTATTATTACCGATCTCGGGCAGTTCGATTTTGCCAACGGTCGTATGCGGTTGATCACCTTTCATCCTGGGGCATCGATCGAAAAAATCCAGGCCCACACTGGGTTTTCCCTTGAGATATCGTCCGATGTAACCGAGACTGCCGTACCAAGTGAGGTTGAATTGGGACTTCTTAGGAATGAGATCGATCCATTGAACATTCGCCGGCTTGAAACATTGAGTGGACCCGCCCGGCGCGAGCTGCTGCATAAAATTATTGAGATTGAAAAAGTAAATCAGTCTATAGATAAAGGATTTTCTGCCAGGTAGAGAATGCAATCGGTTTTTCGAAAAGTGTTCTTATTGTTATTTATCATAACCTTGATGTTTCCGGTTTCCATCGGGCGGGCCTCACCCTTATCGCAAGCCCTCACTCCCGATCAGCAGGCTCAGGCAATGCTGGATACACTGACCCCAGAAGAACGCGTGGGTCAGCTTTTCCTGGTTACATTTACTGGTCCAGAGGCGGCCATGGCTTCAGCCACTGGCGCTCAAATTTATGATTTGATCGTCAATTATCATGTCGGCGGCGTCATCTTAAATGCCTCAAATGATAACTTTGTTGGCTCAGACCAGACCCTGGTAATTGCTCAAAGCCTCACCGATCAGCTGCAAAGAGACGAGTACAGCGCATCTCAGACCCCTCAAGTAAGTCCCGTGACCAATGAAACTTACAATCCTGCCTACATCCCCCTTTTCATCGGGATTTCGCAGGAAGGGGATGGCTATCCGTATGATCAAATCCTCAGCGGTATGACTCCCTTGCCAAGCCAGATGGCGCTTGGTGCTACGTGGAGTACAGATTTGAGCAAGGAGGTGGGTGACGTTAAGGGTAGGGAGCTCTCACAGTTGGGATTCAACCTGTTGCTTGGTCCATCGCTGGATGTGCTCGAAGTACCAACGACAGATAGCGGCGGTGACCTCGGGGTCAGGACATTCGGAGGCGACCCGTTTTGGGTTGGGGCTTTAGGGCAGGCGTATATTGCCGGGGTTCATCAGGGAAGCAATGGCAAGATAGTGGTAGCATCGAAACATTTTCCTGGTTTTGGTGGCTCCGATCGATTGCCGGAAGAAGAAGTGGCGACTGTCCTTTCTTCCCTCGAGCAGCTTAAACAGATTGATTTGGCGCCTTTTTTTGCGGTCACCGGTAATGCACCTGATCCTGAATCTATGACCGATGCCCTCATCGTTTCTCATATCCGCTATCAGGGTTTTCAAGGCAACATCCGCGCCACAACGCGTCCGGTGAGTTTCGACCCCCAGGCATTTTCCCAGCTGATTTCATTGCCACCTTTTGATACCTGGAGACAGGAAGGTGGGGTCATGATCAGCGATAATCTCGGTAGCCGCGCCGTTCGACGGTTCTACGATCCCAGTGGTCAGACCTTCAACGGTCCGCTCGTCGCACGTGACGCTTTCCTCGCTGGGAATGATGTGCTCTATTTGGATAATTTCCTCTCTAGTGGAGACCTGGATGTTTATTCGTCTTATATACGTACGTTAATCTTCTTTGCTCAAAAGTATCGCGAAGATCCAGCTTTTACCCAGCGTGTGGATCAATCTGTGCTGCGCATCCTTAAACTAAAATATAAAATTTACAATGGCAATTTTTCTGTAAACGCTACCCTTCCAAATCCGGATATCTTAAATTCCATCGGGACGTCCACCCGGGTGACTTTCAATATTGCCCAACAAGCTGCTAGCCTGATAAGCCCCTCACCGGAGGAGCTTAGTAACGCGATACCATCGCCACCGGCACGTGATGATTCCATCGTGTTTATCAGTGATTCGAGGGTTTACCAGCAGTGCAGCACCTGCCGTCAGCAAAATACATTGGATGTCAATGCATTAGAAGACGCAGTCATAAGGTTATATAGTGGCAGTGGTCAGGTGATCCCTGGCAATCTTATCTCTTATAGCTTTCAAGATTTATTAGACATGCTCAACGCTGGCACAGGCACGCTTCAAATCGAAAATGACTTGCGTGCAACTGATTGGATCGTATTTGCAATGGACAATGTAACGAATGATGTCCCTGTATCTCTTGCGTTACGCCAGTTCCTCAACCTCCGCCCAGACCTCATTCAGGGTAAGCATTTGATCGTTTTCGCCCTGAGCGAGCCTTATGCTCTTGACGCAACCGATATTTCAAAATTATCTGCTTATTATGCCTTGTTCAGCCGTTCAAGTTCGTTTATAGAGATCGCAGCTCGAATTCTCTTCCATGAGATCCGACCGACCGGTCATCTGCCTGTATCAGTTCCCGGCATAGGTTACGAAATCCTGAACGCCACTTCCCCTGATCCTAGCCAGATGATCCATCTCTATCAAGATGTACCTGGCTCGACACCCATCGAAGGCACCCAAACACCTGCCCCTACTCCTACAGCCATGGCTGTTGGAAATCCGATATCCGTCGTGACGGGGATTATCTTGGACCATAATGGGAACCAGGTACCAGATGGGACTATTGTTCAGTTCAGCCTCTACCATAATGGTGAAGGCGTGCCTTCGCAAGTTGTGGAAAGCCAGACCTCGCAAGGAATTGCTCAAGCCAATCTTTTGATCGACAAATCCGGTGAAATAAACATCCGGGCAGAAAGCGGGCAGGCGGTTTCCTCCGATACATTAACCCTTGAAATCCCCCCTGAATTGGGCACATACACACCATCTCCCGTCACACAGACGCCAACGCATACACCCACTCCCACGGCCTCACCGACGATTACTCCAACTTCAACCCCCCAAGCCACTACCACTCCGGTGAATATCAGCAGCACCGGTGGTGTGGATTTTGGAGATTGGCTAGCTGCTCTCTTAGTGACAGCCATGATCAGCGCAGCTAATTATTGGTTGATTAACCTAAAAAGTGGACTTCGTTGGGGCGTGAGAGCAGCATTACTCCCTTTGATAGGTGGAATGTTTACTTATATCTATCTGGCAAGCAATCTGCCGGGTAGTAAACCCTTGCTGCTTGATATGGGCACTTGGGGTGTCATCTTGTTGGTCTTCATCGGAGCATGTATCGGAGCCGGTGCGATCTGGATCTGGCAGATTCTGGATCTGCGCCATATCAAAACCGCTTGAGATCAGCGGGCCAATGTAATGATCAAGCTAAATACGATAAGAGCTGCAGCTACTCCAAGCAAGATTCGTTCACGCGTGGTGGAAAGGATCATCCTTAAAGTAGGACGTTGTGGCTTTTTAGATGGATATATAGGTGGGTTCCAATTTCCGATCAAAGCCTGACGGAAGGAATCTATATCCTGAGGACGTTCATCAGGGTGTAAATTCATCGCCCACAGGATTGCTTTTTCAGAACGAACGCTTACTTCGGGATTGATCTGTCTGGGTGGGGTTAAATTTTCAGGGTGCAAAAATCGCTCACGGGCTTCAATCGGTGGCTGGTTGGTAAGTAAATGATATAGCGTGGCTCCAAAAGCATATACGTCACTGCGCCTATCGGTGTGACCAGTATCCCCGCCATACTGTTCCAAAGGTGTGTATAGCGCGGTGCCACGCCCTTGTAGGATGGTTATCGTCATTTCTTCTGATGCCAAGATTTTCACCAGCCCGAAATCCACCAGTTTAATTAAACCGCTGGGTGTAACCTTAAGATTACTTGGTTTTATATCGCGATGCAAGATGGGTGGTGTTTGGTTGTGTAAGTAGCTCAACGCATCCGCAATCTGGTTTGCCCATGAAAGTACTTCCGCTTCAGGCAGAAAAACCCCCTTCTGTCGCGCTTCCATCATTAATGTTCGCAGGTCATTCCCTGGCACGTAATCCATAACCAGGTAGTCACGCGGTCCGATAGAAAAGAAATCAGACACTTTGGGTAAATTGGGGTGGTCCAGGCGCGCTAAAACCGTCGCTTCACGGAGGAATTGGTCACGGGCTTGTTGGACTACCTCCTGCGGTAATGTGCGGTCATGCTCTACCTCTTTAAGCGCACATTGTCGCCCTTCCAGGCGAAGGTCATCCGCAAGGTATATACTTCCCATGCCCCCGTGCCCAATTATCCGACGGATTTTATAGCGACTTCTCAGGACTTCTCCAGTCTTCAAGGGCGTCGGCATATTTTTTTCATCCGTTGGCGTAACGGATAGGGATATTATACCTTTGCTTACTCGAAGAATGTGCAACTCATGAATCCCTAAGGTACAGCATAAAAAGATATAATGAGCCTATGTTACCTGCTCATGCATTTCTGGATCAAAATAATATTCAGTATTCCATGACCAGCTTTCCACCTTCTACTCCGAAAGGTGCTTCGAGTGTAGCAGTTGCATTGGGGTTGAAGGAACACCAAACCATTAAAACGTTAATTTTCGAGACTGACCGGGGTGAAAAGGTGCTAGTTATGGTAGGGGGTGATCAATCGGTCATTTCTGGCCACCTAAAGAAAGTTATCGGCTCTCGTAACATTCAGTTAGCCAGTCCCGAAACAGTGATCCAGACAACAGGTTCTAAAATTGGCTCAATCCCGCCATTTTCTTGGCAGCCAGCTGGATTCCGGTCATTTTTGGATTCGGATATGATGAATGAGCCCATCCTTGCGGTCGGTGCTGGTGTCTGGGGCAACGAAATACTCATATCACCGCTCAATTTAGTAAAAGCTAGCCGAGCGATCGTGGTAAACTTAACCAATCGGGAAAATCCGATTTTTTCTCAGTAATAATTAATGGTATATTTATTTAACCCCGAAAAATAGCTGGTTTCCAGATAGAAGGATCGAGGAAAATGCTATGGCGCTGGAGACTGAGGATTTCCCATTACTGATCGCACAAGCAGGACCATTAATTGGCCAAAGATGGGTCTTAAAGGACGATGTCATCATCGGTCGGGACGATACTTGCACAGTGGTGATCCAAAATCGCCAGGTTTCCCGTTATCATGCAAGGTTTATCACCCTACCTCAAGGAGTTCAATTGGAAGATTTAGGGAGTAAAAACGGGACCCATATCAACGGGCAGCAGGTTTTAGAGCCCATCATGCTCCAGGACGGGGATGTAATCCAGATTGCGTTTGCCCAACAATTCATTTTTATGAGCTCCGACTCGACCTTGCCCCTGGCAATAGCCTCAGAAAAACCAGCCGAGCTCATGCAGGTTCCGCGCCAGCTTCGCTTGGAGAAACGCTCCCGCCGTGTCTGGATCGGCGATGTTGAGCTTTTACCCCCCTTGTCTGTCTCCCAATATCAGCTATTGGAACTATTGTATGATAATCCCGATCGTGTCGTCACCCGTGCAGAATTGATCCAGGCAGTTTGGGGTAAGGAGGATGCCGTCGGAATTTCCGAGCAGGCCTTGGATGCCCTTGTCCGCCGCTTACGTGACCGCCTGTCAGCGATCAATTCATCCCATCAATTTTTGATCACCGTGCGTGGTCATGGCTTGAGGTTGGATAACCCACCATTTTAATCAAAAGCATCGGGGCTGGTTCGCAGCCCAGATCTAGTCTTTAACCCAAATTTTCGGTCATCGTCAACCGTAACGCTGCACTGAAGACCTTATTCATGCGCGATTTCAGCTCTGCATCCTCACCTGAATCAGTCCGGACTAATAAGCTGGAAAGGATCTCCATAAACTCGGGTGTAATTTCTATTTTGTGCTCCTCGAGCTTTTTGGTGAGCTCCAGATCAGATTCCGCTGCTTCCAGGAATTCCTGTATCAAAGCCACCTCCGGCGGGGGTGCGCTGGCTTTATCCACCACTTCCTCAACCTGCTTCAGCTTGCTGATTTTTTCCAGATCCCCTGCCTTGCGGGCTGCTTCCATTTCTTCATTGAATATCTGGACGAAAAACTCATCCACTAAAGCCAGGTTTTGAGCCATCGTTCCCTGGATATCCTTAGACTGTAAGATAGCATTCAAGTTCTTTCTCGATTGGAGCACCCTCTCCTCCATCTGCTTATCAATCGCCCGGGTCATTTCCAGCAGCTGGTCACGTAGAGTTATCAATCGATCTCTGCCGTCTCCACGTGCCCGCTCGATCTTTTCGCTCAATAACTTGAAAAATTCATAGTCCATTCCCGGTCTGCCCAGGCTAACCAGGACACTTAATTGGGTTTCATTAGGCGCCTTGGTCACCATCTCGAGTAGTTTTTCACGCGTCAACGATTTTCCCGCCGACTGTAACGCCTGGATCGCAGCTTCGACATCCTTTGATTGCTCTTGCACTTGCTTTCCAAAGGTGGTGCTTCCCAATAACTTTTTTTGCACCTCATTAAGCCTCTTGGCAGATTCCTGGTCTCCATTGACTGCTGAAGCTTCGATTAATCGGTTGAGCAGGTTAAAAAAGTCGCTGTCGAATAAGGCATCGTCTTTAGCGGTAATCTCAGTAATACTCTCATCAGACGCATTAACTAATTTCTGCAACAGGTTCATGCGCTCTTGCTGAGCCTGGATCATTTCCTTCGTTATCCCATCCACTGAAAGGATGCGCTCGACCATTGTTTGCAGGGTTAACATTGCTTGTGGCTGGAGCAGGTAAGCTTTCCTTTTTTCCTGCGGCAGGCTGTTCGTGACACGGGTGATTAATGGGCCGATGATACGTTCCTGTTCGTTGATGGGTAGGCTCAGCTCGGGCGGGAAATAAGTGAGCAGCAGCTCCTTACTCGGATCGTGGTAAACCAACGGGGTGGCAATCATTCCCTTGAACCCGCAGTTAGGGCACGAAGCAAGGTTGAATGTCCCGGACAAGATTTTTTGTTTCGCTGAGGGATCCTGCCCTACATCGAATAATTGGTCGATATCAGCCATGATTGGCTGCCGGCAGTTTGGACAATTAATGCGCGTCTTTGGCATGAATAACTCCTAAAGGTAAATGCCCGATACTCTCTGTAATGGGCGATCTGATTATACAGGATGAATGTTTGTTATTGTTTAACCCCGCGGTATCGAAAAACAGATACGCGCACCTGTGCCTGGTTGTGGATCAACCCAAATTCGACCACCATGAGCCTCAATGACCGCGCGTGCCAAGTACAAACCTAATCCGGCACCTTTCGTAGTCCGTTTCGCTATCGATGACCGATAAAAACGATCAAATATATGTGGGATGTCCTCCGGTGCGACCCCCTGTCCCTGATCGCTGACACAAATGATCACGTGGGTTGGGCGCACTTGCCCACTGATGCGGATTTCTCCACCTTCGGGAGAGTATTTAATAGCGTTAGATACTAGATTAGATAGTACTTGCTCCAACCGGGTTTCATCTCCATTGATAACTGGAAAATTCTCCGAGAAATCCACCACGATATTATGGATGCTGGATTGGGTGTTGAACCGTGTGGCAATCCTGCCTGCGACCAATTTCAAGTCCACATCCGCTGGACTTATGGAAAGTCCACCTGCTTGAAGTCTTGAAGCATCCAATAGATTCTCGATCAGACCGGTCAGCCGGTCAGCCTCTTCTTCGATGACAGCCAGGCTGTCCTTGACAATTTCTCGGTCCCAATTGGCATCTTCCCTACGCAGCGTTCCAACGTAACCTTTAATCAGTGCCACCGGAGTCTTCAGCTCGTGACTGATCACCGAAATAAATGTGCTTTTAATCTCCTCTGCGTCACGGAATCGCGTAATATCTCGAACCGTTGCAATGATATTGACCAGATTTCCTTCTTCCGAGATTAACGGAGCATAGGTAATTCCGACCGGTAAAGATACCCCAGACAACCGCTGTAGATCACCTTCGACGTACAGGGTTGCATTTGGGGTTAGCGGCCAGCCACCCGCCTCTGCCTGTTCGAGGGTCAGCATATCTTCGTGGCATTGCAAGTCGATCACATCCTCGTGGGATTTGCCGACAATATTGGCTACTGGTTCTCCGAGTATTCGCCCAAAAGCGGGGTTGCAGCGTGTGATCGTGTGACCAGGCGAAAGGATCAAAATCCCATCCGCGGCCGAGTCAATCAACGCATCCATGCGCTGCTTATCCTGACTCACCTGCTGGTAAAGCTGGGCGTTATCCACAGCGATGGCAGCCTGGTTGGCAAAACTTTGCAATAAGGCCCGGTCATTGGATGAAAATAA
>JBGPBQ010000042.1:0-19251 GCA_041481345.1 Anaerolineae bacterium
ATAAATAAAAATAACCTTCTCCTTCCAATAATATACCGATAATGACATCATTCACAGCGACTCCCCCTTGTGATGCCTGAGCGCAGCACAAGAGTGGAATAGGCATATTGCTCCTCATAAACGCCACTTTATGACTAAACATAACCCAGGCGGTTATAGATCACCGCCTGGGTTATTTCTAATTTCGTCTAATAGGCAGGAGTTGAATAATCGTGAAACCGATGATCTCTCCGCGCGGGCGCCAAGGACAACCCTGCTTCCACATCTGTCATCGAACTCGAGCTATCAGGCTTTGCGGGACCCCTAACGCTTTCACACCGATTCGCACTACTGGCACGTGGCGAACCCATGCAGAGCTGACCGAAATAAAAATGCCGAATGAGAAAAATGTTCGTTGCTCTAATTGGAGTCTTACTTGTTATTAATATAGTATATAATTTTAGCTTACGTCAAGTACGATGGCTTAATTTTGATAGCCGGACAGTTTTTATTGCTTCCGCCGGCCCCATGCACAGATAGCTGTTTTTTTTCCACTGGCTCCCGATCGAAAATATAAGGAGAATGCACAATGAAAAACCGTTTGTTTACCATGCTGATGCTCCTGGTTTTACTGGTCGCACTTGGAAGTAATGCCCAGGCAGCCTCCATCCCGCCATCAGACCAGCCGGCTCTCGTGTATGTTGATCTTGGCGGCTCCGATGCCCTCAACCGCTTCGCTTCTACCCGGCTGCCTTTGTACACCATGCTGGAGGGAGGCTTGCTCACCGGCGCCAACCAGGCGGGACAGCAAGCGATCAAGCAAGCCGGGTTGAGCTACCGGGTGCTTGATCCTTCGATTGGCTCAGGCTCCTATTATCTGGCTGAGACGAGACCGAGTCATCCAATTCCTAATTTTTCAGCTTATGGACAGGTGCTGCTCAACCTTAAAAGCAGCGTCTTGCTGCGTATGGAGCCTTCCAGGACGGATGCGCTGGCGCAGGCAGGTGCCGAGCTGCGTTTGATCACCCTCACTCCCAAACCGTTGCCTGCAGCCCAAAGTGAGGCTGTTTTCCCGGATGTGGTCCAACCCGACCCACTGGTTCAGGGAATGATGGACCAGGTTAGCGAGACTCAGATTTATACCTATGACCGCCAGCTGGCAGGTGAGCTGCCGGTGTGGGTGGATGGAGACTGGTACACCATCCCGACTCGGGATACCTATAGTGGAACTCCCATCCAGAAAGCAACGAGTTTCGTAGGTCAGCACATGTCCAACGACTTGGGATTAGGGGTTGAATATTACCAGTGGGATAGTGCCACCAACCCCGATGTGATCGGCGAGTTCCCCGGGCTGGTCAACCCGGATGATATCTTCATCATCGGGGCTCACATCGATGACGTGAGTGGAGCCCCCGGTGCAGATGATAATGGCAGCGGTTCAGTCGCCACACTAATAGCAGCTGATATCCTCTCGCAGTTCAAATGGGGGTGCACATTGCGCTTTGCCTTCTGGACTGGAGAGGAGTACGGTCTGTTGGGCAGTGAAGCCTATGCCCAAAATGCATACAATTCGGGAGAAAATATCGTCGGTTACCTGAACCTGGATATGATCGCCTGGAACACCCCAGCCAGCTCTCAGACGATTTATCTCGGATACGGTTCATCTGTTCCACGTTCGTTGGATCTAGCTAATCTATTTGCGGACGTGGTGGATGCTTACAACATTAACCTTATTCCTACGATTGGTACACAATATCTTCATAATAGCGACCACGGATCATTTATAGATTATGGATATCCGGCCATCCTGGGTATTGAGGGGTTGGATGATTTCAACCCGTATTACCACAGCCCACAGGATACACCGGCCCACACCGACCCAACTTATTTCACCGATTTTGTGAAAGCCTCCATCGGGACATATGCCCATATGAGCGGTTGTCTCATCCCCAGCGGGGTGGGTCACCTGGATGGACACGTATCTGCGGCGGATGGTGGGGCACCCATCGTGGGTGCGACGGTGACTGCTGATGATGGACTGGGACACAATTATCCCACCACGACCGATCCAAGCGGCTATTACACCCGCACCTTGATGGCAGGCACCTATTCTGTTTCTGCCTCAACATATGGCTATCTTCCCACGACCATCAATGGGGTGGGCATCACCACCGATACCGTCACGACGGTAGATTTTTCCCTGGAAAAACTGCCCACGCACGTGATTAGTGGTCACCTGTATGACTCTGTCTCCGGTGACCCCCTGGAAGGCACTGTCCAGTTCACCGATGCACCGGTTCCGCCGGTCAATTCAGACCCTAACGGTTACTACAGTATCAGTGTGGCCGAAGGCACGTGGCATCTACAGGCTAAAGCAGATACGCACCTTCAGCAGACGCAGGTGGTGGTGGTAAATAATGACCTCACGGTGGATTTCTACCTTGATCCGCTGCCCTGCATCCTGCTGGTGGATGATGACCAGGATGGACCCGATGTGCGGAGCTCGTATACCACTGCCTTGGATAACCTGGGATATGGCTACAATGTGTGGGATACGAGCACACAGGGGGATCCTTCAGAAGCCGACCTGGCAGGATACCGGCAGCTGGTGTGGTTCACTGGCTACCCCTATTCGAATACCTTTAATAATGGAAATGAGGCTGCGGTTGGTGCCTACCTCGATGCTGGCGGAAACTTCTTCCTATCCAGCCAGGATTATCTCTTTGAGATGAATCTGACCCCCTTCGGACAGAATTATCTCCACATTGCTTCGTACACCAGCGACGTCGGTCAGACGACGGTCACCGGGCAGAATGCGTACAGTGGACTAGGACCCTTCAGCCTAAGCTATCCCTTCACCAACTACTCAGATGTGGTTCATCCAGATGCCCAGGCACAGCTGGCGTTCAGCGGCAACCAGGGTGATGCCGCCGTGAGCTTTGATGGTGACACTTTCAACACCGTTTTCCTGGGCTACCCCTTCGAAGCCATCCCTGGGCTGGCTGACCGGTCTGACGTCATGGAACGTACGGTCAGCTTCTTCGGGGGCTGTGAGCCACCCATTGATGTATCCATCAATCCACCCACACAGGAAAAGATCGCTGAGCCTGGCAGTCAGGTGAGCTATGTATATACGGTGACTAATGAGGCTCCTGTGGAGCAAGAAGTGCTGCTGAGTGTGGACGGACTATGGCCGACGGAAGCACCATCCACAGCCGGTGTGCTGGCGGCGGGAGCATCAACGACCATACCAGTGACGGTAACCATCCCCATCAATCCTGACGTGATCACCGACACGTTTACACTGACTGCCGTAGGGGAGGTGGGTGGCAGGGATACCGCCACGGGCACGACCACTGCAATCGTGACCCCGGCTGTTGATGTGTCTGCTCCGGATGGCAAGAGCGGTATGCCGCTCGAGGTGGTCAGCTATGAATTTCTAGTGACCAATACGGGTGATTACCATGACTCGTTCGCCTTGGAGGTGAGTGGGGCATGGGCAGCTACTCTGCCGGGTGGTGATAACACCGGTCCGCTGGCGGCTGGAGAAAGCATCACCGTGACTGTATTGGTGACCGTTCCAGAGGGGGTATCAAACGGCGAATTGGATGTGACTACTCTGATGGTCACCTCGGATTTGGACCCGACTGTGATGGCCTCAGCGGAGGTGACCACCACAGCAATCGTGCCGCCTTCCATGTACTTCGTTATGATGCCGATCATCAGGAGATAAATTACCCAAGACCTAAAGAAGCAATTTGGGGCACGGTTTGAGCCGTGCCCCATTTATTTAAATCGACCGCTTTATAATAGATTCCAATTTTGATGCCACAAAATAAACAATGGTCTTTATTGGTTAAGCCAATTTCATACAGGCAAAGTGATAATTCGTATCAATGTCCATACTCATATCGGTTTATCTTTTTGATGCGTACCACCCTAATTAAAACAATCATAATATATATATGTTAATTAATAGTAGTAGTAGTAGAGCCTGTGGATATGTGTATAAATCAATCTAGGAGAGCTTAACCCGCCACAGATGGGTATATGCACTTACTGAAAGGGGATATATGGGTGTTTCATTATAGAAATTTGTCCCCAGGCTCTGGCAGCTTATAGTGGATAAATAGGTGGTTTTTCTTATCCCACAAGCCATTTATCACAGATTGGGTATATCCACTCCATTCTCCCTACATATGGGGTTGCAAAGACACAGAAAATTTTGAGATTTGAAGAGTTATCCACAATTTAGCTGAGTTATCCACAATATTTCTTGAGTTATCCACAGTTTTGTGGTGCTAAAAAGTAAGATAATCTACTCAAATGCGGCGGGAACCCGGGATCCAGGACTGATATTTACAGGATCCATCTTCTAGGGGAAGTGGATCGAAAAGCCCTTAAAACTATTGGTTAAGGCGTTCCCGATGCCTCGAATAGCACTGCATCCTGATAAGGAGAGCACCAGCAATGCCGTCACACACGCGCGATACCATAATTTTTTCAACATATCTCCTCCTTGAGTATGGCTTATAACCTTATGATCAAATACTCACCGTAACGGGAAAGGAGTTGACAAACATAAGATGTTAGATTATTATCTAATTAGATATATATCTAATTCCGAGATTTGTTCCGCTATCCACCAAAAAATCCAATGGTTTTCTCACGCACATAATATCATAAATTCTTATGACCTCAAACCAAAAACCACTCGTCCGATGGAGCCTGGGTACGGCCTACGACCTGTTTGCCAGCCTGCACGTGCTGCATCACCCTGAAAAATTTGGGTTGCGCGGCTCATGGGCAGCCGGAGTGCGCTCACGGTTGACAGCATTTCAACGCAGCACGTTGGAGGAATCTCAAAAATTGTTTTTCAGCAGCCCCATCGCCTGGGTCTCAAGCTTACCCGAGCCCAGGGATGCCGAGTCGGTCCTCAGGGCGTTGCGACAAATCGAACCCGCAGATCGACTGCCCACCCTGGCTTATCATGCCGATGTTTTACCCAAATTGCTCAAAATGCTGAGCGATGTGAAAACCAGGGGCACCTGGAATAAAAATGATCTCGATCAGCTCCAAAGAGATTACCCGCTAAAAGAAAGTCCTCCATCACTAGATGAATTGGCTACCGTATTGAGCTGGTGGTCGCGGGCAGAGGAATTCGGCGAACGCTATCTGGAAGCAATGCAGGCGTATGTTTCAGTTTTCTTCGCCGAGGAAGAGCGGCGCATCAGACCCTACCTGCAGCAGGCGCTGGATCGGGCTCGGCAGCTGGAGACACAGATTGACTTTCCGCACCTGATGGTGGAGTTATCCCAGGGAGTGAAGATTTCCGCCTTTGAGGAAGCTGACGAAGTGACCTTTGCTCCCTCCTATTGGACCACACCCCTGGTGATGTATGACAGTGTCGTGCCAAAACATTGGATCGTGCTGTTCGGCGCTCGCCCGGCTGAAGTCGCACTGGTACCGGGCGAAGTGATACCGGATGCCATGCTGAGAGCGCTCAAAGCGCTTTCCGACCCCACCCGCCTGCTTATCCTGCGTTATTTGAGCGATCAACCCCAGACTCCTTCACAGCTGGCTCGAAAGCTGCGCTTGAGGGCTCCAACGGTCACCCACCACCTGAGCGCTTTACGTCTGGCGCGTCTGGTTTACGTCTCGCTGGACGAAGAGGATGAAAAGCGATACACCGTCAGGGAAGCGGTGATCGCCGACACATTTGAAGCCATTCACAAGTTTTTAGCGCTCAAGGCTGAGGAATAAACCGTGCTGGCGAGCATCAATCGGAATATTAAAAATTACGGCGAACACCTGGTGGCTTTCCGCCCCAATGCGCGTTTGTATTTGGTCTACGCCATCATTTCCGGTGTTGCCATTGGAATTTATCGGCTGATTTTTAATTTCTATATACTCAGCCTTGGCTTCGATGAAAAGTTAGTCGGGAATTTGGTGACCGCCACCAGCCTGACCGCCTTGCTCTTTGCCTTACCCATGGGTTACCTGGCAGATATCCTGGGGCGCAAGCGCTCACTGCTCATTTCAGCCGTACTGGTCAGCTTCTCGATCGGTATGATGGTCATCTGGCCGGTGACATTCATCTTTTATGCCATGAATATATTGTCGGGGATTGCCCAGAGCCTGGCAGCGGTCACCATGAGCCCGTTCCTGATGGAGAACAGTGGCGAGCACGAGCGGACATATTTGTTCAGTTTTAGCTCTGGAATCCAGATGGTGGCCGCCTCGGTTGGCAATTGGATCGGCGGTTATCTGCCCAGCTGGGTGGCAAACCTGCGCAATGTTGATCCAGTTAGCAGCCAGGCGTATGGTGCCTCCATTATGGTCGTGGCTATCGGACTGGCGATCGGCATCATACCCTTGATTTTGATCAAAATGCCGCGCCTCGATCATTCAGAACGTACGGTTTTTGCTCCTTTTTCCTATGCAGCCAAAAACCCAAGGAAATTGACCCAACTCGTCCTGCCAATGCTGATCACTTCCATTGGCGCAGGCCTGATCATGCCGTTTATGAATGTGTTTTTCAGAGTCCAATATCATCAGCCCGACCAGGTGATTGGGGTGCTATTCGCCTGGGGCTCGTTAGCAATGGGCCTGGGCTTGCTGGCCGCACCTCCCCTGGCAGAACGCTTCGGAAAAATCCAGGTGGTGGTGATCACGCAGGGTTTGTCGATCCCGTTCCTGATCCTGCTCGGGTTTTCGCCAGTATTTTGGATCAGTGGGCTGGCGTACTACATACGGGTTGCCTTGATGAACATGAGCAGTCCGGTATATCAGACTTTCGTCATGGAACAGGTGGAACCATCATCAAGAGCCATGGTCGCCAGCCTGGTCAGCATGGCGTGGAACTTCGGATGGGTGATCAGCCCCACGGTCAGTGGGATCCTTCAAGTGAAATACGGTTTTGGACCGCCATTCCTAGGCACCATTTTCCTCTATACAATCTCCGTATTCCTGTACTGGTACTTTTGGTGGCATAAAGGTGGATCTCATGAGCCGGTGCCACCTGAGGGCGCGGCTGAGGGATGAAATAATAAATCCAGGCTTTAACCTTGGCGCCAGCTATAGCGGGTTGGTTTCCGCATAATAAACAAATTCCACCAGGTAACCTTTATATCTGGGATGCATCATAAACAAAGTACACTGATATTTTATATAACAAGGAGCATAAAAACACATGGAGATGATGGTTGATTTCCCAGGTGGCGACAGGGTGGACGCACATTTTGGACCTTATACCGTGATGACCGATCAGACCGGACCGAATGGTGAGGCTGGCTCGGCGCCCACGCCATTTTCGTTATTCCTGGCATCCATTGCTACCTGCGCAGGCATTTACGTGCTTGGATTTTGCCGTCAGCGCAATCTGCCCACCGAGGGTTTAAGGATCATTCAACGCGCACACCGCAATCCGATCAATGGGATGGTTGAGAATGTGGACCTGGAGATCCAGATCCCGGCTGGTTTTCCTGAGAAATATCTACCTTCCCTGATCCGCACCGCTGAACTATGTGCGGTAAAGAAACACCTGGAAAACCCTCCCGTGTTCAAGGTGTACACTCAGACGGTATCTTCTGTTGAAGCTGAGTAGATATCCATCCAGGTCATTATAAAAACCCACCCGATTTTTGCATCTTTTTGCAATCGGGTGGGTTTTGTTTATGGATGGTGCCGAAGGAGGGAATCGAACCCTCATTCCTTACGGAACACGATTTTGAGTCGTCAGTGTTGCATATTGTAACCTGCCAGGAATAAGCAACCCCCATATATAGTACATAAAGTCGGGAAAAGATGGTTATGCCCCCATATTTAGAAGTTTAGTCAGGAGGCTAAACCATGTATCCACACAATCGAGACAACTCAACGCACACGATTATAGAAAATATTGTCCGTTACAACCTGCTTGAATGGGCAAATCAATTCTATCAATCGAAGAAAATCGAAGGGGTTTCAGGATTTACGCTTACCTTCTATAAACAGCAATTGGGGTATTTCCTGAGATATTGTGAATCGCAACTAATAACCAGTCTTGAAGAAATTACGCCAAATGTCATCCGTCAATTCTTGTTATGGCATCAAGAAACAGGGCATAACCCTGGCGGATTACATGCCACATTCAGAACCATCAGAGTGTTCTTGATTTGGTACGAGAACGAAGCAGAACCTGATGGCTGGAAGAACCCAATCTCCAAAGTGAAAGCCCCTAAAGTAACAAATGAACCATTGTCGCCCGTTGAACCAGAAGATGTATTGGCACTCTTGAAAACTTGCAAATCATATTCGTTTCTGGATTATCGAGATAAGGCATTGATATTGTTTCTTCTGGATACAGGAGCGAGAGCACGAGAAGTATTAGGAGTGAATATTCAGGATATCAATCCTTTTAGTGGTGAAATCCTCATCCATCATGGAAAGGGAGGTAAATCCCGAACCGTCTTTATAGGGAAGGCGAGCAGAAAATCCATGCGGGTTTATTTGAAGCATCGCCTTGATGCCCACCCTGCCTTGTGGATTTCCGAAGAAGGCGAACGATTGGAATATGGAGGTTTACGGGGAATACTTGAGCGTCGGGCGAAGCAGGCTGGCATAAAAGCTCCATCTCTCCATTCTTTTCGACGGGCATTTGCAATCAATATGCTACGAGCAGGGGTAGATGTATTCAGCCTGCAAAAGCTTATGGGGCATGCAGATTTACAGGTGTTGCGTAGATACTTAGCGCAGACAACAGAGGATATTGCCAAGGCTCACAGGATAGGAAGCCCTGTGGATAATAATAGGCTGTAATACTGGACAATTTATTGAATGTGAAAGATATATACTCCCGAATAAACTTATCAATCTGCTTACTTTATGAGGTTTTTGGTGTATTTCCATAATATGGAGGTCGGTTCAAGGTTATCAATCACGTTCGCCTGTTTGGGCAAAGCAGTAGAGCAAATCGGCTGCAATGCGGAGTTTGACTGTTCTCAATTTGATAATAAGCCTATATTTTATTGAACCATTCAAGATTTTGCCAAATACTATCCTGCAAGTCGACTATGAAATAAATTTCTTGCCCTGGCACAAGGGGTGAAATATGGATAATAATTTCCCCGATAAGATTGTCACCTAATTTCAATAATAGGGTTTTGTTGTCTAATTCTGGTTTATAACCATCCACTGTCAATGATACTTTATAACTGGGACGGTCATCGGGACGCTGAGTATCAATCAGAGTAATATTTACTAAACATTCTGATAAAACCATCTTGCTGCTTCTATCTAAAAGCTGACCTCGAACCTTCTTCGTTGTGCGATTCATTCAATTACTCCATCTAATGTCTTCCTTGGTTGTTCCTATGCCTCCTCCTAAAGCAGTGAGCTGCAAGCGATGGTTAGGTGCTTTCCGTCAAATAGGAGTCTATTACCAGACAAATCATGCAATAACTATTCCCGCAGCGAGATTCTCAAACACATTTCCTCGAAGTTTTATCCCTGCTATATTGGTCATCTGAGGCGTCGCATCAAACAAAAACCCATCGCTTGTATAGAGCTTGACTGATACTTCTAATTCCGAATGCTTTGCTTTAGACCTTTTTCTAATATCACAGATTGTCTGCCTTGTCATCTTATCCGTTACAGTATACTGATTTTCCTCTCTTACTATCTCGTAATTATTTTCGTTCCCCTGAACAATGCGATTCCCTCGCACTGTGGCAACCCTATCGCCCTTATTGTCAAAGATATCGAAGTCTATCCCCAATTGACCATCACTTTATCGTCTTTTGAGCACAAATAATGGCTGCCCTTTGTAGACAATAATGTTAGGGATATTGATATATGTATTTCCTCCGATTATGACACGGAATTTATCTTCTACTTGCCACATAACAACGCCTCCTTTTCTAAAGAGCCAAAGCTCCTAATAATTGATTCTATGGACATTTGCTATACTGCAAACTCAGTGTACTTCATACTAAAAAGGAAAGAAGTCCCGTGTTTTGTTTTCATAACCACTAAGATTTCTATTTTTACCAATACCTTATCCAATTATAATTTCCACCAGTAATTATCTCCAGTATACAGACGAATCTATTACAACGCAACATACTCCACCATTTTTACCTCAAAAACCCCCGCTCAGGGTTCAAACGAAATTGCATAGGGGTATCGCAACCCTAAAGCGAACATGGGGGGTGAACAATTGAATATTCTATCCTCTTGGTAGCGTAACCCGATTTATTTGTTTTTATCTAACATATAGCCTCGCCATCATAGCGCCCCGTTTCACCCGTGTAAGTATCTTGTCTCCCCCGTTTCTTACTCCCATCCCCACATATAATATAATAAACCAGCCGAAAAGGGGTAGTGATAGCTAATTAGTGACCACTCCGATATCTGAGGAAATCGCAATGAACTCAACTCATGATTATTCTAGACGAAGCATATCACCCTGGGAAAGTCTAAGTCTGTTTGCCAGAACGCAGACCAAGGAAGAACAACGAGAGAGTAGGAGATGGAGGTCGATATATTCTCTTTATAGGTTAACTCGTAAGCAGTGGCAAGCTATATTTGAAATGCAGCAGGGTTGCTGTGCTATTTGTCGCATATCTCAAGATGACCTGGGATATACGCTAGAAATAGACTATGACCAGAATAAAGGCAAAGTCAGAGGATTACTCTGTAAAAAGTGTAACTTGGGAATAGGAATGTTTGGCGAGGACGTAGAGAATATCAATAAGGCTATCAGGTATCTCGAAAAATCATAAGTGTTACTATGATACGAGGTGACTTGCCAGATTAGAAGGAGGGTAAAACATGGAGCTCTTTATTGTACTTTTCCTCGTAATCCTCATGGCTATAGTCTCAAGGAATACAAAGGATGATAATTAGCATGCCTAACGCCACAATAATTTCTTGAAATATCTATAACTCACATTGCAGTGTCATTCTAGTCGGGTCATCTTAGACTGGTAAAAGTTCTGCTCTAGAATTTCCCCATATTTCAATCAAATAAAATTTTGAAGGCCCCTAAGTAGAGGGGTACACCACCCCATAAGTGAACATGGGGGGTAATAAAACAATTGAATAACTTTCCCCTGGTGTCGGTGACCCTGTAGGGCACCGCCTGGGCACCAGGGGAGTGGGGGGTAGGCACCCGTGCAGCCTGCCTTCCATGTCATAACGCACGGCCAATCCTAGCCCGTCTTGACTCAGACCTTGAGTTGAGGCGGGCTTTTTGATTCTACAAAGAAAGGTGGTCAATATGTTCAAAGTACGTGTTTTGTCGAAATGCCTGAATTGCAATGGCGAGGCTTATCTACCCATCGAAGAATGTGAAGATGGCCAGGGTCGCACTTACACCCGTTATGCTCCTTGCCCTTCTTGTGAAGGTAGCGGCAATCAACCTCAGTGGGTCAACCTTGAAGACTTTAGCAAACTCCTGTATCAAGCAGATTGCCTGCATGAGCACACATCCTACCAAGGCGGCATGCATTTCACCGCTGGTGGTGTATGGGATGACATAACTGAGGTTTGTGATGATTGCGGTGTCAACCTGGACAAACCCTAATCCTCACCACCCCATTCAATTGAGCGCTTCCGCTTTCATAGGGAGGCGCTCTTTCTTTTTCTCAAAAAGGAGAACCCAATGAACGGTAATGACAATCAAATCCCTAAGTCGAATGACTTTCCCGAAGCCCCCGCTTCCTGGAATACCCGCTATGTTGACCCGAATGGTTTCGAGTGCCAAATCACACTGCGTGGAGAGACAGGCTCAGAGTTGCTGGAGAAGGCTGCCAGCGCCATTAGTTACCTGCTCAAGAATGGCTGCACACCCTATGTGTTCTATCGCAATGGTTCACGACAAGTGGATAGCAAGACCGATGAAGGCAAGAAGGACGATGCGCAGAGAAACGGCAGTGGCAAGGACAATCCTTCGTGGTGCCCAGTCCATCAGTGCGAGATGAAGCGTTGGGACAAGGATGGTCGTGTCTGGTATTCCCATAAGGTAGATGGTGGGTGGTGTAACGGTAAGTAGGTGAGCCATGACCGATAACCCAGTTCCCAACACCCGTATCTTGAAGGTCAGTGAAGCAGGTGACTTCTACCGCAAGCATACTTGGCCATATCTACGCTTGATGGGTCTATGGCTATTTCGGGCAGGCATCTATCCTAACAGCCATGTGCGCATTGAGAATCCTCACCCTGGTGTCCTTGTTATCCAGATTCAAGATGAGGTCACCAAAATCTAAGCTGGACTTGAATTGTCTATTAATAGTTCACTCAAGGAACAACCTACAAAAAGGAGTTGACATGAATAGCAACACTTTTGTACCCGAATATGAAACAGAAACTTCCCATAACTATTGCTCAGGCAGCAATATCTGTACACGTGTGGCTGGTGTAACGTTCAATGGTCGTCAAAGAGTCGTTGCGAGGCTAACCATTGGCGAAGAAATCCTGCTCAAGCGAGAGCCAACCAATCCTTATGACCGCAATGCTATATGTGTTGAGCGCAGTGATGGACAGCAGATTGGTTACATCAATCGCTGTCTGGCAGCGACATTAGCTCCGTTCTTCGATGTACATGTTAAGCCAGTCCCTGCGAATATCCAATGCTTGACAGGCTATCCAGAGCTTGGATATTCACTTGGCGTTGTAATTACTTTCAATATTCCCTAACCATATCTGCTACTCTAAGGAGACCAAAATGGACGACAACAATATTATCAAAATAAAATCATATAACTCGGAAACTTCACGCAACGAAGAGACAGGTGAAACTATTAGCGTTTATATCCTGGCTAAGTCCCTAACTCCAGAGACCTTTGCTTCTCTTCTAGATGATTTTCTCAATTTGGGTGGCAGGGGCTTTCGTGAAGGCAAAGAGGTTGGCTTACAGTTGCGCTTCACCCATCGCACCCTGCAACGCCTTGTGATTTGCTTCGCTTTCGGTTTGATTACAGGCCTTTCCGAACAAGAATATACCGACCCACGCAACGAAACTGCCATCCAGACCGCCAAGAAAGTCGTGCAGTTGATGGAAGCAGGCGAGTTACCCGTCGGTCTATATATCTAATTGCATCTACCACCAAACTCTAATGGCGGTGCAGGTTCAGGCTTGCACCGCCTTTTATTTAATGGAGGAAATGAAATGGACACTCAAATTCAAGCCCGTAATTCTGCAACAGAATTGAAAGCCAGGATTACCGAGCGCATTCAGGAACTGGCTCGGGCGACCGATGCTACCCTTGTTAGTGATGAGATGCAGCGTTATCTGGACATGTGCTCCAGGTTCCATCAATACAGCCCGTGCAATGTCTGGCTTATCCTGATGGAGAAGCCAAATGCAACCATGGTGGCTGGTTTCCATAAATGGATAACGATGAAACGATATGTACGCAAGGGAGAACATGGAATCGCTATTTTAGCTCCAATATTAACCCCATTTGAAAATAAAGACGGAATACAAATTGAAAAGCTGGTGGGTTTCAAGACGGTCTATGTCTTCGATATTTCTCAAACCGATGGGGAGCCTATACCAGAACCACCAAATTGGAAAAGCCCTGAGCAAAATGCCTTGCTTACAGAACGCCTGATGGATTTTGCGGTAAGTAGAGGAATCCGAGTCCAGGTGAAAGAACTACAGGGGGAAACACAAGGAGTAAGCATGGGAGGAACGATAATCCTATCCCCCAGGGCGGGCACCAAAACCCTTATTCATGAAATCGCCCATGAACTCCTTCATCACAGGGAAACAAGGTTGATGTTGCAAGCAGAAAGGGAGCTCGAAGCTGAAGCGGTCTCATACGTTGTTGGCAAACATTTCGGGTTGGATGGTTTGTCGAGCCCTAATTATGTTGTTCTTCATGGTGCAAATTCCGAAATGATAATGGAGCATTTGGAGCGCATCCGATATTTTGCTAAGGAAATAATCCAGGCATTGGAAACCAATCTATTAGATTTTTGTTTGAATAAAAGGGGGGTGGTTCCTTTCTTCCCCCTCTTTTGAACCCTTTTATGTGCTTCATGATTCAAAAATATGATTTTGTTGATTGTGCTATACTAAAATCAACCCAACTGAAAATTACCATCCTAATCGTTTAGGTAAATATCCCATGTCCATCCAGCTTATACATCAGTATTACGCCAAAGTTGACAAAATGATTCGCTACAGTGGCACACGCAATGAGTCCACTCTACGTAAGTGTTTTCAAGACCTAATAGAACAATACGCACATAGTAAGGGTCTTGAGCTTGTTCCCGAAGTGGAATATGTAACCAAAACAGGTCGCAAAGTATATCCAGATGGCACACTCAAGGATGCCTTACGGCAGGATTGGGGTTATTGGGAAAGCAAGGATGAAAAGGACGACCTGACCCAGGAAATCCACGCCAAACTTACTAAAGGGTATCCCACATTCAACATTCTTTTCGAGGATACGCATACGGCTGTTCTTTATCAGAATGGTGGAGAATCAATGCGGGCTGACTTCACAGATGCTCACGCATTGGATGCACTTTTATCGCTATTCGTGGGCTACGAGCCACCTGAAGTACAAGCCTTTCATAAAGCCATCCAGCAATTCACCGCAGATGTACCCAACTTGGCAAATGCGCTGCGTGAGATAATCGCCGAGCAATTCAATATAAGTGCAACCTTTCAGACCGCTTTGTGCGAGTTCCTAGAACTATGTAAAAAGGCAATCAACCCGAAGGTAGAAATGGCGGACGTGCGTGAGATGATTATCCAGCATGTATTGACTGAGGATATCTTCATGCGGGTATTCGACGACGCCGAGTTCCATCGGGATAATGTGATTGCACACAAGTTACAGGAGGTGGCAGGCACATTCTATCACAGCGACACCAAGCGCAATATACATGCCCGTATTGCACCATATTACGAGACAATCAATGCCCGTGCATCGCAAATTTCAGACCACCACGAGAAGCAAAAATTCCTCAAGGCGCTATACGAGAATTTTTACAAATCATACAACCCCAAAGCCGCAGACAGATTGGGGGTAATTTACACGCCTGATGAGATAGTGCGCTTTATGATTGAGAGCGCTGACCATCTAGTGTTCAAGCATTTTGGGAAGACTTTGGGTGACAAGGGAGTTGAAATCCTCGACCCCGCCACTGGTACGGGCACGTTCATTACAGAACTAATCGAAACTTTACCACCAATGCAACTTGACTACAAGTATGAGCACGAAATTCATTGTAATGAAGTAGCAATCCTGCCTTATTACATCGCCAACTTGAATATTGAGTTCACCTATAAACAAAAGACGGGGAAATATAAGGAGTTCGAGCATATCTGCTTCGTGGACACACTGGATAACATGGGCTTTGAGCATACTGGTCAGCAAATCAACTTCTTTGGCATCGGAGATGAAAACGCTGCACGCATCACCGAACAGAATACCAGGAAAATATCAGTGGTGATTGGTAACCCGCCGTATAATGCCAACCAATTGAACGAGAACGAGAACAACAAGAATCGTGAATATCCAGAGATTGACAAGCGCATCAAGGAGACTTACATCAAATATAGTACTGCACAAAAGACTAAGCTATATGATATGTATGCTAGGTTTTACCGTTGGGCAAGTGACCGATTAGATAAGAATGGCATGATAGCATTCATATCAAATCATTCTTTTCTCAATTCACGTACATTCGATGGTTTCCGTAAAGTAGTAGCGGATGAGTTTAGTTTTATTTACATTGTGGATTTAGGTGGAAATGTACGAATAAACCCTAAACTTTCAGGGCCGAAGAATAATGTATTTGCTATACAGACTGGTGTTGCAATAGCCTTTTTGGTCAAGAAAGATAAAAAGGGGAAATCCCCTGCACAGATTTATTATTCACGAAGACCAGAGATGGAATTAGCAAGAGAAAAGCTAGAATATTTACGGACAACAAAGTTTGCTGACATAAAATTTGAAAATATCCATCCAGATAAAAATTATAACTGGCTCAATATAGCTGAAAACGATTGGGATGAATTTATACCAATATATGGAAAGAAAACTAGAAATGCGATATTTAGTTTCAATACAACTGGTATTTCTACGAACCGTGATGAATGGGTAATAGACTTTTCAAGTGATAACCTTTCTCGCAAGATGAATTTCTTTATAAACTTTTATTCATCGCAATCAATATCAACGGAATTTGACCCTCGAATAAAATGGTCGAGGGATTTGAAAAAGAAATTATTGCGTGGAGAAAACGAAGAGTACAACAAAAATAATATTATGCTTTACAGTTATCGCCCATATTTTTCAACATTTATTTACTATTCAAAACTTTTCGTTGATATTCTTGGAGGTGTAAAGGAAGCTGGAAAAACCAATAACATTTTCTTTGCTGTCTGTATGTCATATAAGAAATTTGAGTGTCTTGTTTCTAAATATCCAATTGATTTACATTACGCTGGAGATACAAAATGTTTCCCGCTTTATTATGGTGATGGAATAGACCGTCGAGAGAATATAACAGATTGGTCACTATTACAGTTTCAGAAACATTACAAGGATAAGAACATAACCAAAGAAAGTATTTTCCACTTTGTGTATGCGGTACTTCACAATCCTGCTTATCGAACAAAGTATGAGCAAAACTTGAAGCGTGAGTTCCCACATATCCCGTTTTACACTGACTTCTGGACTTGGGTAGCTTGGGGAAAGCAATTGATGGAACTTCACCTGAATTACGAGCAAGTGGAGCCGTACCCGTTAGAAGTAGAGACAAATGAGGTAGCGGAAGGTGTCAGGGTTTCACCACGCCTAATAGCCCGTAAAGACAGCGGGGTTATTGAAGTTGATACTATAACAAAACTTCGTGGCATACCTGCGGAAGTGTGGGAATACCGCTTGGGCACTTATTCTGCACTTGAATGGATATTGGAACGTTATAAAGAGAAGACGCCCAAAGACCCAACAATTCGTGAGAAGTTCAACACTTATAGGTTTGCAGATTATAAAGAACAGGTTATTGACCTTCTCATGCGTGTTTGTACTGTTAGCGTGGAGACAATTAGAATCATTTCTCAAATGCCAAAATGATTGTTGCCGTGAAGATTACTGATATGTTAGGCGAGGAGGTCTTGATAAGTCAGAAAGTGTAACCACGAGTATTCCGCAGTAATGATAATCTGCTGATTTCCGTCGTAAAGTTATCGTGCATGACCTTATTCACCCGAAGATTCCTAATCATGGAAAACTATTCAAAGCCTTGGAGAAGGCTTATTTAGAGCAGGGCTAGATAAGAAGTTTCAATCATAACAGAGGAGGTTCAGCGTGGTGGACGAAGATAAGTACATTGAGGGATTGATAAAAATGCTGAAAAGCGATGATGCAGGGATAAGACTTAGTGCTTGCAAAATGCTTTGTGATGTATCTTCTTTGACATCAGAAGCAATTGACGCCCTTAGAAAAGCCAGCGAGGACCTTGATATATCAGTGGCACAGGCAGCCAATAAAGCCCTTGACCTACATAGTTTTTCACCCATCTCCAAGAAAGACTCAATGGTCCAACCTTCCTATATACCCTCCATTGAAGCAAAAGGATATCCGCAAAAATGGGAGCATCGTTGGGAGTTTGTTCTTATAGATGAAGGTGAATACATATTATTAGTTGGGAATAGAGAGCTGACGGGGAGGAATGTATGGGACCATCTTGCGTCATTGGGCAGAGAAGGTTGGGAATTGGTAAGTGTTGCACCACAAATAGGTGATACAAATCCTAACAAACAGGAAATTATAGAATCGGAATCTGTCGCTTTAGTTACCGTAAGGAGACGGTATATGACAGGTACGACTGGATATTTCTTTTGGTATAAGCGACCAATAAGGACGATTCACTGCCCAGTTTGTAATGCAGCGCTATTGTCAGATTCAGTATTTTGCACAAAATGTGGAAGTAAATTGGTCGTTGGAAAGTGATTATGCAATGACCTTATTAGCTGAAGAAATTGTTGAGGAATGGCTCAATAGACAGGGATATTTTACAATCAGGGGGATAAAAATTGGCGTTCACGAGATTGACCTACTTGCACTAAGAATTACTGAGCAAGGCGTTGAATGTCGTCACATAGAGGTTCAGTCTTCGGTAAATCCCGTTAGTTATTTCTCGCCACTTCCAAAATTAATTCAAAAATCAACTGGTCGTTCGGCAATGAGTACAAAAGAGCGTAGTGTCGATGAACTAAAACTTGGAATACAGGAATGGATTGATAAAAAGTATTATCTCAAATCAAAAGTGCAGTTACGCAATAAACTGTATCCTGCAGATTGGACTTTTGAGCTTGTCATCCACAAAATAAAACACCCAGAAGAATTGCTAATGCTCATTGATGCAGGAATCCGTGTTCACTTCCTCAAGGATATTGTGAATGAGCTCAAAAATACGAAAATGATGATTAAGAGTGCCTCAGGAGCATCTTTAGTTGACTTAGTGCTTTTAGATATTGATGAATAAGCGATTTGATTGGAGGATGTAATGCAATTCAAAGATGCAGCTTTTGAAATCCTTATAGATATAGGGGAGCCACTACATTACAAAGATATTACAGATAAAGCACTGGAAAAGGGGATTCTAACAACATCAGGACAAACCCCTTATGCCAGTATGGGGGCATTGCTTTATACTGATACGCTGAAATCTAATTCCCGCTTTCGCTGAGGAGACATAAAGGGAACATTCGCTCTTCGGACAGCCCCACCAAGTGATATTCAACAGCAAATCAATGCTATTGATTCCAAGGGGTGGTACATAAATGATAGGATATGGAGTAAAATAAAAGACTAGATACCACTAGACTTGGTTAGAACAAATACATCAAAAGACTAATTTGTGTGAATAATTGCATAAGGAGTTCATATGGCTGAAAAAGACCAAGGGATTCCAATTCCTATAGAATGGTGTTATCCTGATAATCTCCTTAGCGTGTATGCTACTACGATGATTGTTCAGCATACCGAGCATGAGTTTATCCTATCGTTTTTCGAAGCACGCCCACCAATCATACTCGGTTCTCCTGAAGAACAAAAAGAACAAGCTCTTCGACTAGTGTCTGTAAAAGCTGATTGTGTAGCTCGGGTCATTGTGTCTATAGCGAGAATGCCAAATTTTGTACAAATTTTGCAGGATAATCTAAAAAAATATGAGGAGAAATCTAACCCAGCGGAGTAATTAGTGATGCTAGATACAGTAATAATTCGACCTACTAGTGTGACTACATCCTTTCAAATTTATTCA
>JBGPBQ010000043.1:0-19245 GCA_041481345.1 Anaerolineae bacterium
CCTTGGGAAGACCACCAAAATAGTTGATCCTGCCACCAATGGCTGCCAGGTCGAGCGCTTCTTCCTGAGCTGCAGGTATAGGCGCAGCGACGATAATTACATCAGCTCCATGACCGTTTGTTTCTTCAATCAGGATGGTTTTCAAGTCTTCGGATAACGGATCAACCACCCGGTCTGCACCCATGCGTTTAGCTTGAACTGCTCGCTCGGGAGTAGGCTCACTTACAATGATGCGCCCTGCCCCACGTGCCCGGGCAAGCTTCACATGCATCACCCCGATCGGACCGGCGCCGTTGACCAAGACGATTTCACCAGGGTTCATATGCAGTGCGTTCTGCCCCCGTAGCACACAGGCAAAAGGTTCCATTAAGGCTGCCATCACCGGGTCTATGGAATCGCCGATGGGGATCACATTGCCCTGCCGGACCGAGTTGGCAGGGATGCGCACATATTCCGCAAAGCCACCATCCGAGGTGACACCGATGGCATCATAATTGGCGCATAAATTGTTGTTACCGGTGATGCACTGCTGGCAATGCCCGCAGCCGGTATTCGGGGCGCAAAACACGCGCTGACCCAGAAAATAGTTGTCAACATCTGCACCAATTTCCGCGATTGTCCCAACGACCTCGTGCCCTGGAATGCGCACAGTGCCGGGTGGGTACATGCGATGGTTCCCATGAATGATGCGCAAATCCGTCCCGCAAATACTGGCACTGATGACCTTAACCAGGATCTCGCCTTTCCCGATGACGGGAACCGGCACATCTTCAACCCGCAGGTCATTTGGACCATGATATACAGCTGCCAGCATATCTCCTCGCTTCCGTCGAATTCTAGTCATCGATGATTTCTTTAAGATAGACGGGACGCTGCTCTAAGAACGATTTGGTCCCGGCCAAGACACCCGCGACTGCCCAGCGACCATCGACCCCGCCGGCGCGGGGAGGGGTTTCATCCTGGATGCAGGTGACAAAGTGTTCCAGCTCATTGATATATGCCCATTTGAAGCGCTCCGGCCAGGTCCTGAAGATGGGCGTGATCAATCCCTGGTCGCGGTCAGTACAGACGACCAGCGATTGACCTTTGAGCTCGCTGATTTGCATGATGCCTTTCTCACCGACGATCTCGACCCGGGCATCATAACCATACCCGCATGGACAGACACCGGAGATCATTCCCAGACCGCCATTCTTAAACTTGACGTTGACCAGGACGTTATCATAGAAATTGGGAGTGTCCACGTGGTTGGCTGGGCCTTTGAAGTTTGCCACCTCGGTGTATACCCGTTCCAGGTTCGACCCCATGAGCCAGCGCAGGGTATCCCAATCGTGACTGTTGACTTCCGCCAACATTCCGTTGGATGTGCTCAGGTCGCGTGCCCAGGGGGGCGGTAAACCCGGGCCATGGGTGTTGGTTTTAATCATCATCGGTTGGCCAATCTCACCCGCCTCAATGCGCTGAGCAGCAGTGACGAACTCGGGATCGAAGCGGCGCATGAAGCCCAGCTGCAGCAAAATTGAATTAAGATCGATTACCTTCAGGATCGCATTACATTCGGCGATAGACAATGCCATCGGCTTTTCAAGGAAAACATGTTTCTTATTTTCAGCCGCCAACGAAGCAATCGGCAAGTGGGTGGGAGTGGGAGTGGTGATGATGACTGCATCAAATGAAACTTTATCTAAAGCGGCCTCAAGTGAAGCAAATTGGTTCTCGATCCCAAATTCAAGCGCCGTTTCTTCACGCACCTGGTCGACAGTTTCAACCAGGGCGACGATCTGCCCGCCCGGGACGTGGCGGGTGATCGCACGGGAGTGGTTTTTACCCACTCTTCCGCCGCCGACCATGCATATACGGATTGGTTTTTTCATCAATAAATCCTCAATACTCCTTATTGGAACAGATAATCAGTGCTGGCTTACGACCGGTAAAACTGGTTCAAGGTTTCTTCCATCTGGATATATTTCTCGACCAAGGGTGCATAGATGGCGTGATTTTCCCTGGAGGGGAAGAATGGTGCGCCATTCAAAATCGCAGTTTGCTTAGCGTGCTCGGCGAGGTTATCGATCAAACCTGCAGCTTTACCGGCGATCATCGCTGCTCCCCAGGCGCCAAATTCGTTGCCTTTAAGCCGCTGGTAGGGGACGTCGAGAATATCAGCCTTGATCTGGTTCCAAATGTCGCTACGCGCTCCACCTCCGACAACACGCGCTTCGAGAAGGACTAATTCTGGCAGCGATTGACGCAATATCTTGAGATAATAGGCATACTCGTAGGCAATGCTTTCCAATATAGCGCGCGTGAAATGAGCCTGGGTGTGAGACCAAGACACTCCCAACCAGGCGCCGCGCATCGCCGGGCTGGATGGGCAAATGCGACCCCCCAGGTGGGGTGAAAAGAACAGCCCATCTGATCCGGGTGCAATCGAGGCAGCCAGCGAGATCATGTGTGGGTAGAGGTCTTCATCGGTGATTGGCAGGTTCTCCCCATGCGTGCGATTATAGAATTGGTCACGGAACCAACGCAAGGCAATACCGCCACCCCCGATATAAGCCAACGGGTTCCATAAACCGGGGATGACCGAGCGCATGGTGATCAATGCCCGGTGGTGGGTGTCTGCAATAAATTTATTGGTGCAGCCTGCCAGGACGGCGGCCGTACCGGCCACGTCGAAAAGCATCCCAGGGTTCACAATGCCTGCCCCCAACGCATTGGCGGCGGTATCCCCGGCACCGGCGGCGATGAGTGTACCTGGGGCCAGCCCAAACTCCCGGGCGGGGGCATCCTGCACCTCGCCAATAACATCTACAGGGTCGATGATCCTGGGCAGCTTATGTTGGTCCAACCCAAATCGGAAGCACAATTCGTCGGACCAGGTCCCCATTTGGGCATCCGAGAACCCTGAAAAATGGATGTAGCTATGGTCGATGAAGGCCCTATCAGAACGCAAACCCGCCAGCCTCCCGGCAACATAGGCGCCAGGCATGACGAATTTCGCGGTGCGTGCATAAATATCCGGCTGTTCTTCCTTCCACCACAGCATCTTGGGACCATGATCGCAGGTGGGGGGGCAACCGGTGAGCTGGGTGATGCGGTCGCCAGCTTGCGCGTCCATCCACTCAATGTAGGGCTGGCATCGCATATCGAGCCAGGAGTCAAACCGGGCGACGGGCGTGTAATCCTCACCGATCAACCCCACGCCAGCCATCTGTGAATCGAAGGCAATGGCGGCGATTTCTTTTGGCTCGACACCGCTGGAGTCGATGCAACGCCGGATGGTCTGAGCGGCAGAGGTGTAGAAATCTTCATTTTCCTGCTCGACAACCCCCGGCTTGGGATAATAAATCGGCACTTCAACCGAGGCATCGGAGATCAGCTTGCCGTCGACCTGGTAAAGAGCGGCCTTGGTCCCACTGGTCCCAAGATCGACGCCCATCAGGAATTTCTTTTGCATTCTCATCTCCATAAAGTGTTAATATGATATCCGTGACATCATCCTGGAATTGCCTATTTATCCGCACCGTTCATTGAACGGAACTTTGAACCGGCCGATTCAGCAGTCTTAGGGCTCGCCTCATTCACCCTGACCAGCTCCACCTCAAAGCGCGAGCGGTCGCCGCGGTGGAGAGCGTGATAATACTCAATCGGCTGTCCATCCTCAGTATAACTGACGCTGTCGAGCATTAATAGGGGAGAACCGCGCTCAATACCAAGCAGGTCGGCTTCATAGTCATTCGCCAGCACGGCCTCAATATAACGATGCCCTTTGGCGATATAAATCCTGCTTTCCTTCTCCAAGTATGCATAGAGCGACTGGCTGGACAAATCAGCGGTGGCGAGGGAGGGGCATATTTCATACGGGATATAGGTGGTGACCAATTGGATTGGTTCGTCATTGATAAACCGCAAGCGCTGGATATCAATCACTTTTTTGCCCGGCTGGATGTTCAAGAAACGCGCCACCTTCTCGTTCGAAGGTGCGACATCCTGATGAAGCACCTGTGTGCCCGGCTTGAGGCCGCGTTCCACCATATCCTGGTAAAATCCGGTCAGTTTTTGCACCAGACCCTCGCTGATTTTGGGCAGAGAGATAAACGTGCCCTTCCCTTTCTGGCGGCTGATCACACCTTCAAATTCCAATTCACGCAAAGCCTGCCGGACGACGGTCCGGCTGACCTGGTAGCGTTCGCACAGGTCTTGTTCGCCGGGGATTTGATCTCCGGGACGCCATTCCGCCTGCTGCACCTTTTCTCGCAAGATGTCCATCAATTGGATGTAATATGGGATATGACTTTCGAAATTGATTGAATCTTTCATGATACCCATCCCGGGACTCTAAGTGTATTGTTGTAATCCTGTTATTACAACTTATTATAGAAATAAATCCCCAACCTGTCAATAGAATAAAGTGGTAAATCAGCCTCGTGGAGGTGGTGAAAGAGAGGCATTATAATTATTAACTGCCGTGCTGCTTCAAATCCTGTTGTCCACGATTTACACATCCGGAACCATCCAGCGGGCGGCGAGTTCTACCAAACAACCACACATCAGGAATAATATGGTCTTTCGTAATAGATGCACACCAATTTCATTCGCTGGTTTGAATTAATCCGGTAATTTCAGGTTCAGACAAAAGATCGGACATTACCTAAAATCTAAACTTTATGCGGGATTATAGAAATGGAATCCAATCAAAGAGCAGATTGCCACACCGCAAGAAGAGCCCTTGCGGCTTCCCCCAAAACATAAGGATTCCCCCCTAAAATAAAGGGGGTTTCGCAATGACATGGATCCGTTTAAATTGTCCGATGTTCTGCCAAAAGGTCGGGGCAATATCTTGAATTCCGAGCGCTTAATCGTTATAATAATGTTATCCTGTAATGACATGTATCAATTAATAGCCATCCAAGTGATTAAATCGGATCTGCTGATCTGTTGACCGCCAACAAATCAAGCTAATATTGGATTTAAGACTATATAAAAAGAATTAAGAATAAGGAGGCCTACAATGAAAGTTGGAATCGATAGTTATTGCTACCACCGTTTCTTCGGAGAAGTGTACCCAGACCAAAAACCGCCTGCCAAGAATATGACCATGCAGGAATTTCTGACACGTGCCCGAGAGCATGGTGCGGAGGGGGTCTCGCTCGAATCATGCTTCTTCCCCCAAAATATTGACAAGGCATGGTTCAAAGACCTGAAAGCTCAATTGGACGACTATAAGTTTGAACGCGTGTATGCCTGGGGTCACCCGGATGGTCTCGAGCGCGGCCAAAACTGGACGGCCTACAATGAGATGGTGGCGGGCATTCCAAATGCAGTGCTAATCGGCGCGGATGTGATGCGTGTGGTGGGGAGCAGCCTTATGTTCCGCCATGAACCGCATGGTCCACAGGTGGAAGCCCTGGCGAAGATGTTCAAGCAGGCGGTTAAAGTTGCCGAGGACCATGGCGTGAAACTGGCGGTGGAGAACCACATCGATTTCACCTCGGCTGAGATCCTGCAGCTGCTGGAGATGGTCGATTCCAAATACTTCGGTTTGAACTTTGACACCGGCAACTTCCTCAGGCTGCTGGATGACCCCGTAAAAGGCATGGAATATCTTGCACCATACGTACTGGCGACCCACGTCAAAGACCTGATGCCGGATAAAAATGCCCGACCGACCGATTGGCACTTCTTCGCCGGCGTCCCCGTGGGAATGGGTTTGATCAACAACCAGGCCCTGGCGCAGATGCTGCATAAAGCCAATTTCAAGGGTTTCCTGGCAGTGGAGATCGACCACCCGCATACCGAGTGGACCGGGCGAGAGGATGAGGCAGTTGGTTTGAGCGTTAAAGAATTAAAACGGATTGCTGCGTCATTGAACTGATAATTCTGTCTCATTATTAGTAAAGGAGAGAATGCCTTGAAGACACTAAACGTAGCAATTATCGGAACCGGCTTTATGGGTAAAGCTCATAGTAACGCCTGGGAAAGAACGCCCAAGTTTTTTCAGCTAGGAATTAAGCCGGTGATGAAGGTGGCATGTGACACCGAAACAGAGTGCACCACCACTTTCGCCAACAACTGGGGTTGGGAGACCATTGAGACAGATTGGCGCAAGGTGGTTGAGCGCAAGGATGTCGACATCGTTGATATCTGCACGCCGACCTGGCTTCACCAGGAGATAGCCATCGCGGCCGCTCAGAACGGGAAGCATATCTTTTGCGAAAAACCCATCACGCTGTCGTACGCGGGCGCCAAGGAAATGTATGAGGCAGCGGAGAAAGCCGGCGTGGTGCATTACGTGAACCACAACTATCGCCGGGTGCCGGCGGTTACGTTCGCCAGGCAGCTGATCGACGAGGGGAAGATCGGCACGATCTATCACTGGCGCGGGACCTACCTGCAGGATTGGATCACCGATCCCAAATTCCCCCTCACCTGGCACCTGCAGAAGAAATTCGCCGGAGCGGGTCCGCACTATGACCTGAATTCCCACAGCGTTGACCTGGGCAGGTATCTGGTGGGTGATATCCTGGCGGTGACGGCGATGATGAAGACCTTCATCACCGAACGACCCTTACCGGGTATTGGTGCGGGCACATTCAAAGCCGGCAGCGGGGCTACCGATATGGCGCAGGTCACGGTGGACGATGCTGCATTCATGCTGGCGGAATTTGAAAATGGCGCGTTAGGATCGTTTGAAGCCAGCCGGTTCGCCAACGGGCGCAAAAATTACAACTACTTCGAGATCTACGGCAGCAAAGGCAGCCTGATATTCAACCTTGAGCGCATGAATGAGCTCCAATACCTGGATCTGTCGGATACCGCGGATGAGCAGGGGTTCAGGACGATCCTGGTGACCAATTCCACCCACCCGTATGTAGCCGCCTGGTGGCCACCCGGGCACATCATCGGCTACGAGCACGAGTTCTCGCATGCGATCGTCGATTTCCTGGCCGCCATCGAAAAAGGCACCAAGATTGCGCCCAATTTTTATGACGGCATGAAAGCCATGCAGATCTTGGAAGCGGGGATCAAATCAGCTGAGACAGGCAAGAAAGTAACTGTTGCCGACATCAAGTAAATTGTGGTTTGGTACCCTAATAATTAGTTGAGATTTCGAGAGGAGGGACAGGTTGAACCAGCATCCTGTTCCTCCTTTGCATAACCTGATGCAGGTTATGCATCAGATTTTGTGAGATTAGGAGAGCGAAATGAAAGCGAAACTTGTTCCGATTTACTTTAAATCAGCGGATGACCCAGCTTTTTCAACCCAGCTGCAAAAACTGCACGAGCTATTGGCTCTCGATGCAGAAATATTGGTGCCGGTGCTCCTGGGGGCGCAGCTGCCGGATACTGACGGTGTGATTTTCCCCGAAATGCTTGGGGCAGCGTTCCGCGAGCTCGAAAAGTTTAAGCAGTTACCACAGCCCCTGCTGATCGTGACGTCTGAATTTGGGACGGTCTCGATGTGGGACTGGGAGATCAACAGCTACCTGAGCTCCAACGGTGTCAAAGTGATCGGTCCGACCAATCTCGAAAAGACCAAGCAGGCATGCCGGGCGTTTGCCTTGAAACGCCAGCTAAAGCATTCGAAATTGCTAGCCTACCAGGATAATCCTGCCAGCGGGGGTGGGAAACAGGACGCCATATTCAAGCGGTTTTACTGGTGGGAACCGGAATGTATTGCGGCGATCGAGAAAAAATATGGCGTCAGCGTGATAAAGAAGAGCTTTAAGCGATTAGGTGAGGAGGCGAGCGCAATACCTGACGAAGTCGCCCAAAAAGTATGGGATCAGCGAAAAGTCAAGACCCCCATCGAGAACCTGACCAACCGGGCGATCCTGAGCGCGGTGAAGGTCTACATGGCGGTGAAAAGAGACCTGGATGCCGACCCGGATATCATCGCTGCCGGTATCAACTGCCTGAACGAATCGATGTTCTCCGATACCACCCCCTGCCTGGCGTGGAATTTCCTGTACGATGATCAGCGCCTGGTGTGGGGTTGCGAAGCGGACCTGGTATCAATGATGACCAAGATCCTGATCGGCAAAACCATCGATGTGCCTTTTATGATGACCAACTTATACCCGTTCCAAATGGGATATGCGGCATTGAAACACGAGCATATTCCTTACTTCCCTGAAGTTGAAGGCGCACCGGAAAATTACATTTTAGCGGCCCATTGCGGATACTTTGGGGTGGTCCCGCAAGCTTTCTCAATACAATGGACGCTGAAGAAGAAAGTGCTGGCGATCGTCGATGATAACGCCAATGCGATTGACGGCCGCTTTGCGGAAGGAGATATCACCCTGGTAAAACTGATGCCGCCCTTCGACCGCTGGTCAATCGTGGAGGGTGAGCTGCCTAAATATGCCCAGTTCGAGAACTCGGATTGTTTAAATGGTGCAGTTATCCGGGTTCCGAATGGCAAAAAGCTTGTGGATGACCTGGTCTCACACCATTACATTATCACCACCGGACATAACTTGAACGAATTGGAAATGGTCTCGAAAGTTTTCGACATGGAGTGTGTCACGTTGTAAGCCGGGTGGAACGTTCGTTTCATCCTTCATAGTGAAGCTGGAGGTCGGTAACGACCGTGAAGGCAAACTAATAACCGAATAAGTTATAAGTAGCTCTCATTTGAACAAAAGATATTGACAACCTGCCACAAACAGCTATAATGATTTGTAATCCTGTAATTAACAGTTCATGATCCGGAAGTTTTCCGGTCCCTTAATTAAATTGCAACGCGCGTTTTTGATCGTTTACCTGATCAAGTGATGGTTATTTTGTCGTGAGATGTCTTTAGCATCGCCTGACCGCATGGAACTATCTCTAGAGATGAGAAGCGAGCCAAACTGTCAATGGGAATAGCACGCGATGTGCTGCAGAAGAAATATCGGACGATGACCTCATTAGATAAGCCCATGAGGCAGTTCAAGGTTGACACGCTGCCCAACCAATATTGCATTTCCACTTCCGAAAAAGTATTGGTTGACCTGATCCGCAAGTATGGGGAGTTTTCAAAATCGGACCTGGTTGCCTTCACTGAGTATTCCCGCACCAAGATTACCAGCTGTATCGACTCCCTGCTCGACAAAAATATTATCGTGGCTAACAACATCACCGGATACACAGGTGGACGGCGATCTAAAAAATACAGCCTGAATGGAAATTTCGGCCTGGTGGCAGGCATCGACATTGGTGCAACCAGCATCGATCTGGCGATCGCAGATTTTTCAGGCGAGCTGCTTGTACGCTATTCCGAACCAGCTTCGGTCAAGGATGGACCAATCCGGATATTGGGACGAGTATGCTCACTGCTTGAAAAGTTGATCCAGGAGGGTGGCCTGAGCTCAAAAAAGCTCAATGGCATCGGCATCGGTGTACCAGGTCCGGTGGATTTTTCTGTGGGCAACCTGGTATCACCACCGATCATGCCCGGATGGGACCGTTATCCGATCATTCAGACCGTACAGCAGTGGTTCCCTTCTTCGAATGTTGTAGTTGACAATGATGTCAACGTGATGGCTTTAGGTGAAATTTATCAGGGCGCCGGCAAAGGTGTGGACAACCTGATCTTCGTCAAGATTGGGACGGGCATCGGAGCTGGAATTATCTGTGAGGGGAAAATTTACCGCGGATCCAGCGGGTGTGCGGGGGATATCGGTCACATTGGTGTGGATAAAAATGGCCCATTGTGTCACTGCGGCAACAAGGGCTGCCTGGAAGCAGTGGCTGCCGGCCCGGCAATCGCTGGACGTGCATTAACAGCAGCCCAGGCGGGTAGAAGCCCCATCCTGATGAAATATTATGAAAATAACGGAAATGTCTTGCGTGCCGAGGATGTCGGGAATGCTTCAAAAGAAGGCGATGCGCTGGCAATCGAAGTCATCCGAGAAAGCGGACAATTTATCGGCGATGTGCTGGCCGGAATGGTTAATTTTTATAACCCCGGCATGATTGTGATTGGTGGAGGGGTCAGCAATCTGGGTGACCTGTTGCTGTCATCCATCCGTCAGACGGTTTTACGCCGTTCGCTGCCTCTAGCGACGCGCGACCTGCTGATTGTATTTTCAGAGATCGGAACGGATGCCGGCGTGATCGGTGCAATCAACCTTGCCATGGACAATATCTTCACCCTGCTGACCAACCGGGTTGAGGTAGATGCGGACTGAGGTGCATGCGATGAAATTTGGCGTCAATTCATTTGTCTGGGTGTCTCCTTGCACGACGGAAGCCGTGATTGCATTGACTCCCAAAGTGAAATCCATGGGATTTGATATCCTGGAAATTGCGTGTGAAAACCCGGATTTACTCGATATCCCGATCCTCAAGGAAGCGCTGTCTGCCACCCAGCTGTCCGCCATTATTTGTGGCGTATTCGGTCGAGACCGAAACATCTGCAGCACTGACCCAACGGTCCGTGCAAATGCACGCCGATATATTCTTTGGCTGGTGGATGCAGCTGCCCAATTGGGCTCACCGGTGGTCTGCGGTCCGATGTACTCGGCGGTAGGTAAAGCCCACCTTGAGGACAGTGCCGCCAGAGACCAAGAATGGTCATTAGCCGTGTCTGAGCTTGCTGCGATGGCTGATGCGGCTGGCGTCCATGATATTCGATTAGCGCTTGAGCCACTGAATCGCTTCGAAACCGACATGATCAATACAGTTTCACAAGGCATGAGGTTTATCAAGGATGTCGGACGGGCGAATGTCGGGTTGCACTTGGATACGTTCCACATGCACCTGGAAGAAAAAAGCAGCGCCGACGCAATCCGCCGGGCTGGTAATAAAATCTTTCACTTCCACGCCTGTGAAAATGACCGCGGGGTTCCAGGGACCGGTCAGGTGCACTGGCAGGAGATAGCATCTGCATTAAAGAGTGTAAATTATCCAGGCCCGGTCGTGATCGAATCCTTCACCGCTCAGGTAAAAGAGATTGCGCATGCGGTTAGTATCTGGCGAGAGATCGCCCCCAGCCAGGATGCAATTGCCGAGCAGGGTCTGCAATTCTTGAAAACGCTATTTGCGTGACCATCGGTCATCTTCGACGAGGTTTTAGATATGGAAAATGTAACAGAAGACATAACTCCAAAATCGCCAGAAATGACAGTACAGCCCACTGTTGAAGTACAGAATATCTCCAAGCGTTTCCCAGGTGTGGTTGCGCTAGATGATGTTTCACTTCAATTCTTCCCTGGCGAGACGCATGCCGTTGTAGGGGAAAATGGAGCGGGCAAGTCTACTCTGATGAAGATCATGTCTGGGGCTTATACGCCTGATTCAGGCACGATATATTTGAGCGGCGAAAAAGTGTCCTTCTCCCACCCGCGAGAAGCCCAGGAGAAAGGCGTGAGCATTATCTACCAGGAGTTCAACCTGCTCCCTGAACGGACCGTGGCGCACAATATTTTCCTCGGCCGTGAACCTTCAAACCTGGGAGCTCTCGAAATCCGAAAGATGAACAATCAAGCAGTTGAGGTGTTGAAAGAGCTGGGCGTGGAAAAAATGATCTCACCGATAGCCCTGGTCAGCAGCCTGTCAGTGGCTGAACAGCAGCTGGTTGAGATTGCGAAGGCTATTTCCTTCAAAGCTAAAGTACTGATCATGGATGAGCCCACTGCTGCGCTTACCTATACTGAAGTAAGCTTGCTCAATGCTCTTGTCAGTCGATTGAAACAAAAGGGGATGTCGGTTATATTCATTTCTCACCGGTTGAGGGAAGTTTTTGATATCTCCGAAAAGATCACGGTATTAAAAGATGGGAAGTTCATCAAAACCGTAAATAAACAGGATGTCACCCCTGAAGAGGTGGTGTTCCTGATGGTCGGGCGCACGCTTGACCATTACTTTCCTCCCCTGGGCGCACCTGAAGACTTCGGCGAGGTAGTGTTGAGCGTCAAAGATGCGTCAAACCAAATATTGACGGGCATCAGCTTTATGCTGCGCAAAGGAGAGGTGCTGGGGGTAGCTGGGCTGCAAGGCTCCGGAAGGACGGAGCTGGCGCAGTCATTATTTGGCGTGGTGCCATTTAAATCAGGCAAGATGGAACTGCACGGAAAAGCCATCGCGGTTAAAAGCCCTGCCAAGGCAATCAAGAACAAGATGGGGTTTGTCACCGAGGACCGGAAGTCAGAAGGGATTGCCCCACGCCAGCCCATTCGGGATAACATGCTCCTGACGGTGCGGGCTGTGCGGACATTATTCGGCCTGATCTCCAAGGATGGGGTGGGTAAGTCGCGGAGACTCGTCCCCATGTTGGGTCAGCAGGTTGATATCCGAACCGACTCCTTCGACCGCGAGACGCAGTTTCTTAGTGGTGGGAACCAGCAAAAAGTAGTCCTGGCTAAGTGGCTGGCCTCAGATGCAGATGTATTTATTTTTGATGAGCCTACGCGCGGGATTGATGTGGAATCAAAGGCAAGCATCCACGACATGATCCGGGCATTAACGAAAAAAGGCACTGCGGTTTTGATGATTTCATCGGAGCTACCGGAAATCATTGGGATGAGCGATCGGATCCTAGTGATGGCAGACTGCCAGATTGCCGGGGAGCTCCCCGCGAAATCGAGTGAACAAGAGATCATGCTGATGGCGACCGGTCATGCAAACGTAAACGGCTCAAACAAGGCAGCCTCAGTAGGAGAGGAATGACATGACGACTGTCACTGTTCCTGAGAATTGGATAAAACGAGCTACACGTTCCATCCACATTCCTCCGGTATTCCTATTCCTGATCGTCATTTTCCTGGTGAGCGGATTGCTGGATCAGATCTACTCAGATGGTCAAATATTTTCCAACCCGGCAATTATGCTGAACATTGTCGTTCGGTCTGTAGCACTAGGGATTGTGGCGGTAGGACAGACCCTGGTGATCTTGGGCGCATCGATTGACCTTTCGGTTGCCTATACGATCAGCATCACCGCGGTCATGTCGTCATACATCATGTTAGGAAAAACCGCCAATGTGCCCATGGCGATTGCATCGGTTTTTGGAATTGGGGCGGCCATTGGTCTGGCAAACGGGGTGATCATCACGAAACTAAAAGTCAATCCATTTATCGCCACGCTCGGTACCAGCTTGATCATCAAAGGGATCATTAATGCCACGTTCACAAACTACACTGGCAGCGTACCAGAAAGCTTTCAATTCTTTGGTTACGGAACGATTGGTTCCATACCGGTGATCGGTTCTATACCGGTGATTAATTCCATACCGGTGTCCATTGTTATCATGCTGATTGTTTATCTGGCAGGCTGGTTCTTACTCGCCAGGACAAAACTTGGAGCGCACCTATATGGGGTGGGAGGCAATTCTGAAGTAGCGCGCCTTTCTGGCGTCAGAACCGACCGGGTTTTAATAGGCGCACATATCCTGTGCAGCATGACGGCAGTGCTCTCGGGTCTGTTCCTGGTCAGCCAGATGCAATCCGGCGCTCCGTGGGTTGGACCGAATGGGTTTTATGACCTCAACTCCATCGCCACGACCGTCATCGGCGGTACCGCTCTCTCGGGTGGAAAAGGTGGCGTATGGGGCACACTGGCGGGGGTGTTGATTTTCGGGATCCTGGATACCACTTTCAACCAGCTGGGCGTAAACCCCTATCTAAAAACCGTATTGCGCGGTGCGATCATCGTTTTAGCCGTCGCAAGCTACACGATACGCTCGAAAAAAGATGCGGCTTAAGGAGTGGCTCGAATGACGACAACTACGATTAATTCTCCAGAAACATTCTCTAAAGCCGTTGGAAAACTATGGGGTTGGATTAAAAAGATCCCGCCGGTTTACCCCGTCTTCTTTATCATCTTTATCGTGTTAGGGATGCTAAACCCATCCAAATATCAATCGGCGAATGGGATCATGACCTTTCTGCGCACCGCTTCACCGCTGGCGGTGCTGGCGATAGGGGAGATGTTTGTCCTGGCGTCTGGTGGCTTCGATCTATCCGTCGGAGCGATTGTCACTTTTGTCGTTCTGGTCAGCTCGAAGCTGCTGGCAAATGACCCAGCTAATGCTGCTTCGACCATTTTAATCATGTTTGGATTTGGACTTTTGATAGGTCTGGTGAATGGCGTGGTGGTAAGTTTTCTAAAGGTTCCTTCTTTTATTACCACCCTCGGAATGATGTTGCTGGTGCGTGGCGGTGCGCTGTATTATGTGGGCGGCGCCCCACAAGGCTACCTGACGGATAACTGGCGTGCCTTTGGTCGAAATTACATTCAAAACGTCCCACTGTTCGGCCGCGTACCTTATGCACTGATCATTCTGCTCGTGATATCGATCATAACCTACATCATGCTTAATCGCACCAATTATGGGAAACAAATCGTAGCGGTCGGTGATAATGTGCTGGCGAGCAAGCTGTCAGGCGTCAGGGTTAAACTGGTACGTGTGGTCACCTTCATGGTTTGTTCAACCCTGGCGGTGGCTGGTGGGATCATGATCGGCGGATACGGCGGAGTGAACGTCACGATCGGTGAAGGGCTGGAAATGCAGGCGATCGCAGCCTGCGTGGTAGCTGGAGTGCTCTTGGGCGGAGGCAAAGGTTCAGTGCCCAATGCCATTTTTGGTGCCTTCACCCTGCAAGCGATCGTTAATTTGCTGAATTTACTGGGGTTACCCAAACCTTACACAGATGCAGTTCAAGGTTTGATCATCATTGGTGCTGTTGCTTATGTTGGTCTTACTTCACAGAAGAAACAGTAAAAGAACAAACTATCTCGCCTTTCCGCACCTTTTGATAGAATGTAAAGCGAGAACAGGATTGATATAGGAGGTGCACATAAAAAAATATTGAATATAAAGTGAGCAAGGTTTAGTAACACAAAATCTTTAAATAAAAATTTTCGGAGGAGATTTCCTAATGAAAAAGAGTTTGTATTTAGTTGTTTCTCTAATGGTCGCCTTTAGCATGGTGCTGGCGGCTTGCTCGACAGCTACCACAGTCGCGCCGGTAACTCAAGCCCCCGCTGCAGCAACCCAAGCCCCCGCTGTAGCAACAACAGCTCCTGCTGCCGCAGCTAATCCTGGTCTTCAATTGGATGCAGCCAAAGTAGCTCCCCAGTTCTTTAATGATGCTGATTATCAAAAATCCTTGCAGTATATGACCATGGCACCGCTGAATCCGAGCGATCCCATCTATCTGCAATACCTTGATGATAGCACAAAGACGGATATCAGCAAGTTTCCGCAGTATGCTGCTTTTGCCGCGAAGAAACCCCCCTACAACGTCTGCTTCTCTAATGCCGGCGTCAACAATCCCTGGCGTGTGGTGGGTTACATTGATATCCGCGAGCAGGTTGAGCAGCTTCGCACCGAGGGTCTGGTCAAGAACTTCTATCACCTCGATGCTCAAGGCGACGATGCCAAGCAGATCGCAGACATCCAGGATATCATTAACACCCCCGGGAAATGCGACATCCTGATCGTCGCATCCAACACCAGTGAAGCCCTGACCCCCATCGTCGAGAAAGCCTGTGCGGTCATGCCGGTGGTCCAGTTTGACCGCTATGCCCAAACAGACTGCCCGGTTATCTCTGAGCGCACCATCGGTGGTTATGCCTTCGGTATCTCCGGCGCCCAGTTCGTCGTTGACAACCTGCCCCAGGGCGGCAATGTGCTCGCCTTCCGCATCCTACCTGGTGTGGATGTGCTTGAGCAGCGCTGGGGTGCCGCTCGAAAGATTTTCGAGGAAAACCCGCAGCTCAACATCGTCGGTGTGGAATTCGTCGGCTATGATTCCTTCAAAGCCAACACCGTGGTGAGCGATTACCTGGCAAAATATGGCCACATCGACGCAGTATGGATGGACGCAGGCGGCACCGCAGTAACAATCCTGGAAGCCTTCAAGGATGCCGGAGCGCCCTATCCGAAAGCCATGGTGGGTGAGGATCAGGAAGACTACCTGCAGTATTGGAAAGCTAACACCCTGACAGCCATCGCACCCACCTTCCCGACCTTCCAGTGGCGTACAGCAGTACTATCTGCCGTCATGTTCCTGCAGGGCAAGACTGTCCAACATAGCTGGGTCATGCCCCAGCCAGACGTTGTACAATCCAACTTGGATAAATATATCGATACAACCATGCCCCCCCTGCACTATGCACTGTGCGGCTGTGAGGATATGACGAATTATCCTGGTGCCTGGCAGAAGCCCGATATCAACAAGTACGTGGACGTAATGCCGTAACATCGTTTTTGGCAACAGTATAAATTTGAGCCTGCTCGATGAACGAGCAGGCTCAAATAAAATATATGGAATTCCACCAGTAGGAGAGCAACACATATGATTGAGATTGGTTTTCATACAGACGCCTTCAACAGCAGTTACTGGAGTTTTGAGCAGAGCCTGCAGTGGGCGCAGAAGAATGACGTCCATTGGATCGAGTGCGGCATGATCGATGGGGTTAGCTGGATCCACGGTTTGGGTTACCAACCGCACGTTGCCATGTGGGAAGACCCGATGATGTGGCGCGATAAAGCCGCCAGTTACGGGGTTAAGTTTTCGCAAATTGACGCGGCCTTCCCGATGTCTTTACCGAATGGGACCAGCCTGGGTGTGGAATATGTGCTCCGCACGATCCGCTGGGCGTATTTGGCCGGATGTGACCACATCGACACTACGGACGATCGTTTTGCGCCGAAAGGTCTTTCGAATGACGAAGCGCTCAGTATTATGAAACGAGCCTACGCGCAGATCCTTGAGATTGCCGAGCGCTATAAAATGATCATCGACATTGAGCCGCACGGCTATTACACTACCAAGCCTGAGTTTATGGAGAAAATGCTGGCTTTCGTCGACAGCCCATATCTACGCATGAATATGGATACGGGTAATACGTTTATCGCCGGGCAGGACCCGGTGGCCTTCCTGAAAAAGTTCAAAAACAAGGTCAGCCACGTCCACGTTAAAGACGTGAGCGAATCATTGGCAGCCTCGCTGCGCGGCGAGCTGACTGGGATTGCGGTCAGCCAGTGCGCGATTGGCGATGGCGTCAATAAAGATAATATCAAAAAATGTTTCGATGTCCTGGTCGACATCGGTTATAACGGGGTCGTCAGCCTGGAGTGCGAGGGGCAGGGTGGACCGATGATTGAGAAAAGCCTGGCATTTGTGCGCCCCCTGGTGAACGACGCCAATAAACGATTGGCAGCCTGATCACTTAAGGATATTCATTCGAGAATTTGAGGAGGAAAAATGGGAAAAATCTATCTGGGTGTGAACATGGAGTTTATCCGCTCACATGATAAGCCCTTCGCCTGGGGGGTTGAGAAAGCGGCAGAAATTGGTTATGAATATATCGAGCCAATGGTGCACTGGGGACGGGAATTATTAAGCGAGGCGGGTTATTTCCACAGTGTTTCCATGTACGATGACCCCTTGTGGGTGCGAGAGCTATGTGACAAGCATCATATTAAACTCTCCGGACTCTCAGCCCATACACCGCTGTGCAAACCCGAGATCAGCGTCGAATATCTCAAGCAGGCAATCCGCTGGGCGGCTGATGCAGGGGCACGCGTCGTGAATACCGATGAAGGTCCAAAACCCGCCTGGACCACCAAAGAGATGGATTACACATTAATGACCTATACCCTGACCGAAGCCGCACGGGTGGCAGAGCGACATGGGATCAAAATCGGCCTTGAGCCTCATCAGCAATATTCGAAGTCTATGGAAGGGCTGGATAGTATCTATTCCCTGGTGAAATCACCGGCGATCGGGATCAACTACGATACCGGCAACAGCTACCTGGCAGGGACCACAGATACATACCAGTGGCTCACACATGTGGTGGACCATCTTGTCCACCTACACGCCAAGGATATCAGTATGGCGCAAAGTGACGAGAAACTCGGCAAAGTCACCGGCACCCCAACCGGATGTGCCTGTGGTGATGGCGTGGTGGATTGGAAGCGAATAATCGAGATCGTAAAAAAATGCCCCAACGACATCGTCTTCAGCGTTGAATGTGGGACGGTTGCGGACGCCATCCGTAGCTATGAGCATCTAAGCAAGCTTATCTAGCACCGGTCTCTGACCTTTTTTTAAAGAGGAGGAATCATGCGTATCGGTGTATTTTCAGTGATCTTTCAACAGCTCCCTTTTGAGCAAGCCCTGGATAAGATTTTATCCTACGGCGCTACGGCAGTTGAGATTGGCACCGGTGGGCTGCCCGGAGCTCAACACTGCCCGATTGATGAGCTGCTGGCAAGTGCCGAAAAGCTGCGTGGTTATCAAAAAGCTGTAGAAGAGCGCGGCATGATCATCAGCGCGTTCAGCTGTCATTGGAATCCGCTCGATCCAAATCAAGAGATCGCTGCCGCCTCAGACGAATTGTTCCGTAAATCGGTACGCCTGGCAGAGAGTTGTGGAGTACCTGCGGTAAATTTGATGGCAGGACTACCGGCGGGATCGCCGACGGATAAGATGCCCAACTGGGTCACCTGCCCCTGGCCACCGCACTTTCAGGAGATCCTGGATTACCAGTGGAACCGGGTGGCTATCCCCTATTGGAAGAAGGCGGCCAAATTCGCCGAGGATCATCACCTCAAGATCGGTGTCGAGATGCACCCGGGCATGCTCATCTATAATGTCGAGACGATGCTCCGCATGCGTGAGGCGTGCGGTCCGGCGATGGGCTGCAATTTTGACCCGAGCCACCTGTTCTGGAACGGGGTTGACCCGGTGGCAGCGATCCGTAAGCTGGGAGATGCGATTGTCCACGTACATGCCAAAGACTGTTACGTTGACCCATATAACGTGGCGGTGAACGGCTGTAATGACCATAAGAATTACACCGATATCCCCCACCGCTCATGGACATTCCGAACTATCGGTTATGGACATGATTTAAAAGTATGGAAGGATATCGTCTCAGCCTTGCGCATGATTGGTTATGACCACGCAATTTCACTCGAGCACGAAGACGGGTTGATGTCGTTTGATGAGGGTGTTAAAAAGGGATTGGCGGCTCTGCAAGAGGTGGTCACTGTGGAAAGCCCGGGAGAAATGTTCTGGGCGTAATATTAGCTAATCTACTCTGCGTTGGGATACATCAGCAGGCTATTGCTGGCTGCATCTGCATGGGTGGTAGCTGATAACGAACGGCACTCCAAATATTTTAGAGGAGAAATTGTGAGCGAACAAACACGCAAACTTGATATTATTCGGACCTGGATGACTGGGCACAACTTGGACAGTCTTTACCTGCAAAGTGCGGGAAGTTTTGCCTGGGCAACCTGCG
>JBGPBQ010000044.1:0-19234 GCA_041481345.1 Anaerolineae bacterium
ATTCCTTGGATACATGCAAACAATGATTATACCTAAAATGATAGGATTTGGTCAAGAGGTATTTCTAAGAGGAAGATTAGGGTTTTCTAGCCCTCATTCCGATTGCCCCCTTTGTTCTGCCTGAACGGGATTGCTAGATGGAAGGCACTGCCCTTACCCAGCTGGCTCTCCACCCACACCCGACCCTTATGGCGATCGGCGATTGACTTGACGATCGCCAGACCCAAACCCGTGCCCTGGCGCTTCTTGGCCTCTTTTTGACCACCGCGGTAGAACTTCTCGAAAATCCGGGGAAGGTCAACCGGGGCGATGCCTATCCCGGTGTCGACGACGTTGAATACCATCTGGTCTTTATCGGGTTCCACGCGCACCGAGACTTTACCGCGCGGCTCTGTATAGATCACGGCGTTCTCGACCAGGTTATGCAAGGCCTGCTGTAACAGGGCATAATCAGCTTCGATGAGCGGGATGGCATGCTGCGAGATATCGCTGGAGATCACTACCTGTTTTTGTGAGGCCTGAAGCTGCAATGCACCCACCACGCGGTCGACCACTTCCTGCACCGGCACCATCTCCAGCTGCAGGTCGACACCGGCATCGATCCTCCCCAGGTCGAGCAGGCTGGTGACGAGCTGATTCATGCCGTCCACACTGGTGAGGATCTTGCGTATGTACCCGGTCTGCTGTTCGTTCAGCTCGCCAACCATCTCAAGCATGGTGGCGTAACCGCGCATCGTGGTGAGCGGATAGCGCAGGTCATGGCTGACGGTGGCAACGAACTCGGATTTGAGCGTGTCCAGCTCTTTAAAGCGGGTGACGTCGCGCAGGATGCACACCCTGCCCACAGGCTGACCCTCGACAATGACCGAGGAAGCGGTTGCCAGATAGACTTTGCCATCCGCCAGCTCCACCTCAGCGGATTGCTTCTCTTCCGAGACGACCTGCAGCAGCCCCAACAATGCCGGCTGCTGGATGATCGATTCGATTGACTTACCATTGACCGATTCGCCGGGTAGCCCCAGCACCTGCCAGGCAGCCGGGTTCGCTAAGAGGAGGCGGCCTTGATAATCGGTCACCAGCACCGGGTCGGGGGTCGAATTGAGAGTTGCTGCCAGGCGTTGGCGACCAATCTCGGCATTGGCAAACAGCTGCGAATTGGCGGAGGCCAGGGCAGCCTGCCCGGCGATGGTGGTGAGGAAACGGATCTCATCGCTGCCGAATTGGTGCGGCGTGTCATATGCCAACCACAGCGCCCCATAAAACATGTTCTCATGTTTGAGCGGTAATGCCAGGATCGCTTCAGGGCGTGGAGCGTTGGTGGGGAAGGTCAGCAGACGCACCCGGCTCAGGTTATTCAGCGCCACCACTTCCTTTTGGCGTACCATCGGCAGGATTTGGTCATCCAGATAGCTGTACTGCTCGTTCTCGCGGCCATATCCAAAGCGGCTTGGGGCGGGTGAGCCGCCTTTCATTTCGGGTAAAGCCTCCGGAGAGAGAACCACGCGCACGGCGCTGGCACCCGTGCTCAAAGCGGCTTCCATCACCGGTTTGACCGATTCCTGGAATTCCAGGCTGGAGGCAACGCCCCGGCTGACCAACAGCAGCCGGTTCAGCTCATCCAGGCGGGCTTTGAGGCTCGAGCGCATATTTTCGAAAGCCTGGCGCAGCTGCCCAACCTCATCATTACCACCTGTATCCAGCGGGCTGTCTAGTTCGCCGTTGGAGATACGCTTGGTCTCCAATGCCAGGTTTTGCAGAGAGGAGGTCACCGTCCGCAAGGAGAAGCGCAGCACCAGGGCGGCGATCAAGAAGAGGATCACGATGATGACCATGAGCGGAGCAGCAATCTGCAATGCCAGTTGCTGAGCCTCCTGCGCGGGCACGGAAACCACCACCGCCCAAAGCCGACCCCATACAGGCTGGGAGTACATCATGCTGCGGATGCCATCGGGGGTGGTGCCTTCGAAGAAATTGCCCTGGAGAGAGGATTCACCGCTGAATTTTTGCATCACCCACTCGCTGGATGAGCTATACAGGATCGTACCGGCGTCATCCAGGAGCATCCCTTCACCGTTAATATCAGACAAGCTGTTGAGAGAGATGCTGATCGACTCAAAAAAAGGATTGGAAGCCAGGTCCGTTCGACCCACCAGCACGCCATCTCGCAGGCCGGTTTCATCATATACAGCCGCCAGGAAAGATAAACGCGCTGAAACCCCTCCCTGAGTTGGGGGGAGCGTATACATCTGGACCGGCAGTCCATTTAATGCGAGGGTTATGCCCATATATTCTTCTGGAGATGGGGCGGCATCATAAAAATTTTCCACCGGGTAGCCGGTAACCGGCCGACCATTGGCATCCAGCAGGTAAAACTCACTAAAATATGGAATAGTGCGCAGCATATCGCCCAGCAGGATATTCTTTTCAGATAGGGTCCCTTGGGTCCAGGTTGGATTTTTGGCAAGGATCTGGATCAGGTTCTGACCTATTTCCAGGAACGCAGGAACATTGTTGGCAGCGATCTTGCCCGTACTCTCAAGCCGGTCATTCAACATGCCGGTGGCAGCCCTGCCAGCCACGACCCAATCTCCAGCCATTAACCCGACAATCACCACGACCGCCAGGAGCGCCAGGCTGGAGAGGTACCTGCTTTGCAGCCTGCGCTCAACCGGAGATGGCTCCAACGGACCGGAAAAACCCCACAAGCGGGGAAAAACGAGGGCCACTACCTCTGAGATAAGGCCGGCTGTCAGCAGCTGGACAGCCATGGTAATGGACGAAATCCCGACTTGTGACAGAGCGTAATCCAGGCGAGCCGCCAGACTTCCCGATGCGGCAAGGGTCGCGTCAAGCAGGAAAATCAACGGGTAGACCAGGGCGAACAAAGCGGTGGCAATTAACGGGTGACGCAACGCGCGGAAGCTCCAGGTGCGATACCGTTGGTGGAAAGCAGCACCCAGGAATGCCGCCAGGAATCCATATTCGAGCACGGTGAACAGGTTATGGGTGCTCAACAATGCCATCAGGGTCCCTGAAAGCAATCCCAGGCCTACAGCCGGGAACACACCCAGCAACCCGGCAGCCAACACCCAGGGTACAGCTGCAAACAACGGCATGGCTAATTCACCCAGTTTAACCGTCTGTCCTTGGACTTTTAACGTTTCCAGGGCGGGAAGGCGAATAACAAAGAATAAATTGGTGAGCACCAACAGTACGAGCAATCCAACAAAAATTCCCCCTTGCAAACGAGTCCAGTGCTTGTTGAGCTGCCTCCAACGGAACAGCAACAGGACCAAAATGCTTAATAAAAAAAGCCAGCCCACCCACCCGATTATTTCTTGTGGTTGATCGACGTAAAAAGGAATGCCTAGCAGGGTGAAATCAATAACCATATCGGTGGTATGACATAGAGTTTTTACTGAAATGATTATAGCATGTATGCAGTCTACCTATTATGGCTGTAGGACGACTTCTTTTAGTGCTTTATTTTATTGTAAGTTTATACCCACTCGATCGTCGTTTGCGTTGCAAGTGACAGGTCTGAATAAAAACCCCGCCGGTGTTCCGGAAGCATGCCTGCCAAAATATACATGGCTTCATCCGTCATGAGGCGCAGCATATCCCGCCGAGCACGCTGCTCCGTCTTAAAATGGAATGGAGCTCCAAATTTTACCCTCGCACCGGGTTCCCTCCAGCGGTGAGATAGCGGCAGCGTGGGGTAACCAATGGTCCCATCGATCGCCACCGGCACAATAGGCGCATTTGCCCGAGTTGCCAGATAGGCAATGCCTTCTTTCGCTTGACGGAGCTGCGGGCCGCGATGAGCTTCAGGCGCGACCAGGATAATCTCGCCGGCCTTCAAGACCTCTAATGCGCCTTGAACCGCCCGCCGGTCAATCTCCTCCCGCTGGACCGGGATGACCCCATAAATACGAGGAAAAATTCCCACGATTGGATAGCTGTATACTTCAATCTTCGCCATCGGGACGATGTTACGCGGCAATATATTCAGCACTACAAAAGGATCGACGAAGTTTATATGATTTATCATCATAATTGCCGGACCCTGTGCGGGTACATTCTCGATCCCTTCGGCATGATCGATCCTGGCAAATAAGGTGAAGCCAATGGTACGCAGCAGAAAACGCATCACGCGGCGGCGCGACTCATAATGAGAATGATCATACCCTCCAGGCGACCATATCGAAGACGCAACGCTTTTTTCCATCATGCCGCCTTTTGGGAGAATTGAACCGTGCAAGGATACTCAGGAGACAGTAGGGTTACCAAAGCAAGCATGAGAGGAACAGTACATCTTTTCATTTTCCAAAGACAAGCGATTTTGCCCGCTCAAGGACCTGATCTGCATCCAACCCATCCGAACCCAGGATAACTGCATCCTCCGCAGGGCGTAGTGGTGCAACTTTACGCTGAGAATCAATCTGGTCACGCCGGCGCATGGCCTTCAGGATATCATGATAATCAGCTTGCAGCCCTCGGCCGCGCAGCTCTTCAAAACGGCGGCGCGCACGTTCTTCGACCGATGCATCCAGGTATATTTTTAGATCCGCTTTCGGCAAAATCACCGTGCCGATATCACGCCCGACCATGACCACTCTGCCACGCTTCCCGATGCGGCGCTGCTGGATAGACAACGCTTTGCGTACACCTGGATAAGCAGACACGGGTGAGACGCTTGCCTCCACATCGGATTGGCGGATTTCCCAGGTGATATCCTGCCCATCCACGATGACGGTATAAGCGCGTCCATCCTCAACGGATGCGGGCAAAACATCAATCTGGACCTGCTGTGCCAATGTGGTGATGACAATTTCATTGTCAATTTCCAAGCCCTGCTGTAAAGCCAACCAAGTGACTGCCCGGTACATCACGCCCGTATCGAAGTATAGATATCCCAACGCCTGGGCAAGTTTATGCCCCAGGGTAGATTTCCCTGAGGCAGACGGACCGTCTATGGTGATAATTTCAGGAATCCCCATTACAAATTTCGCCTAAAAGAAATGAAATTATGGAACCGCACTGCCGGTTGTACCTGCGCCCCCACCTGGGAAGATGTCGGTCCGAGCCCACAAAATGATCTGGTCCTCACCCAACGGTGCCTGACGGAAAGCTAACCAATTAATAAAGTCGGGCGGAAATACCCCCTGCCACCCAGGATAAAGATGCCAGACAAAATCCTGACCGCGGTAGTTCTGGGCCAATTTTGGTTCCTCAGACCCTTTCAGCGTGATCACGACTGGAGGTGATTCGGTGGTGGAGAGCGACGTCTCAAAACGGGCATTGGGGTAATCGCGGAGCGACCAACGCAGGGCGGATGAATCTGCCAACGATACTACCTCCAGCTGGTCGCGCAAGCCTGTATTCCAGCTGGAAAGATCGGACAGGGTCATCATAAATTGGTCCGCCTGACCCGTGGTTGGCGCAACACCCCACATTTCCTGGGCTCCATTTTTGCGCACGATGGCCATCCCCCACGCATTCGAAATGAGGAACAAGCCCAATAGAATGCACAGGGACCAAACCACACCCAGTTTAGCCGCCTTAACCGACCATCCTGCAACAACCAAAAGGATGGCAACCAGGCCCAAGACGAATGCTCCAACGATGATTGCCGCATAAAGAATCACATCCGTCTTGTAACGCCCGATGGATAGCAAATTGATCCAGCTTATTACAGCAAAAATGCACAGAAGCAGCCCCAATCCGCCTCCAACGAGGCGTGTGCCCGTCTCCTCCTCGGCAAGGAATGCGCGGCTGATCTCGGTGGATGCCAATGCCCAAAGCGGGATGAGCGCCCAAGCCAGGTCACCTACCTGCCGACCGGCATAGACCAAGGGGATTAGCACAGCGACTGCGGCCCAGATGGTTAAACCAACCAGCAACAGGCGGGATTGATGGTCGTCCCAGTGACTCAGCCAGGCTCGCAGAGCCGCAATAAGCGCAAAGATCACTACAATCAGCTGGTAGACCAGCAGGCTGCCAGGTAAACGAAGAACAGGTATACCGCTTGGGGTTACCCAGGATTTAAGGTAGGCCGGTAATGTATCTGCCAGGGCTCCCAGACCCTGGGGGTGAATCAAAAACAGGGATCCGGCGAAAAGTAGGGTGAACAGAAACGCGACAACACCAACCCGGATTGAAGCCGCAGGGAGCGATTCTGAATCCGATTTATCACTATTTTCCTCGGGCTGAGATTCGCCAAGTCTTCCACTGATCAAGCTGTACAAGCCCCAGCTTATCCCCAGGATGAGCAAACCCTGCAGGAATGCCAACCCTGAGAGCAATGCCAACCCGGTGCAAATTCCCGCCCAGACCATCCGCCGGTCGTAGATACTGGCAAGCGCAAAGAGGGTGAACGCCAGGTCAGGCATCAGGCTGCCAGCCTGCCTGGATAGGCTTACCAACCCCGGGTCCAGTGCCAATCCAAACGCCATCACCACCCCGGCCCGGTGCAGCCAGCTTGAATCTCCCATCCAGCGCCGGAAACAGAACGGCAACCAGATGATCAGACTGCCCATCAAAGCTGGAAAAAAACGGGCAAGGAAATTGGTATCTCTGATGATGGAGAAAAACAGGCTGGTGAGCAGGATGTACAGCGGCTGGGGACCCATTGTCACTACCCCACCGCGAGCCAGGTTAAGCGCCTGCACTGCCCAGCCAGCTTCAACTTCACTCAAAGAACTAGCACCCAGCTGATATAGGCGCATCATCAATGCCAGCAGGAATGCCAAACAGTAGAGTGCAAGTTCAGGAGTGGGTTTATTATCTTTCATGGATTACTCGACCGTATTATACCGCCTTCGATAAATGTGACAGATAATTGGGTTCCGGCATTCACGTTATCCATAAGGATGGTTATTGTAGGGAAAATATCTCTTGATCTGACAAGCTATAAGTTATGGCACTTTATAGATTATCACCAGCCCTTGATTGAAGACCGGCTTAAGTACCTGATCGAACTTACGCAGGGCAGAGCCGGTGGTACAGCCGGTTCCAGATTGGCTGCACACATTTTGAATATAATTCAGCTCAGGCTGACCAAGGATGACGTAGTTCACATTCCATTTATGGAGCAAATCCAACATGGTTTGACCATTTGAGGTGGTGTAGATGGTAGCAATATCCGGCTCACGGATGGCCTGTTGGTCGTAATTCCCACGCCACTGGCCTTCGTGTCCTGCCCATCCCAAGACAGTGGGAAATCCAGTAAAAACACTGATCCTCCCGTCATAGTTATACGACCCATACCATGGTGCCTCCAGGATCACAGGCACGCTACCCGAAGGCACACCTTTCTCAGCATTCGCGTCCAGCCACTGGATGGCAGCCCAATCATCAGGGTTGTTACTGGCAACCGAGCTCGCCCCATCCAGGTTGGCCGGACCTTTAAAATCTCCAGCGCGGCTGGGGATCGCCATCACAGTGTAAATCAAACCCAATCCGATGAATAAAATGGCACCGGCTGAAAATACAACCCGAATGACGGGCTTTCGAATCCGGTCTACAAGCCACCAGGTTCCATAAGCGCTAGCGCAGCCCAGCATGACCCAGGCCTGGTAATAGAACTTGAACACCGTGTTCATGCGAACACCAAAACTATCCCGCAGATAGAGAAACTCAACCACCAGGGTCAGCGCCAGCCCGGTAAAAATGAGGATGAAAACGAAAAAATCGCTGGTCACTTTGGGCAATGCGGTGATTATTTCTGAGGTTCCCTCCTCGGAAGCTGCCCTTTTCTTCAATAAACCACCAACGTTGGCAATAACCAGCGCTAAAAGCGCTGTAAGCATGAGCAGGAGCCAGGGATCGGTCAAACGAGACTTTATGCTGGCAAAGAAGGCGTCATTCAGACTCATCCCCCCTAATACAATTTGAAGGGTTGCCATCAATGAACTATCAGGTGCTGGCTTCAGTAGGAAGAGCACCAGGGCAATCAGCAGCATGATCAGCAGGTATATCCCCACGCAGATCGCAAGGATACGCCACCACCAGGCGAGGGCGGATTTTAACAGCTGACGCCGGTCTTCTTCTTGATGGCGCAGATAACCGACCAGGAAGCACAACACCAGGAAGATAAAAGTGCCAAACATGACCAGATACTGGGGCAGGCGGGTGGGCGGGAAGACGTAAGGCAGAATGCCCGCAGCCTGCGAGCTAAAACTCAGGTAGAAAAAGAAATACAGGAGCACGGATAGGATACCCAGACCAACCCCCAGGATGACGGTGCGGAGAATAACATCGAGATCTATATGTCCCTCGACCATTACAAGCCCCGCGCCATAAGCCAGCATGATCAAACCCAGGTAGATAGGCAAGTCCCAGGTGTTCAGGAAGCCTAGTGAACCGAGGATGAGGGCAGTAAAAACAAACAACAGCCAATCATTGTCAAGGGCATATGCGACCGGGTTCCACCAATGCGTTCGGTAAGGGTGCTCACTGCCAGGTTCATTAGCTGCCAGGTCTCTGCTCGGACCACTCTCAGGCAGAACTTCGGCGCCATCTAGCTGCGGATCATGGTTCTTGCCTTGCGCAGGCAGATCGCTGGCGATGCTTCGTCGTGAAATATGCTCCTCGCTTATCTGCCGCACGAGTAAATTGAAGGCTAACCCGATGGCGAGCAGCACAAACGGCAGAGCCAGGACGTGCGGGTGATTATCACCAAGAATGAAGCTGAAGAATGGGAATTCATCGATCGGTTGGACGATCATGTTCTGACCAAGGAAATTCTTATCCGCTAACACCCGCGAGGCGTGCCACCACCACCAAAAAATATTCCCTGGGTACCATGAGTTAATCACATCTGAGGCTGCCAGGCCGGGGATATCGATCCACGTCCAGAAGCTAGCAGGCAAAATACCCCTGGCGTGGAATGATTCCAACACGCCTTCCAGGTTGCCCATCACCGTCACTAACAGCCCGCCCAGCAGGCCTGCCAGGATGGGTTGCCCATCTCGGGGAGCAGCTTCACCTTCCTTATGGCGCGCCTTGAGGGTAAACGCCACCAGGTTATAGACTACTCCGAATGAACCGATCAAGGTGAGGGCAAAAAGCAGGGAATCATACAGGTCAAAAGCAACACCCGAAACCGCGCCGGAAAGCCGTGTGAGCAGCGCCATCATCACGTAACCGAAATAATAATAGGAAATGGCATAACCAGAAAGCCAAGGGTCGAGCGGTGGAAAATGTTCGCTACGCAGGATGGCATTCTGGAAGGCAGTCTCCATAAATTTTTCGCCACTCAAATTTTCAATTTTAAACGGGACATATGCCCGAAATATTGCCCATCCGATCAGGGCCAGGGCGAACAGCACCTCGATGGTTATAATCAGCTTCCACTTTTCACGCAAGAAGGTGCGTATCTCCGGGATAATCGTCCCCTTACCCCGAAAATAGAACCAGGCGGAGATAACAGCCACCAGCAGAATCGCAAACAGGATCCCACCCAGGTCATTGGTCAATAATCCGGTGCTCGCACCGATCCAAAGGAAATAGCTGATCAACAACAAACCCAGGGCTTTGGTAAAGGAATAGCCGCGATCTGGCAGCCAGCGGAAGATGCGCATGGCAATGGGTAGACTCAGCCATCCCAGAACCTGCATGAGCAGCCACCAGACCAGGATTTGGATCATTTAATCACCTCATAGATGACCGTAATCCCATCCCGATAAACTTCCTTCCACAAATTGCCGTTGAAAGCTGGGAATTTTTCCAACCCAGGTCCGGGATAGGTGACTTGTTCGAGCTGCCCGAGCACGATATATTTGACCTGATAAAGATTAAGGAATTGCTTGGTGTATTCCGTATCCACCGTGGTGTAGAACTTATCGATATCGGTGATCCGCTTGGTCACCCAGTCGGGTGGGTTGAGGGCACGCTGCTGCTGTTGGTGCCACTCCCAACCGACCACTCCCGGCAGGCCGGTGTAAATGGTAAATCGAGAGTACCAGCGATACAGGTTACGCGAGTTCGCTTCCACGATGACCGGGGAGCCCTGGACGTTTTCCTGCATCCAACGGATGGCACGGTAGTCCTGGCTTAAATCCATATTGATGCCGCGCTGGTCCTCCGGTGTGGTCTCGCTCACATTGGGGTAGTTCTCAAAATACGTGGCAAATGGCATGTAAGCCATTCCGTCCAAGGTGTGGGGCGCGGTTGGCACCCAGCGATCCTTGATCTTAGCCATCGAGCCGTATAGAGTGAACAATAACACAGAGAAGACCAAAAATGAGAAAACTACACGCCAGGATACACGCCATCCCGGCTGCCATAGGCGGATAGGTTCAAGAAGCCAACCCAGGGCGGCCGCTGCGCTAAGGGCGAACAACCCCCAGGCCTGCAAATAAAACTTGAAGACGGTATTCATGCGCCCAATATCGCCCCGCACCACCACCACCTCGACCATCAAGGTGATGAGCAATGCTGTGCCCACCCAGAACAGGACCAGGCGCTTGCCATCCGGCAATCCCGGTCGGAAAAGCAGGATGCCTGCCCAGACAGCCAGGGGCAGGATGAACCAGGCAAGAGTTGCTCCCCTCCCGATGGGTAGTTTACCTAGCACGGGGATATTCTCCATCCCAGCGATTTTGATGCTTAAAAACAGGCAGGTCATGAGGAGGACAACCACGCCCGCAACGATCAGACTGGTGTACTTCTCAAGCTTACGCAGCGAAACCAGGGGAGTATTTGCCATCCACTCGCGCGTCTCCCACACCAACCACGAGATGATCACGAACAAGAATAAGCCCCAATGAGTTAAATATGACCATATCGGAGTGTGGGTGCCGGTCCAGGGGATGACCGAGCTATAGGGTTGGGCGTACCAGAGGCGATAAGGCAGATATAAACCGTAAGAGACCACTGCCAGCAGTAGCATCCCCGCAACGGCTATGAGCAGGCGTTTAACTGCTGGCGTAATCCGAGGCGGCCAGGCAAAGCGCTTTATATCGGTATAACGAAAGAGGGCATAACCCAAAACCACCATCCCGATTGGCAGGTAGGCATAAATATCCGAAAGATTGGTGGGATACATGGCACCGATAGCCAGGCCGCCTAATATTATGCTCAGCACCCCCGCGCCAATGCTCGTCCAGTGCGCTTTCCCCAGCAGGACTGCCACTGCCCAGGTCAATGCCAGCATGGCAATCGCCATGGCAATCATGTGGGCATGCAGGTCGGCGTAGAGGAAGGTGAACATGGGGAACTCAGTGATGGGTTCCACATCATTTGGGGCTGGGATTGCCCGGCTGGGAAGCCAATACCAATCACCCAATGCGTAGGGCAGCTGAGCTCCGTGTGTCAAATTGTTCCACATCCCGACCGGCAGACCAGCCAGACGGGTAAAGAAACCGGTGGTGGCGGTGATCCCACCCGGAACTCCCAGCTGTTCCCAGCCCTTGAGGAACATGCGCAGCGTCCCCAGGTTGCCTACCACCCCCATACCTATAGCGGAGGTCAATCCGATCAGAATAGGTCGCCAGGTGAAGGTGGGAGGCGGTTGGTCGTCTTCAGATTGTCCTGGATCGTCATGTCTCTCACCATTTTGTGAGCGGGGCTGGCTGAGGTTGTAGCCAATCGAGAATGCCCCCATAGTAACCATGCCGAACAGGGTGGGGATGATAAGGTTATAAGCGAACGATGGCACGATACCCAGCCATTTAACCAGCACTCCGACGAAAACATAGCCCCAATAGTAGTAGTTCATGTATCCAGCTGCATACCACGGGTCATAGGGCGGGAAGGTGGTGCTCTTCAACACCGCGTTGAAGTAGGAGAAATCCATCGGTTTTTCTCCACCCTTCCACGGATGCCACAAGTCAGGGTTGCCCAGGCGGATGAACAGAAAGAACAGGAAGAAAGCCAGGACCAAGCCCTCGACGATTAGAAAATATTTGCGCCTGGAGCGCCACTCCTGGCGAAGCTCATCGCGCTGACGATAAGCCAGGGATATACCTACCACTGCCATGAACAGGATCACAACGCTGATGGTGAGGCGGCTGACGGGGATATTGACGGAGCCTGCCAGCCAGGCCAGGTAAGCCAGGATCAGCATCCCCGCCGTCCGGGCGAGGGGATAGCCGTGATCGTGCAAGCCTGGCAGGGTTATCCGCAGAATTGGGTACACCAGTAGTCCCAGGAGGCTCACGCTCAGGTACCACACGATGACCCCCAGAACCTGATAGCGGTTAATCCAGGCCTGCGGGTCGAACAAGGCTGACCACTTACCACCAATCGTCTGAATAAAGAGGCGGACATCCGGCAATTTTAGATTGGATGGGTGGTAGGCAGCTTTCTTGGGAGTAATCCTCACGATCTCAGCGAAATTAGCCTGACTCAGGATTTGGCGTGCCTGGGAGGTGCTATATTCAGGTGTTTTACGAAAAACGAGCACCTTCGGGTGGTCATATACCGTGAAAGCTTCCTCGGCAAACTGGTCATTCACATTGAATGGCCCAAGAGATGGATTGGATTGAGATATCGACACCAGCTCAAAGCCCAGGTCACCGTGGAACATCCCCGGCTGAGCGACGCTGTAGCACCATTGGATGGCCTTATCTTCCGGGCAGCCCAACAGATTTCTATAATAGAGGGTGGTCATTGGAAAACGTTCGGGGAGGCGCGGCAGAGAACCCCATTGGCGGTTCGAGCTGATGAAGATGTACTCGGTCTGATCGAATACATTGATGAAATGCTCGAGCTTGTCTGAATTGTCATCGGTATACATATTGAAGTTCAGACCAGGCGTATAGATACCGCTGAAGGCGTCATAGCCATCCACGCGCAGAGGCAGACCATCATCCCAATCCCCCTCGTTGGCTACAGCGGAACCACGCACGGTGACGACTCCATCTCCGGCTGTCAGCGCAATGGAGAGGCTGTAATTCTTGCCTTTTTCGAGAGTCAGCGGACGGTCGAGGGTCATCGAGTAACCTGCACCGATGCCGTTCGTTCCTGGGGTCAAATCTGCGCTGAGGCTGGCAGTAGACACTTGCAGGTCATCTCCGCCGGGGTTGATGGTGAGCACCAGGGTTTGCTGCCCTGATATTGGGGTTTGATCAACCAGCTGGCTCAGAGTGATCGCCTGCAGCGATCCACTTTCCTGTGGCGTAATGGCAACGTTGTAGGGTGAACTCGAGCTGATCAAGCATTGACCCGGGGCTGGCACAGACTGCATGACCGGCTGAGTGGATGTTTGCAAGGTTACATCCAACGGACCGCACAAGTCTAGAACACGACTCTGCTCGCTGAATGCCAGCTCAAGGTAATAGACCTGACCAGCCTCCACACTGACCGGGGTGTTAAAATTCAACGCGGTTCCTTGATTGGACGAGGAACCGGGCAAGGCGGGTGTGACAGTCAATATTGTTGAAGCCAATGGCTGACCACCGTCAGGTGTGGTTGAGAGTGACATGATCAATACAGCGGGTCGCGCCCCATTGGTATCGGTAACATGCGCCAGATAGACATCGCTCACTACACCACTTGCGTTGGCGTTGAAGCTTAATTGATACGGAAGATTGGGTTGGATCGTGCTCCCGTAGGGGACTGATAGCGGTTGGTTGTATAAGCCGGCTTCACTCAGGATGTGCAGGTTAATCGGTCCGGGAATGTTCTGGTAGATCCAATCAGAGGCTGCCACCCGGGTGATGGGGCGGGCATAAATGAGGGTGAATGCAATCGCCCAGGCAAGCGTGGCAATGAGCACAACCGCGCCGGCTAATATTGAGGCTGCGCCTGTCCATCTGAATCGGAATGACCGCGTCGAATTATCCTGCGCATTTCCCTGCTCCAACTTCCGCTTGCGAAAATTCCACAGCTCCACCACTGCCCAGGCAGCATAGATGGCCAATATTGGGTAGGTCGGCATCTGGTAGCGCATGGTCGGGTTGAATTGCAGCGACTGCCAGACGAAGTAAAAACCTCCCCACAACCACAGCACAACGTGATGCTCCCAATCTCCTTTAAGCATCCGCCAGCCAGCCCATAAGAAACCAAAGGCAGCCAGGATCGCTAGGGGAATTCCCAAACCCCATTCGGCCATATTCTGGGCAGAGAACCATATGGGTCGACGCGCCCACTGGAGAGATGGCGGGAAATCGATGTCACCAGCGGCTTGAGAGCGTTGTTCCTTGATATTGGCCACCCACTGTGGGTTTGGCCTCACACCGAAGAAACCCGGTCCCAAGAAGGCATATGGCTGAAAAATCCGGAAAACCAACAGGCTGACAAAGGCAGCTATCCCGAGATAGACGATGGCGCTAACCATCCAGCGTGGGCGCTCCTGGGCGGGTTTATGGAAGATAACCACCCCAAAAGCAACCGGCAGGATGAAGGCGACTGGAGCAGCGCTCAGCTTGGAAGCCACGGCGCAGCCCAGGGCAATCCCAAAGGCGATGGACAGACCGAAGCAGGGATGCTTGATGAGGGCAAGGAGACGGGAGGAAATGCTTTGGGATGGTACGCCCTCCTCTGCCTCGGAAGAGAGCTCACTTGAGCCGCCTTCGCTATCCAACTGAACAGGCTTGGGTTCGCGCTCGACCAGGCTCACCCTGACGGCAAAATAAACCGCCAGCAAGGTGAAGAAGCTGAAGAACGTGTCCATAGTAAAAAAGTGGGACTGCTGAATATTAAGCACAGTGAAGGCTGCAAAGGCAGCCGCCAGCAGACCAACGCCTTTGCTGAACAGGCGTGACCCAATGGCATACACCAGGACCACAGACAGTAAATCTATCAGCGCGGAAAGGATTCTCCCCACAACGGTCATCTCATTAAAACCTGAATGACCGTAAACCCACTCCACAATATAGCGGGTCAGAAACATGGGGAGCGTGCCATACACGTAGAATGAATGGCCGCGGTTATTCGGGTTGAGCGGTGAGCAGGAGGCATCAAAATAACCACCCCAGCTCTTGCAGTCGGGGTATGCGCTGGGGAAGTTAGCCCTCCAGGGGTTGTTAATCGTATTGGGAGGCGTACCGAGAACCGCGGCAGACGTCCCGATCGGCTGGATATCCGTCCCAACCCAGATCAGGAAACGCTCGTCAGGATGGAGGTATTGCCAATCTCCCCATTGGATGCCAATGTAGCGGAACACACATCCGATTAAAAGGACGAACAGCAGCAGAATATCGTAAATCCGCGGGGTCACCCAGTGTATCTGCCTCTTTGGAGTTCGTGAAGAAGGAATGACTTCAGTCATAAGTCGTTTTTTCGGAAATTAGATTTTTGGAATTATTTCCAAACAATCATCACTCCATCCGGATAGATCTCAAATCTCGTCTCATGGAAGGGGTATCTCACCCGTTGCAGGATTCTCACCAGGAGCTGAGGAGGCTGCTGGAACCATGTAGATGTAAAAATCCTTACCAACCTTGGAGGCGTAATTTGAAACAATCCCTTGAGGGAACAGCTGACGCAGCAGGTTAAGGTCAGCCTGATCCTCAGGATTAACCAGGAACATTTTAGGTTGGGGGAAGTTCAGTGTAGCCGATATCTGGTCGGACGGGATGGCATAATCGCGGGTGGGGTCACCGGCATTCATCCCCACCAGGCGGGTATCCACCCAATATGGATACGGGACCACGTAAGCGTTATTCGTACCGCCATACATATTCCCAAAATCGCGGATAATGCTCCCCATCTCGGAAGTATTCCAGGAAGACAGCACATAGGCGCGCTGATATTGGTTAAACACAAGATCGTAATTACCCAGGGCAGAGAAGAACACCAGGATGAGGGCAATTCCCCAGGCAATCGCAGCCCCGGTTTTGGATGGGATGCGTTTCTCCACACCAGACATGAGCCCATCCAAGGCGATGGCAATGATCAAGAAAACCGGCGCAATCGCACCACTCGCCCGGTTCAATGCCGGGTTCTCATCCGGAAAAGCCAGAGAAAGGATAGAAGGGAGCATCAGCACAGGGACCGAGAGCAGGATAACCAGGTCTTGCCAGGTTCGCCGCCTGATATAGCGAATGAATAATAAGATCACACCTGAGAAGAACAGCGCGGCGGAAATAATATCCAAGGCCGGGCTGCCGGTTACAGAATGGACCCAAATATTCCCATCTGACCAAAAATACATGACCGAGGCATTCCACAGGTTCTTTATTAATATCAGCAAGGCAGGCCCGGGTAGCAGGCGCTCAGTGGTACCCAAGCGGGATAATGCCCGAAAATCGAAAATGGTGGGAAATTCAAGCGCAAACCGCAACAAGGGCAGGAAGACGATCAGGGATATCAGCACCAGCACCAGCAATCCTGATACTGCCTGCAGCCGCCTGCCTTTTGCCTGCGGATGCAATAAAAACAGACCGACGGCAATCAGGACGAGAAGTGGCAGAATGCGAATGGGAGTATATCCGTGCAGGCCAATCCCGAGAGCCAAACCAGCCAGTATAAAATCATTGCGGTTGGAGGTGCGTAGTCCTCGGATCAGGTAATAAAGTGTGGGAGCAACGAACATTGGGTAGAGCGGGAAACGCAATCCCACGCGTGAGATAACATTTGGCCAGTATCCAATCCCGGCAAATAGCACGGCAAAGAGACCCACTCGCCGGTTTGCCAGCTCTTTGCCAAGCAAATACATATACGGCAGGGTCAGCAAGCCTAACAGGATGGTGCCGAGCTTAAGGCTTAGGAAAGTGTAGCCAGTATGGAACAGCTGGATGATGCCTGCTGTCAGGTACATCTGGATCGCTTCCCGGCCGGTGTTGCGCGGAAAGAAGATACTCGTCTGCCCATGCAACACATCCCACACATCCAGCAGCTTTTCAGCATGGTCGCTGACCATCTCAGGGGGAACCTGAGTCATGCGGTAGGTACGGAACAAAACCACTAATGCCACACAGGCAATGACCAGCAAGGTCCAGGCGGACAGGGACAGCTTCCATGGCAAGTGCAGGCGCTCGTTTGCCTGCTTCCACCAACCCTTGAACGGGAATTCCCCCTGCCAGAAAGCCAGGATGGTAAATAGAATCGCCAACACCCACAGCATGACATTAAGCTTGGTGAACCGGTTGCCCCCCAGGGTCAGAAAGGCTGCCAGCGCCAGGGGCAGGCTGATATACAACCATCTGGAACGCACCCGGTAATCTTCCGGGCGTTCTTCGGCTTCCGGTATTTCTGCTGGAAGCCATTCCCCCTTCCAGACAGACCAGGCCAGCACGACCGCAGCACATGCGTACAGGATCACTCCAGGGATCCAGGCACGGCTCGGTCGCGGCATCAGCGATATCTGAGCTACGACGGCGATCCCAAGAGCCAAGAGCGACCGCCAAGGAAGGATAGCTCCCAAAGCCCGTCTCTCTGGGGTTTGTTCTGGAGCAGTCTGTTCAGCCGCTTCAAAAGCCTGCTCCTGAGATTGTTCAGCGAATGGTTGAGATACTTCGGGTAATTCTTGAGCTTCTGGAATCGCTAATGGCTTCCCCCGCAACAGGGACTTGACATAATCCAGAACCGTTGGCTCACGGTTCATGCTTTCTCCGCCAGAACGATCAGACTTTCACCCATACGGAGGGGAATAATACTCCATCCAAGAACAGCTTGCAAGCCCCCAGGCAGACCGAAGAACAGCTTTTGCAAACGGGTTGGAACGATTGATATATACGGAGCATCCCAAAAACCATCTGAGCAGACTTTACGTAGCCGGAACCCATTGTCCTGGAGGGATCTGAGCCATTCTTCGGGAGGCTTGAGGCTGATGTGAGTGGGGTCTCTATAACCGATCCAATTAGCTTTTTTTCGTATGCGCATAGGCGAACTTAGGTTGGGGGTGACCAGGATGAGCAAACCGCCCACTTTCAGCACACGGCACATCTCAGCAATCGCCTGCTCCGGGTGACTCAAATGTTCCACCACATGTTTGGCAATCAAGATATCAAAGACTGCTGGGGGAAAGGCACACATCGTATCCGCTGAGAGCAGCGCAAACTGCCCCTGAGGTACATTCCGTTTCGCTTGAGATAAAGCCCAGGCATTGATATCGGTGCCAAAGACCTGGTAGCGGTCGGTCAGCCAGGTGAGCAGGTGGCCCATCCCGCAACCAAGTTCCAGCACCCTCCCTTGAGGCGGCCCATACCGGCGAGCTAACAAGGCGTAGTAACGATTCGACCACCAATACTGGCTGTAACGGGCGAAGCTCACCTCGGCATAAGGACCGGTTGCGAAGTAATCCTGGTCAAAAGGATGATCTCTGGAATCGGATGGGCTCATGAGGGTTCAAATACTTCTTGCAACGTAGAAGGTGAATGTGCCTTGTGGATCGGGCTTGGCGATCGTATACCGCCTGACAAACCGCTCCGTGAGGACTAAATTCCAGCGCCACGGGGCAATGATCCAATGCTGGCTGAGCCAATGGGGTAGAAGAGTGGGAGCACCAAAGTAATGACCCCATTCCAGGGCGCGCATGGCGTCCGGCGAAAAATAGTGCCAATATCTCTCCAAGCGGTAACCCGCGGCCTCCAACCACTCTTGCCAGACCTCCGGCCATACGGCATGCTCGACGCGCGACATGCGTTGAAACCACCTCGTATAAGCACGTCCTGCTCCTGCCAGCCTGATCCTGTCGAGGAATCCAGCAACGGATAATTCGCTCAGGTAGCGCGGGTTGGGCACACAGAATATGAACTGTGAACCGGGCTTGAGGACGCGCTTAAGCTCAACCAATACCTCCTGCACCTGGGGGATATGCTCCAGGACAGAGTTGCTGATGGCGCTGGAAAAGTTTCCATCGGGGAAAGGCATCATCCCACCATCGGCCTGAACCAGAGATTGGTAACCACCATTACGCCTCGCCTGGTGAATGGGTCCTGTCCACGGGTCTAACCCTACCTCCAGCTTACGGGCGAAAGTTATCCTGCCGAAATGACCGTCTCCACATCCCAGGTCGAGAGTCGGTGCAGGCAGCTCGAACTGCTGATAAAACTGCGCCTCCACTGCCCGGAGCATGGCGCGAAAATAAGGCAGGTCACGTAGGTTCAGCCAGAGGTAGTCTTTGTCGTTCGTCATAATAATGGCTATTGGGTATAGGCAATCAGGTAATTAGGTATTAGGTAAATAGGTATAAGATAATTAGGTGTCTGGTAATTAGGTGATAAAGCAACGAGGCGAGATAGATATGGGAAGTTACTGGTTCACCTTATTGGCTGAATTTTCTACCTTTGATTACCTCCTGAAAAAGAGTTTCATACTCTTCGGCGATGTGCTGAGATGAGAA
>JBGPBQ010000045.1:0-18839 GCA_041481345.1 Anaerolineae bacterium
AGGGACGGACGATCCGTGTGCCGGTACACATGGGCGACCAAATCAATAAACTGCTGCGTGTGCAGCACCAGCTCACCCAGCGGTTGGGGCGGGACCCGAGCGTGGACGAACTCGCTGAAGCGCTTGAGGTTACCCCTCAAAAAGTTGAGAATATGATCCAGGTCGCTAGGCGTCCACTCTCGTTGGAAACGCCAACCGATGATGAAGAGGATTCAGTCCTGGGAGATTTTATCCAGGATGAAGAAGTGCCTGCACCGGATGAGACGGCAACCTACAATTTATTACGCGAACACCTGGATGTCGTTTTAAATGGACTGCCTCCACGGGAGGTGCGCATTTTACAGTTGCGATATGGTTTGTTGGATGGTCAGGCGTACACACTCGAAGAAGTGGGGCGGAAGATGGGGGTTACCCGTGAACGTGTACGGCAGATTGAAGCACAGGCACTCAGCCGCTTGCGGCATCCTGCAATCCGCCGTAGACTGCGGGAGTATCTAGGTTAAAATTACAAAAACCAGTGGGATAAAAACCCACTGGTTTTTTGTTTGGTATGACTCAATACTAACGACCCAAAACATTTAGATATTACGGAAAATTGCCTTCCATCGTTTGATTATTATCTCCTAACTAACGGCAGGAAGACTGGAAATCTATTACCGATGATGATAGTGGCATCGGTGTAAGGTCCCGGTTTTCCGGTGCGGTCCCGGATAGCAACCCGCCAATAATATACTTTTTCACTCTGATAGATCGAAGTCGGAGTATATCGGATGTTGACGGTTTCGATTGAATCATATAATGGGTAGAAAGTCGGATACCAAGAAACTTCAAATGAATAGGTTGCGGCGCCATCCACCGGAGTCCAAATAAATGTTGGTGTCCCTTGGACGGGTTCAGAAATTGGGCTGATTAAAGTGGTTATCGGGTACTGTTTGGTGAATGTGGCTGATGGACTAAATGACCCCATCCTGCCGCTGCCATCGATCATTGCTACACGCCAAAAATACGTCCCATCGTAATAACCGGTGAATGGAGTCCAACAATTATTAAATACATCGAAAGAATCATACGTACTGCTGAAGTTTGGATCAGTACTTACTTGAACAAAATACCTCCAAGCAGTCAGGACTGGCTCATTATTCGCATAACCTACTAGCGGATCCCAACAATAGGTGGGGGTAGTGTGGATGATTAACCCATTGTCGGGGGCGAGACCAGTCGGGGTGGGTAAGCTGAGGTTGAACTGCTCCACTTCGGACCAATCATTTCCAATATTGCCACTACGGATGACTTGCACACGCCAGTAATATAAATCTTGAGCGAGGGTATCTGGAGGTGTATAAGAATTCATAGCCGTAACAATAGAGATTACACTATTTCCAAAATTTGGATCTGTCGCAACTTGTAATAAATATACAGCAGCACCTTCCACCATATCCCAGCTAAAGGTGGGCGTGGCAAAAGTAACCGAAGTGGTCAGATTTTGAGCCTTAAAACCATTGCGATTAAAGCTCCATCCACCTGTCCAGGCGCCATATGCTGGTGGATAACCTTCGAACATATATCTTGGCCGGACTCGCCAGTAGTATATGTTATCTCCCACAATATCATTCGTGAGGGTAGCATGGTTGATACTGTAATAACTTGTATTTGTGCTAATCTCTAAAATTGCCTTCGCCGGAGGAGTATAGTCTTGATCGACATACACCTCATAGACAAAGCCTGCGAAAGGTGTGGCACCATTATCACCGGTTGGCCAATCCCAATAGAAAGGCAGAATGGATGTAATTGATGTCGGATCTCCTGTCGCAGTGCTCGGAGGAAATATTAAATTCATATGTTCGGAGACAGCGCTAAAGCGGGTGAGGATTGTATTTTCGGGTACTATAATATTTGATGGTACAGTATCCTGGAGCTCACCATTGGAGTTATTCACACTGAATAGCATCACTGAAGCGCTGCTGGTATCTTCATTCATTCCTATCGCTGCATAAGGCAATTCGAGCTCGACATATCCACCAAGAAATTGCGCAACATGAGCACCTATCGCTTCAAATCTTTGCCCGAATTCCCAATGATGATTAAATTTATCCCAGGCGAAAACCCAAGCGTCATGGTTATCGATCACACCGCCAACTACGTCAATATAAACGGCATATTCAGGTTGATGTTCTGGGTTGGTGGTGACATGGTAAGCTCGTTCAGGGGGTGAAGATGCTCCAGATCCATCAACATTATCCAAGTCAATGAAAAACGCGTAAGTCATATCTATAGTAGCTGTATATGCATCGAAACCAAAGTACCAAAAATCTTGAGATTGGGAGGCATTTAAAGTTGTCAGGTCATAAAATTGCGAAGCATCGCTGGCTGGATCATGGCCAATATCCAGTTTATTCGCTTGACTTCCCAATGTACGTGTACTACGCCATTCGGATTGTGAAGCAATTTGAAAACGCCAGATGTCACTCCAATCACTCCATCCATCTGCGGTGAGGCCGCGTACGTGCCAATAAAAAGTGCCATAATCTGTATGACCAAGGCTTCGCTGAACCAAACTTATAACTGGAGAATATGCAGGGATGTCTACTGTTTGTGTTATTTCGGAGTTCGAGAAATTCGCGTCCCGGCTGACCTCGACCTGATATTGCGTAGCTCCCTCAAAAGGCCACCATTCAAGCAGGGGGGTCGCCTCAACCGAATCTTGGCCGATTGCTGGTCGAAGCAACTCAGGTGCTATCCCAACCGTGGGTGTAAGCTCCAAGGTGGTGGAAAATTGAGTGGTCCATATCTGGCTCCACCATTGCAAGTTGGTGCTGGGATTTACCAAACAATCAGGTTGGGAAATTCCACTGAGAGGACACACACGCCAGTAATAATTAGAATTGGGATTGGGTACAAAATCATCATCTGGTACAGGTGTAGCACTGGTATTTTCGGTGACATAGTCCCAGATTATCGCATTGAAGTAAGGCGTATCAGCTACCTGGATGCGGTATGCTCCAGCATAGATACCGCCTCCCGGCACATTCGTAATCCGATGCCACATGAAAATCGGATATGCAACAGTTCGATCTTCATAGGGTTCCATTGGGAATCCGGCGTAATTGTTCGGTTCGTAGTAATACAAAGGGTATATGAGGATTGGCGCAGCTGAATTAGCAATACTCGTAAATTGCGATACTTCGCTATTTATTCCAAATTTACCGCCTCCATCAATTGGCCTGACACGCCACCAAAAGTCACCGGGTCCGAAGACTCCCCTAGGTGAATAGGTCGTATTGGCCGTGGTTGTTGATTCAGGAATGTTATTGAAATACGGATCGGTGGCAATTTGAATATTGTAGGCGGCAGCTCCAGGAACTGGCGTCCAACTGAATAATGGATACAAGGTTGTCTGGTATAGGTTGGTCGGAGTCAGGAGTACTGGTTTGAGGTTCCATGTTTTTTGGAAATGCCAAACCGGGCTCCAATCACCAACTGCGGGACCAGATTGAACTCGTACGCGCCAGCAATAGCGGAAATCGTTTGGGAATGGATCCGTTGGTGTATAGAATGTCTGGCGGGTGATTAAACCAATCCCAACACTGAAATTACAGGTCTCATCCGAAGTATATTCAAGCCGATAATATTCGGCACCTTCAATCGCTAACCAATGGAACGTCGGTGTGAATGTAGGGAATGATTCGTCTTCTGGACTTACCAGCGTCGGAATCATATTCCTGAACGCTCTTCCATATTCCGTGGTGAAAGACCAGACAATACTGGGTGTTCCCAGGTGATCAGCTGTATCCACTGGAACAACACGCCAGTAAAATAATCCATTGGTTAATCGACCATTCGGCTGATAGGTAGTAGCCAGGGTATCTACCGACATCACAGGTGTATCAAAGCCAAAAGGTGTAAGTGCAATTTGAAAACGATAACTGGCTGCACCCATGACGGGTGTCCATGAGAACGTCGGAGCATCAAAAAAGGCTAATAATGATCCATCTGCTGGCGCAAGCAGTTCTGGTTTATGATCTGGGGTGGCCCAGGTTTTCGTAAAATGAAAAATCGGACTCCAATCTCCCACAGGTGATGGATCTTCGACGCGTACACGCCAAAACCATTCGCCATCAGAAAACAATTGCCATCCTGTTTGAGGAGTATAGGTGATATTCCTGGTTGTGATATCCATATAAATGGGGTAGTTAAAACCGATCTCACTATCTACCTGTAACCTAAAAACGTTCGCACCCATAACGGTCGACCAGGAGAATGAAGGTACTCCTAAGGGTGGATCAGTATCGGGGGTTGTATTGGCGAAATTCAGTGGATATATTTGAACCGGGACATCTAATGCATAGGCTTTGGTGGTCAAAATTGGGGCGATAAAACTTACGATAATAATTGCAGTGATGATGGAATAAAAAAGTCGCCTCGGTTTCCTGAGTAAAAAATCGTTTTTTATCATTATCTCCTCCAAAAGGTCTGTAATTATTGGATGTTAAATTAATCATATCTTATAATCCCATTAAAACAAAGTGAAATAAGAATAAACTTACAATGTTGTAAATCTCATTGTTTGACGGTATACTCCAATCATCCGTGGAGGGGCTTTGAAACAATCACGTTTTGCTGCTTCCATTCTGGTAATTGTATTGTTTATCGGAATTCTGGTTGGATTGGTGTGGGGAAATTATCGTTTTGCTGGGAACAATATTTCGGGAGAAGGTTTTTTAGTTCAATGGATAAGCATCCATGCATTCGTCACAGGGGGTGAGAGCCCTTACAGTGATCCCGTAACAGCCCAGATACAAAAGAATGTGGTTACAGAGTATAGCTTTGCGCCGGGTAACCCACCCAGGTACACATCACCTTTATATACGGGTGCAGTGGTCTTTCCTTTCGCATTAATCGGGGATAAAGCCCTTGCCCATGGGTTATGGTTGACCCTTCAGCTAGCTGCGGTATTTATCATCATCATTGTGGGTTTAATACTGACCGCCTGGAAACCTGCCTGGTACATTTTCTTGGTTATTTCGGTTATTACCATTTTTAGCTATCACGTGGTGATTCCATGGCTGGATGGCGGGATGTCAATATGGGCAACATTATTCCTGGCGTTGGCGCTCCTGGCGATTCAGCAAAATCGGAATGAAGTGGCCGGTATTTTATTAGCCCTATCGGCTATCCAACCCCAAATGGTCATCTTGCCGGTAATTTTTACCTTAGTTTGGGCAGGGTCCCAGAGGAAGAGAATCTTGATCTTCTGGTTTTTTATTGCCCTGGTTTTTATGTCCGTTGTCGGGCTATTTCTCGTGCCAGATTGGATCTTTCAATACCTGCGTATATTGATTAAATTTACACAGAACTTCCCTCCTGGCTCACCGGGATATCTATTCAAGAATAACTGGCCTGGGTTGGGGAAACAGCTCGGTTGGCTGATCAGTGCGATCCTGGCAATTATTCTACTCGTGGAGTGGTGGTTGGCTTTGAAGAAGGAGTTTCATTGGTTTCTTTGGACGGTGTGCTTAACCATGGTAATCAGCCAATGGATTGGCATTCCACCAATCCCTGCAAATTTAATTGGATTGATCCTTCCGCTCATCCTCATATCGGCGATGCTCACCGAAAGATGGCCTCATGGAGGTGATTGGGCAGCTGTACTACTGTGTGTGCTGCTATTTATTTGGGAATGGGCATTATTTTGGCTGGACATTACCGGCAGCCAGCCAGGTATGCAGCTAAACTTGATCATACCACTCCCGTTGGTGCTGCTCATTGGCCTCTATTGGGTACGTTGGTGGGCAATCAAACCCCGAAAACTATTGGTGGAAGAGCTGAGACTCAGTGAATCGTATTAAATTCCGCTTCTCCATTGAACATTTATGGGGTCTAGTTGCATTAATGGGGATCTTTATCTTCGTCAATACGCATCCCATCCGCCCCTATGATTTCTGGTGGCATGTCACGGTCGGTCGGGAAATAGCCACCAACGGAACCATACCAGCCGTTGATGTGTATTCATACACCGAGGCCGGTCAGCCGTATCCATCCTACCAGATGTTTTGGTTGATGGAGATTGCATTGTATGGCATATACAAGCTGGGTGGTCCAGCTTTGGTGGTTTTTGTTCAAAGCTTGATGGTCACTTGTGCGTATCTGGTGATCTTCTGGATTTGCAAGCTCACCTCGAACAGCTGGCGGATAGCTGCCCTGAGTGTGCTGTTCGCAGCGGCTCTCGGATTGAATGATTGGAATGTTCGGCCTCAGGGGATCACTTTTTTATTGGCAAGCTTGTTTCTATTGGCGATAAATGAATATCGGAAAAAGCCTCAATGGGGTTGGCTGATAGTTTTTCCGATATGCATGTTGATCTGGGTCAACAGCCACGGGTCATTTATCATCGGATTGGCATTGACCGGCATCTGGTGGGGGCAGGAATTGTGGACGGCTATCAGACGGCGAATTTCACACGAGCAAGTGGTCGAGGTAAAACGGATCGTGGTTCCAGGGATCGTGTTCGGGATCACTGTACTAATATGTCTACTCAACCCACGCGGGCTGGGGATTATTGAATATCTAAAAACGCTGACCAGCAACAGCGTGGTGCAAAATTTAGTCACAGAATGGGCGGCACCAACTTTTGGGACAACGATGGGAGTAATTTTCTTCTGTGGTTTGATCGGAAGCGCGGTTTTATTGGCAGTATCCCCAAAACGGCCTGACTTCTTCCAAGTTGCCACTTTCCTTGTGTTCGGCATTTTAGGATTAAAAACATCGCGGGGTAGTGTTTGGTACGGTCTGGTTATGGCCCCGATCGTAGCGGAGCATATAGCTGCCATCGTCAATCGATATCAAAAAACTGAGCGAAAAACCGCCAGCCAGGAAGGATCGCGGCTCCTAAATATCTTGTTTGCATTAGCGATCGTGTTGATGGGGGTAATTTCCCTCCCCTGGTTTAAAAGCCTCATACCTTTACCAGCTGCCAAAGCTGGATTGATCTCAGCGGAAACGCCGGTCCAGGCAACGCAATTCCTATTGGATGAAAATCCGCCTGGACGAATGTTTAATTCCATGTCGTTTGGTAGTTATCTCATTTGGGCGGCTTTCCCGCAATACCAGGTGTTTGTGGATTCACGGATCGAGTTATTCCCTGAGAAAGTCTGGCTTGATTACCTAAAGATCAGCAATGCAGATGGAGACTGGGAATCTCAATTGAGGAATTATGGGGTCAACACACTGATGTTGAGCCCAGTGGATCAACCGGTATTGGTCAGGGCAGCAGAAGCGTCAGCAAATTGGAAGAAAATATATAATGACGCGGAATCTTATATTTTTATCAGGACATCAGGCTCTCAGTAATTTAACCGATCGCTGGCTGCAATAGATAAATACGATTGTGGGGATGATACCAGTCAGTGCAATTTTCGATGCAAAACTTAGCATTGGAATTATCAGCATGGCAAGATATACACCTATGGCGAGCAATAATAAGCGCTTGTCTCCCTGGTGATCCACCGCCAGTAAAATCATTACCGGAAAAAGTAATAATATATCATGGAGCAGTGCATATGGAGTAATTAATAGGGGGAACAACATCGCCATCGCTAAAATAACGTTATGATTTGAAATCGATTGTTTGCGAACCTTATAAGCCAACAAACCAAACAATATGATAAAAATTAATATAATTCCGAAATATATAGCAGTCCATATCGATGTATATTTGATGGGAATCATGGAGGCGATTAATGAATAAGTGGTGGATAGAATTGCATTCGGAAAGCCCTCTTTTACATTAGGCAAATAAATCATATTTTTTGTAAAGTTCACATAATCCAGATACGGGTTAATACCCTTCGTAATCAGGACGATGCCATTCCAAATCAGTGAAAAAAGAATAAATGATAGGATGGCATAATATTTTTTCCATACAAGCCAAATAATGAGGAAGCCTATAACAAATTGGGGTTTATAAGTTAATCCTGCGGCTAATAAACCAGCAAGAAACCATTTTTCTTTCATGGTGGCAATTAGAATCCCTACCATGAGTAAAAGAGTTATTGAATGCATCTGGCCGGCGGTGAAGCCTTCAATGTATGCAAAGCTAGAAAAAATCAAGATAGAGAGCTGAAAATAGGAGAGCCCGCCCTGGTCCAGCCACTCGGGTACCAGGTATTGGTGCATTAATTTTGCTGCTACGACGACACAAAATAGGCTGATAAAACACAATATTAGAATGCTGATGGGTAAAGATATATATTGTAAAACCGAGTGTAAGAAGGCAGCGTTTGGCGGGTAGCTATAAAATGTTACTCCAGGTGGCACGGTCGGGGCGATTAATTTTAATTGTGTACTTTCCTGGATTGCAGGGTTATATAATTGGGCGATATTGGTTCTATATAATATACCAGCAGCGTAATAGTCGATAAAATCACCCCACATCAAAATTCCTGTCAATCCTCCAATCCACCCATTACGAAGGATAATGTTAAATATGATCACCCCACCACTGGCAATAAGGATGAGACGCGGGTAATCCCTGAGACGCTTACTATTTAGAAATTTCCAAATCGTCATATTTATTATTATTATTCGTTGTTTGTCGATAAATCATCAGTAAGACCAAGAACAAGACTGGTATGCTGATTTGAAATGCAACGGGGAGGAATTTTAATTGAGCCAGGGTCAACGGCGTGCTTAAAAACATCGCAATCCACTCCAGGGCATACATGGTCTTTAATACCGGTTTTAAATGTGGGAAAGCTTGCCAGAATAGCATGGCAGGGATAATCAGGATACTCCAATCATAGATCATGGCATGTGGGGTGATCCAGATAGTGAGGCAGATCGCTCCGGCAAACAAGAGGCTTTTATTCAAGCGGTTTTTCTGCCAGTATAAGATGAATACCACTATTCCCGCCATGGATAAGAGCAATGACAATCCTTCGGAGAGCCAATGGGTACCTGGGAATAACATGGTCCAAAATCCGCGCAACGAGTGGAGATGCCAAATGGGAAACTGATCCTGATACATCAAACCGGGCAGGAAGTTACGGGCGAGGTCGATGTATGCTCGGCTGGCAGCAGGCAGCAGCCAAAAACATAAACCGGCCAAAGTCGCTCCTCCAGCTGCCAACCCCAAGAGAGATTTCCAGCTGCTGCGCCATTCCAATAACCACAACAATCCGAGTCCTAACACCAACTGCGGCTTATATAATATAAGGCTGCTAACCAGCCCAGCTAAGAAGTATTTATCCTTTTTCCAAAGCCAATAGGTCAGACTAAATAAAAACAGACTTAATAAGCTGTTCTGCCCAAAACTAATCGCCGCAAAGATGGGGAACCAGGTGAGCGTCCAGACGAAGCTTTTATTTGGCTGGTCTGCAGCAATTAATTTGATGCTTGCCCAAATGAAAAAGAAGCCGACCAGGCTCCAAATAAGAAAACTCCAGGAATAAGGCAGAAATGTAAAGGGAACGTAAAGCCAGGCAAAAAAAGGAGGGGTAATGAAGGCGTGAAAGCTTGTCAATCCTGGGCCAGCAATCGTCTGCTCCAGCTGGCTTTGATATTGAAAGTTGTACAGGTTGGCACTTTGTCCCTGTCGAAGAGTGACACCCGCTGAGTAGAACTGCAAATAATCAGTCCCGACAACCTGTCCGGCGAGGTCCATATTACCAGGCCCGAACAAAACGCTGATCATCCAGGCGAACCACAAAACACCTCCGGCAATTAAGGCATAGGTCAATCGCCGGGGCGTTAAAATGCGGTCGATCGGTTTCCACCAGGTCATTGAATTGCACTTATCTCGGGCGCTTGGTCTCGTCTAGAGAAGGCCCAGATGACCATGGCGATAAATAGACCCATAGTCAGCAAGGATACCCAGGCAATTTTTGTCAGAGCCGCCACCAAGGTCAGAAAAAATGCTCCCAGATAAACTGAGGCTGAGATATAGATGAAATGACGCGAATTGGAATAGATTGCCCATAATACAAATGCCGGGATCAGGACAACCATGTCATGAAGCAAAGCATAAGGTGTGGCTAACAATGGAAGGATAAGAGCGGCTACAACGGCAGGTATCCGTTTATATATATCTTCCTTCCTGAGTGTAAACGCCAACCAGGCCAGTCCAAACGCGCTAATTATGAATAAGGATTGAGAAAGCAGGGAGAGGACAGGTTGGATATCATGAGGGAAAAAGCTGGTTAGGAAACCATAGAATGTTACTAAAAGGTAATTGGGAAAGCCAGGGATGTAAGGTAGGTCCATAAAGACCTGACTGAGCTGAAGATACGTCCGGTAAAGGTCGAATCCATTAATGAGTGCGAACAATCCCACCCAGCCTGCTGTGATCACCGCAAAGGATATCACGGCCTTGAATTTTCCCCATATAAACCACAAGATGATAAACCCGAGGGCAAATTGAGGTTTATAAATTAATAGACCAGCTAGCATACCAGACAGATACCATTTTTCTTTAAACATGAAGAAAACAATGCCGGTGGTTAATAACAGGGTCAACCAATGATTTTGACCTGCGATTAGCCCTTCAATAAAAGGGAAAAATGATAAGACTATAATAACCAGCTGAACGGAGGATAACCCTGTTATTTTTTTGTCATTTGGAACAAGCCTGAGCAATAAATTTACGGATAAAAATACGGATAATATGGCCAGGATCGTCCAAACGAGTAAAGCCCAATGCAAGGATATAAAACTCAACAATGAATAAATTGGCGCCACAAAAGGGGGATTCATAAATGGATTGTAGCCAGGCAATACGCTTGGCGCTACCAACGCTTGCTGGGTTTGGTTCTGGGTCTCATAATCGTAAATCAGGAAAGGGTTAGTTCGGTAGATCGACCCGGTGCTATAAAACATGATGAAATCACCCGCGATGACCTGACCGAATGCACCAATCCAGCCTTGATGGAACAGCAAATTCAGCCCCATTATCAGCCAGGTTGAAAACAACATCAACCTTGGATAATCTCTTATACGCCTGGCATTTAAAATTGTCATGTTTGATCTATTCCAGAGTTCCTCGACAATTCGACAATTAAATATTTTCACTCATTCTGGGTCGATATCAAGGGTTAGAGACCTTTAACCAGATCTGCGCATATTGGTCATCGTACTCCATTTTCCACTGCTGGTCTTTAGATAATGCTGATGCGAGACTTGGTTGCAATTTCTTATCCAACAATATTCTGTCCGCGCCGTACTTCACCAGAATTTCATTGTAATTAGCGCCGTTGTTCACCTGGATATAATCCATCCACTGACCATATGGGAAAAGCTCCACGCGTGGGTCCACAAAATCACCCTGTTCAGGAACTGCCCAGATCAGGTAACTGCCGTAGCCCATTTCATTAAATAAATGTCCGCCGGGATGTGATTTTAAGTAATCGGCTGCAGCGACAGGTGTCTCAATCCCGACCAATGGTCCAGCTGGAGACCCACGCAGCACTTGCTGCCAGTAGGTATCAGGTAGCGGTACGCGCTCAACAAACCATGGTTGGACAGCGAGCGTGGGTATGAAGATCAATACTACCAGCGCCAGATTTAGCCAGTTTTTTTGAGGTACGAATGCAAGCGTTTTGATGGGAAGATCTTTTATCAGCCGCGCCAGGATGGGCATGGTGATAATACCATACCAAACTATGTATCTCTGACCCGACCAGGCTAACCATAAGAACCCAACGACGAGAATGATCTCTGTTAGCATGAGCCGATATTTTGAATAGGCAAGCACGATGATAAATATCAGGATGCTCAGATAAAAGAATATATTGGCAATACCCTGCGGGGTGGGGGATTGCCATTCTTGTATTAGTTGTTGGCTAGGAGGGTTTGTGAGGAGGTTTATCGTGTAGCCGACAATTCCGGTAAAACGGGGGTTGATCAGCAGTGCCACTCCAGATAGTATTCCGGTTATGCCTACCCATCCGATTTGATGCCAATTTAATGCATCAGACTGCTTTAGCAACTTCCGGATTACTTCTCCGACAAAGAAAGCACCAGGAAGAATTAAACCCAATATATAGCTTCCGTGGACATTCACCCAAAGAATCATGCATGCCGGGCAGAGTAGCAGCCAGGGCCAGGTTAGCTTACCTTCTGTATATCTTTTAAGGACAATATATGTAATCGTAAATGGCAGCCATGCCCACATTTGCGTCCGGACGAGTAAATTATTGGTGATCATCAGGCTGAGCAAGGCAATCACCAGGGCGGCGATGCGCCATGAGCCACTCCGGCGGCGAGACTCTATGGCAACAAGGCACATTGTGATACCGATAAGTAACGTGCGAGCGAAGATGAGTAAATCCAGATTCCCCAAGCGATATAAAATATAAAATAAAAGCTCAGCCAGCCAGGCGGCATAAAAAAAGGGTTGGTCTGAGGGAAGCGTCCAGGCATAAATATTCGTGGTGGGGATGGAATGGTTGGCGAATATATATTCCCCTATTTTGAGATGCCACCAAAAGTCATTCGGGGGAAGAGGGATTAATGAGGTGAAGAAAAGGAATCCAGATAAGATTACCAATACCCATAGGATATCAAGGCTAATACCCCCTCGTTTCGATTTTGTTGGCAGCTCTTGAATGGTGGTTTTTGACATAAATTTATCAGTTAGCTGGCATGGATAACCTAGTATGAGATTTGGGGTACTGCCAGCGGACGAACAAGAACCAGATCAGTAATGCCGGAGCTACCCAAATGAACCAGAAATCATCTAATTTCATATGTAAAACTAAATCGAGCACAGTTATGCCCATAAATACGACGACCAACGGCAGTGTAGCCCAACGTTTCCAGTCAGTCGCAATCCAAATTGCTGCTAAGGCGATCGCAGGTATCAAGATAACCAGGTCGTAAGTCCACGAATAAGGTGAAACGACCATAGAAACCAGGAGAATAATCGGCAGCTGATCCAACCAATTCCAGGTTTTGTGATACCGGTACCAATAATAAATAAGCCAAACCCCACCAAGCACCGCGGGTAGAAATTGCAGCCAAAATCGCTGCGTCCCAAACCAGAAGAAGCGTAAATAAGAACCGATCGTTGGCACAGCCCAATCGGAAATACGGTAAGTTTGCAGCATACCAAAGTATTGTTGGATAATATGGGGATTAAAAATCATCGCAAACAAGATAAGGGATAGTACTGTGATTGTAGTACTTATAAGGATCAACCATCGACGCTGTTGGATGATCCAAAAAAGGAGAACAACCCAGAATAATACTATCATTTGAGGCTTGATCGATGCCAGAGCTAAAAACATGCCTGCAAGCCAGTCGTTACGGTCGATAACAGTGTAATACAGAAATCCCGTGATACCCAGGAGAATCAATGCCGTAATTTGCCCTTTTTCAAGCACTGATATCGTTGGAGCGAAGATGAATACGATCAGTAGAACCAACCATTGATGTTTTGGGTTGTGTGAATATATACGCCACAGCAGGTGTGCGGATATTAGTATCAAAAAGGTTGAGGTGATCAGCCATGCCAGCCTGCTGATAGAATAATTAAATAAACCAAATGGCATGATGAGGGAGATTGCCCAGGGCGGATTTAGCATAATCGAATTCGCATTTTGACCCGATATAAAGTCGCCGGCTTCGATTTGTAACCGTTCGATCTTTCGAGGATCATACGGGTTTTCACCTTGCAGGTTTAGCCTTCCGCCTGCCCAATATCGCACAAAATCATCACTGGGGATGATTTCGGGCTTAGTGAGTATGGGTGCAATCCTGATCAATACAAATAAAGATACGATGAGCAAAACCCATAAGGCTACCCGGTAAATCAGCTTGTTGCTAGTGAGAGAACTGCGCACAGCTTTATCTCCGGTTGAAAAAACGGCAGCGAATGAGCGTGTAAATCGCCTCATACCCATCTATCCATGAAATTTTCTTACCTGCTTGCACCGACCGTGGAGAATAAGAGATGGGTACCTCGTAGATATGGTGACCCCTGATTAAAAAACTGGCAGTAATTTCTGGCTCAAAATCAAAACGGACACAGCGTAAGCGGATGCCATCCATGGATTCACGAAAAAACATTTTATAGGCAGTTTCCATATCTGTGAGACGAGACCCGTAAAGGAGGTTGGTCAGGAATGTTAATAAGCGATTCGCCAGGAAGGATTCCCGCTTAAGCTTTACTTTTGAGTTCAAGAATCTAGAGCCATAAACGATCTTGGTTTCATGATTAAGCAGGGGAGATAATAAACGAGGATATTCGTTAGGATCTAACTCCATATCAGCGTCTTGAATTGTAATCAGCTCACCCGTAGAAATTGCGATTCCGAGGCGTACTGCTGCTCCTTTTCCCAGATTCGTCGGCGAATGATAGGTAATTATTCCTGGATATTTTACCAGGAGAGTTTGAATGATCTCATATGTGCGATCTTTTGACCCATCATTCGAGATAATAATTTCTTTTTCAATATTTCCAAGATCGACTGCAAATACCTGATCTACTACCTTCTCAATTAAATCTTCTTCATTATAAACAGGGATAATTATGCTTAGTTTCATACGCTTGTCCTCACTCTTGCTTATCCATCATGGTACCCAGGCTTCTAAAACATACAGAATGAGCAGGAATGACATAGTGAAAATACTCAATCCGACGAGGAGCAGCCTCATCCACTGATTTTTAACCAATGCCGCCAGGCCAATAAAAACCGGGTAAGCAAGGAATAAATGTCTGGGCAGGCCCATGTATGGATGGATGGAACCTGTGTAATAGCTGAAACTAACTATCGTAATCAGGACAGAATACAACCTGTAGCTCAGGCGTAATTTTCTCCAAGAGAGCGATAATAAAATCAAGAAGACGAGTGCAGCGATGATATTTACCCAAATATCGATATCAGGTTGTGTGATCAGTTTGGTAAATGTATTTTTAAGTGCCAGCCATGGCCACACAAATTGCTGCATTGGCACGACTTTGGTAGCACTCGGAGAAATTGCGGTGGAATAGAGGAATTCCTGAAAATTTGTAAGATTGACGTGCAAGTCACGTAGATAGTATGCTCGATAAATAAGCCACACCAATAAACCCGCGGGAATTAGGGCGAGCGAGAGCCAGTCCCGCCATTGCTTCCGTAGACTTATCACCCTTCGACCGGCATTTTCCCATAGCTCCCAAGCCATAGGTATTAATAAGATTATCCCTTGTTGGCGTGTCAGAGCTGCCAATCCACCCAGTAAACCAGCCAGCCACCAAGATTTTTGGCGTATAAAAACCATGCATAATACTGCTGTCAGTAGAAATAATCCTTCGGAGTATGGGGTAAAAATAATAAAAGCCGGAGGAGCAAATACAAATAGCATCAGTGTAAAAACTGCATCACTGGGGGGCAAATCATAACGTGCTAGTTTGACGAAGGCATAATACAAAGCAATTCCCGCTAGTGAGCTAACGATCAATAAACTTAAGCTAGGTGTGAACCCTAACCTGGTGAATGGAACCGCCATCCAGGGATAGAGCGGATGAAATTGGGCGGTGCCGTCAATGGCAGAGTATCCCTGGGTGACAATCCGTTGGTACCAAAGAGCATCCCAACGCATCCAAGGAGACAAAAATGCTCGCTCAAGCCATTGACTAATCGGTGCACTTGGGGGGAATAATGGGACAGTCAGCTCTACGGGCGTCATTGGTTTGATCGAGGATACCAAACCAGCGATAACACTGGTTATGACGCGCATAACTATCCAAAGAATCATTGGGAGCATAGGTTTGTACTCACCAACTATTTCTTTGGAGTAAGAATAAGCACATTATTTTCAGCCTCGATTTGGTAGTTTGTCTCTAGTGCATTTATCATTGCTGGAGACCAACAGCACCACTTACTCAGGGAATTTCCACCAATTATGATCAGTGGAAATTGACGATCGTTAATTTGGTTAACAAATTTGGTTGGATCCCATAAATCTGCGTAGTAAAGCTCACCGTATTCAAAAGGCTGATAATAAATCCGTTGGTCAGCTAAAACGATCAGATCCATATAATCATCTGACAATACAATACCATTTTTAACAGCTGTCTGGACTTTTGTATTTAGAATTTCGTAGGTGCTTAGTTTATCCCGTAAATTTCCAATGTTAAGTTGGGTTGCACTATAGCTAAATGACAATACCCAAATGGATTGTATAAATAATAATCCGAGGAAGATCCATCGGATCGTTTTTTTCTGATTAGATATAATGCTTAAAGCTAATCCACACCAGATGGCACAAACCGCGATCAATTCCAGAAAATAATTCACATTAGAGCCAATCTTTCCAATGGTTGCTGCAGAAATCATTGCTCCAATCGTATAAAACACCAGACCATAATAAACAAAAGGTTGTTGTAAAGTTTGAAGATGATTATTCGAAGTTGGTTTGTATCTTGCGTATATAGCCATGATGGCTACAGTTATGCTCGTCAATAGCAGGATTGGCCAGATGATAAATATTTTTCTGACCCAGGAAAATGCCAGGAGCAAGTCATAGTGGTTAATATTTGCTGTCACAATATTTAAAAATAACCCGCCATTAGTGATTGCATTAATCATTCCAAATATGAGTAGACCTGTTGCGCCATAAATTAATATAAAAGTGAAGGCGCGTTTACGGTTGCAATGCAATAACCATACAAAACCAGCCAGTGGACCCGATAATAAATAGGTTTGCCGGGTGAAAGCTGATATAAGGAAACATAGGCAGGCAAACAAGATCCCGGCTGTGGAATCCCTATATCGATAGAGGATCCATAACCCAAGTAGGCTGAATGCAAGGGCCATAAAATCCACACGCGCCAGTGAAGACCAGAACAACACATATGGCTGACCCCAGAATAGTGCAGTATTAAAAACGCCAAGCCACTTATTTCCAGTGAGGCGATAAACGAATAAGCCGATTATATAGCCGCTTATAAGGGAGAAAAAAAACGAGGTAATCCGTCCGGCTGCGAAAAGGGGGATATTTAATATATGATTGATGCCTGCTACCAAGGATGGATAGAGAGGTGGATAATTGGCAATCACGTAAGGCGGCTCATTGATATTGGACTTATATAATGTATCCCCATTTTCAATACGCCGTACCTGATCCATCAGCGGTGCTTCTCCATAGTCAGCGCCTAATGGAAACCGGATGGTATTGATCGAATTCCATATAATTAATGCCAGGACAAGGCAGGTATAAATTTGAATGAATGCTTTTTCAATGTTATGCATTAATAACACTATTCCTGGGGTGTACAAGCATTATACATGAGGAGTTATTCCTTCTAGTTATTAGAATTGTTAGCAATGATGGTTGCTCGTGGTGTCCTACTGTGCTATACTCTTCAGCAATATTAAAAAGGAGTAAGTGGTTTGAGGAGTGCTGAAAATGACTTTGCCTAGCAAGACCCAGGACCAAGAAGAGCTCTCGATTTGGGAACAGCTCAAAAAAGATTGTAGGATTGAGCTGGAGCAAACACAAAAGGAATTAAAAGAAATTATCCTGCTTATTGAGCAAAGTCAGCTCGAAATCTCAAGGATTCAACAAAGGAATGCCTCGATCTCAGCTCATTTACAGCAGATCCAGGCTCAATTTGAGTCAGCCTCAAAAGCAGATATCCGAATGGCATATGATGCAGCATTGGATGCACAGCAGAGGCTATTCGTCATGCGAGGGCAAATCGATAAACTACAGAGTGATCATACTCACATTGATCATTATCTGAGCATATTGGAAAGGGTAAATCAGGCGTTGGAATCGGGCGGAAGTGATCAGAACGGTGTCAAGAAAGACCAACTGGCAATGGCGAAGTCGGTGGAAATGATCATTCAAGCTCAGGAAGCTGAACGTGGCAGGCTCGCACGTAAAATGCACGATGGTCCGGCGCAAGCTTTATCGAATTTTATCCTGCAGACAGAGATTGCGATGCGATTATTCGACATCGATCAATCAAAAGCTAAAGAAGAGCTTGCCGGAGTAAAAACAACTGCCTCATCCACCTTTCAAAAAGTGCGCGATTTTATTTTTGATTTACGCCCGATGATGCTGGATGATCTGGGTTTGGTGCCAACTATCACCAGGTATGTGGACACGTTCAAAGAGCAATCAGGGATCGAAGTGAGATTAATTTCTACCGGGATGGAACAACGGTTTGAATCGTATCTTGAGGTGATGGTATTTAGAGCCATCCAGGAATTATTAGGGAATATCGCTCTCCATAGCCAGGCTACTCAGGTGATCCTGCAAATGGATTCATCCACAACAGGCTTACGAGTTAGTCTTGAGGATAACGGCAAAGGGTTTGATGTAGACAAAGTGCAGGAATCCGGTGGCATGGGGTTGAAAGTAATCCGCGACAGGGTACAAATGCTGGGGGGGAGCATGGAGGTTCACAGTACGATCGGGCACGGTGCACATATTTTATTTCAAATACCTGCAGTTAATGCAGCAGCCTTTGCATAATTGTTAGTAAGTATTAAGGCGATTGATATTGATTTTTTCACCGAAATTTCATATAATGTTATCAACTTTGGGAAAGTACCAAAGAAACCGTGCAGGGAAGGAGGTGAATGCCATGTTGTTCTCGCCTAAGGAAAAGGGTCAGGGTATGGTCGAATATGCATTGATTATTGTACTAATTGCGATTGTTGTCATCGTTGTTCTAACCGTCCTCGGCACCCAGATTTCCAAAGTGTTCAGCCAGATTTCTTCAGCACTGGTACGTTAATACTCATAACTACAACACCGTGGGCCCGGTATTACCGGGTCCATTGTGTTTAAACAGGATTATGGGTTAAAACTATGTATCCAGATTTGCATAAAAAAATCGATCAGGTTTTCATTTG